>JBDSLC010000053.1:0-4465 GCA_039916585.1 Pyrinomonadaceae bacterium | reverse complement strand
AAGAAACGCCAAAATCACCTATTGGGCAACATTTTGACGCAGTTAGGATTTGACTGGCGAGTGAAGTGCCGATGTTCTTTTTGGAGGCGGCGATCGGAATCGAACCGATGAATAAAGGTTTTGCAGTTCGAACTGACGGCGCTTTACTGAGTGTCACCTACCGTTACGAGACCGTATTTATTGGATTTTTAGAAAGATCGCGTTCAATCAGTATCACTGTATCCTACGAAGCGCATACGATAAACATACGATAGGCCCTACTTTCACCTTGCCGACTCAATCTTGATCTAGAAATTCGCGAATGTCAGAATTTTAGCATAGCCGGGTGTCTGTCGGCGGCTCTATCTCTGCCTCTTGTCGCCCCAGTACAACTGCGAGCGAACCGCAAGTATCCCGATCATGAACTCCTGATGGTCCAGCGACAGATTTCCGCACATTCTCCTTCTGCTTCCTTTCAATGTACACGCGTCGTGACCGCCATCGACACATCTCGCGATCCTCGTACACATTTCCAATCCAAGGCGTTGAGCGGCGAGATCGACAATCCAACAAAGTATGGCGACGTTGACGCAGACACGTTATATGCAGCTCAGGTGCAGCCCGTCTTTCGGCAGCAACTCAAGAATCTTTCAAAGAAAGCATGCGGGAGGGCGACACCACAAGAAAAAACCATCCTCAACCCGTGTTGAATCAAATAGATGTTCCGATTGATGGCGCGGTCGAAGGAGGTCCTCGCTCGAATTATGAATCCGATAGATTCATTTCGACGACTGACCCATATGACGGGATCGAATCGAAATGCATATTCGTTACTTGGTTGGCTGGGTCACACTACCGCTAAGTAGGTATCGCTGGATAGAAAGAACTAGCTATTGAAAAACCATTCTATTTCGGGACGTCTTTTGGAGCAGAAATCCTTAATCTCAGAGAACTTACTCGTTTCGAATGAACTACGGAGGCGAGTCAAACAGAGTGGCGCATGAAATTTAAGTGAGAAGGAGTCTGTATGAATATAGACGGTAGTCAACGGTCGCGTCGTGAGGTTTTGATGGCGGGTTTGGGAGTGGTTTTGGCGGCAGCGATGCCGATTGCAGGTAGGGCGAATAGTACAACCGAAGCGAATCCGTCCGGACCAAAGGGTGAGACACCAAAAGGAGAACAAGCGATGAACACGATCACGACAAAAGACGGTACGAAGATAGCTTTTGAGGATTATGGCAGCGGACAGCCCGTGGTTTTCAGTCATGGCTGGCCATTGAGTTCAGACGACTGGGACGACCAGATATTCTTCTTTGCCTCACGGGGCTTCCGCTCATTGCTCACGATCGTCGGGGACATGGTCGGTCGAGTCAAACTTGGAATGGTAACAATCTGGACACTTACGCGGACGATCTAGCCGAGTTGACCGCTGCTCTCGATCTGAAAAATGCGATCCATGTTGGACACTCCACGGGCGGGGGTGAGGTTGCTCGCTACATTGGCCGTCATGGATCCAAGCGCGTCGCAAAGGCCGTACTAGTGAACGCGATTCCGCCGTTAATGCTTAAAACTGCAGCCAACCCAGGCGGGTTGCCCCTTGAGGTTTTCGACGGATTTCGCTCAGCTCTCACGGCTGACCGCTCACAGTTTTTCCTGGATATCGCTTCGGGGCCATTTTACGGATTTAACCGTCCGGGAGCGAAGATCTCGCAAGGCCTTATCCAGAAATGGTGGCAGCAGGGAATGGCGTCGGGTTACAAGGCTTCCTACGACTGCATCAAGGCATTCTCTGAAACCGATCTGACCGAGGATCTGAAGAAGATCGACGTGCCGACCCTCATCATGCACGGTGACGACGATCAGGTGGTGCCGATCGGGGCGTCCGCTTTGCTTTCGTCGAAGCTGGTGAAGAACGCGGTTCTGAAGGTCGAGATTTCTTTGGTCCGAAGTAGATCCTTCTCCATCCGTAGCTCCCTTAATGTGGCGAGACTGTAATGGAACGCCATTCTTATTCTTTCCGATCGCAGCTGCACGGTAAATTCTCCAACATTTAATACGGGCTCGTCGTCGTTTGCCGTCAGCGACAAAGTGCCGCTTCGCACCACTAATACTTCGTTTACAACCGATCCTGCGTGGGCTGAGGCTTTTTTTGAGCTTGCCATAGCCTTCGCTGCTAGGCCGAGCGCATTTACGTTTGAGCCAATAGTATCCCACAGGTTGTTCCGAAAATATCGTGGTCCCTTCGGCTCATATCCTCGGGGTTATCGGTGGTAAGGACGTCTTGAAGTATTTTCCCAAGGTCTTGCTTGCAAAACTCGCCGACGAACGTCACGCCTGAGATTAGGCTAATGCTCAAGCGGCAAATCTGGTTCAACGAATGATGGTGCTAAGAAAATCTAAGTGCCTCAGTCTGGGAATTAGACTCATTGACATCGGCTTCTAATAGGACCAAACTTGTGTTGGACCTCTAAAGTTACGAATTTTGGGATTTCCCGGGCCTCGGCCTTAACTTCCGAAATTACCGCCGAGTCGCTTCAGGATGGTTCGATTTAATTCCGAAACCCAGCACCCTTCGAAATTATTTACTGATCCTTTTGAGTAAGCTCGTGCGTTAGCACCGGCGTCTTATGACGAGACGGACCATATATGGGCACCCTCGGTACCCCGTCAGCTTTTCATGCCTCTGAGATCCGCTACCGGCGGCTTTTCGAGGCCTCGCAAGATGGCATTCCGATCCTCAACGCCGTAACGCTCGAGGCCCGCTATTCAGTGCAAGTTCCGGACATCGCCGGACGACGCCTAAAGAGGCCGCCCAGGGCGTCCGGCCAAGAATAATCCTATGCTCTTCTAACGGAACATCTTCCTGTTTGTAAAAGACTCTGACCCTTATGGTTGAAATCGAACTCCCGACGACCGAAGACACGACAACCGCGGTACCGACCTTCAAGAAAGATCCGCCGGCACACGAAACGCAGGTTGAGAGATCGCTCCGAGCGTCCGAGATACGCTGCCGACGGCTTTTTGAATCCGCTCTCGACGGCATCCTCGTCTTAGATGCCAAGACTTTTGAGATCACTGATGTAAACCCCTGTTTACGGTATCTACTCGGCTACCCGCGGAAGCACTTTATTGGAAAAATGCTGTGGGACATCGGCTTTTTCGACGATCAAAAGGCGAGCAAGGCGGCATTTCGCGCGCTCCGGAAGAGCGGAACTCTGCGGTACGACGACCTGTCGATCGAGACAAGCTCGGGCGAACTCCGTGAGGTCGAGTTTGTCGCAACTGCCTACGATGCCGGCGAAAAGGGCGTCATCCAATGCAATATTCTTGACGTTACCGCCAGCAGACAGGCGACGCGGTCTCACATTCGGCTGCTCGCCATCGAGCAGGCGTCAGAGGACGCCATTGTTGGAAAGGATCTAACCGGTGTGATCACATCATGGAATGCCGCGGCCGAGCGGATGTTCGGCTATCTGCGTGAAGAGGTCATCGGAAAGTCGATCAGCATACTGATACCTGCCGCCAAAGAGCACGAAGAGCCGCTTTTTCTTAGCCGAATAGCTGTTGGACACACCATTAATCACTTCGAGACGGTGAGACTAAAACAGGACGGGACGGAGATCGACGTTTCGATAACTATCACGCCGATCACCGACGCCAACGGCAAGGTAATCGGGGCCAATAAGATCGCCCGCGACATTACCGAATTAAAAAAGACGATGAAGGAGATCCGTGTGCTCAACTCGGCTCTCGAGAATCGTGTCGAAGAGCGAACGGCGGAACTCAATGCCGTGAACAAAGAGCTTGAGGCATTTTCGTATTCGGTTTCGCACGACCTGAGGGCACCGCTGCGGCATATCAACGGGTTTAGCCAGGCCCTGCTCGAGGATTATTCAGAACAGGTCGACGACGTCGGCAAAGATTACCTGAACCAGATCTGCGACGCGAGCCGTGAAATGGCCCAACTCATCGACGAAGTTCTCGAGCTAGCCCGCATTACCCGGAGCGAGATGCTCCGCGAGAAACTAAATATGACCGAGATCGCAAGATCGGTTGTGGACCAGTTAAGTAAAATTGACCCGGAACGAAAGGTGACGGTAACCATTGAGGACGGCCTCACGGCCTACGGCGACAAGCGGTTGATCGGAGTCGCTGTCGGCAATCTACTCGGCAACGCATGGAAATTTACGTCGCATGTGAAGAAAGCGAAGATCGCCTTTGGGGTGGATGTAACGGAAGGAACGCCTGAATTTTTTGTCAGGGATAACGGCGCCGGTTTTGACATGGAATACGCCGAGAAACTGTTCGGTGCGTTTCAGCGGCTGCATAGTACGGCGGAATTCGAAGGCAGTGGTATCGGGCTCGCCACCGTTCAGCGTATCGTGCACCGCCACGTCGGTGAAGTGCGGGCCGAAGCCGCAGTGGGCAAAGGGGCTACTTTTTATTTCACCCTCCCCGTCCTTAAGGAGACCGCCAATGAAGAATA
>JBDSLC010000052.1:0-18095 GCA_039916585.1 Pyrinomonadaceae bacterium | reverse complement strand
CCCGAACGCTTTCTCGAAGACGGATTCTCCGTTCAGCGAAACTCCGACCGCGCAGCCTGGCGCAGGCCCAGGATTCGTCTTCGAAGATTTCTCGAACGCTCGTTCAGCGCCTGCGACGACCTTTGCACGATCAGGGACCTGAGCATTCAGCCCCAAACCACACAGCAAGACAATGACGACGGTGATGGACAATCTCATACTATTCCTCTGAAATGCTCTTTCGCATTTTTAAGATGTTCCCTGAAAATCCGATCTTCTCGTACGCCCGGATCGCGGACGTATTCGCCACGTAGACCTCAAGCCGCATCTCGGTCACGCCTTGCGACAGCGACCACTGTTCGAGATCCTTGATGATCTTTTGGTTTATACCCTTTCCGCGATGTTCGGGGACGGTAAACATAAATCCCATATAAGAATGCCGGTCGTGCGTAAGATAGGGCTTTGAACCTTCGATTCGCGCGTAGCCCGAGCCAACGATCTCACCCTCGAAATCGGCAACGACGAGCCGGATGTGCGGAGCCTCGAGCATCGAATTCATGTCGTAATAATTGATCGGCGCACGCTTGAGCGTTACGTCGAACGGCCGCTCAGCCTCGATCACGCCTTGCTCAAATTCGAGCAGCGTCTTGAGATCGTCTGTCCCGGCAGGTCTTACAACTATCTCCATGAAATCGTCTATTTGCTGCAATAACGATCGGCCTATCACGCTGCCGTCCGATGCTAAGGAAATTCCTACATTCGAATAACATTCAAAGTTTTGAATTTTCTAAGCTCTTCTGATATCGTGTCACCACTAATTCGAGAGACTGGCGTCTTCTTTTTATTTATTTTCCATAGCGATCATTCGATAATTGTTAACCCAAGGAGAATGCCAGCAATGAAGGGAAGCTCTGCATTTGCTATCGCGGTTTGCATCGCGTGTTTTCTGATCGGCTATCTGACCTATACGGCCGCGTCGTTTTTTATCGATTTCTTTGTCGAACGGGCCGTTCCGTGCAATACGGTCCAAGCTTGCGCCCAACAGGAAAGGACGCCAAAAGATCGCTAACCAATCGCGACTAACACAACGCGAAGGCGGCATCCAACGCCTCGACCAACTGATCGACCGTACCGATCGTCGTATTCAGCATCATCCCCGTGCGAATCACATTTCCGTAAAGGCCGCCCTTACCGATGAGAACTCCCTTTCGCTTGGTCTCTTCGAATACGCGTAAAACCGCTTCGGGGTTCGGTTCTTTTGTCATGCGGTCTTTCACCAGTTCTATTCCGAGCATCAGCCCCATCCCGCGTACATCTCCGATGATCGCGTGCTTCTCTTGGAGCTCGAGAAGACGGGTCTTAAGGTAATCGCCGACGACTCGAGCATTCGTTCGCAAGTCGTCTTGCTCAATGACATTGATAACGGCGAGTCCGACGGCACACGACACCGGATTTCCGCCGAACGTCGAGAACGTCAGGCCGGGAAAGGCGTCCGCAACTTCCGGCGTTGCGGTCGTCCACGCGATCGGCACGCCATTGCCCATTCCTTTCGCCGAGGTCATGATGTCCGGCTCGACTCCCCAGTGCTCGATGCCGAACCACTTATCACCCGTCCGTCCCCAAGCTGCCTGCACTTCATCCGAGATAAAAAGCCCGCCGTGGCGACGAGCGATCTCTGCCACCTTCGGAAAATACTCCTTCGGGGGAATGATGAACCCGCCCACACCAAGGATCGTCTCCGCCATGAACGCGGCGATGGAGCCGGTCGTCGTTGTATTAATAATGTCCTCTACGTCATCGGCACACGCCACGCCGCACGACGGATACTCGAGCTTCAGCGGGCATCGATAACAGTAAGGAGCAGGGGCATGAACGATGCCCGGAACCTGGGCTGCTATCGGCCGCCAAGACTTGTGCCCGACCGACGCCAACGCTGTTGCCGACCTTCCAGCATACGAATGCCGCAGTACGATGATCTCCTGATTACCGGTCGCAAGCTTCGCCGCCAGGATCGCGGTATCGTCAGCCTCGGTTCCGCTGTTCGTGAAGAACGATTTTTTCAATTTACCCGGTGAGATCTCCGCAAGCTTTTCCGCGAGATCGCTCTGCGGCTGATTCGCGTAAAGCGTCGATGTGTGGGCGATCTTGTCGACCTGATCCTTCCACGCCGCGTTCACCCGGGGGTTCCCGTGACCGACGCTCACCGTCAGCACACCACCGAAACAATCTAAGTATTTATTACCTTGATCGTCCCAAACGTACTCGCCTTCACCGTGCGTCAATGCGATCGGTTCCTGGTAATAATTTGCCACGGCCGGAAATAGAAACTCCTTGTGCTTACGAACGGCCTCGGAAACCGTCGATCTTGGTTGTGGTTGTGTCATGTTAGTCGTAAAAAGCGAATGCGGAATTGGCAAGTATTCTATACCAATTCCGCCGTCCCGATCGAAGAAAAGTACTCGATCTCTCAAGGTCAAAGTGAGTCAATCGTCAGCGTGATATCTGCATATTTCCAGGCTTTCCTAAAATCCTTGAGGACGTCCGACGCCTCGTCTTTCTTTCGCTGACCTTCGAGCGCCGTCATCAGCCCAAACAGCGAACGGCCGCTACCCGGATTGCGGCGAAGATCTTCGCGAAAAACCTTCTCCGCCTCGACGTTCTGGCCGTCTCGAAGCAGGGCGCCGCCCAGATTTTCTCGCAAGGGTGACATCGATAGAGGCGGCTCGGAGTACTCAAGCGTATCCTCCGCCGCAAGCGCTTTCACCAAGGCAACGATCTCCGCCTTCTTATCACCGCGGGACCGTGCGAGCGCCGCTTCGACCCGCAGGTCATCAAGCTTCCACAACGCAGAATCGTCCGGCTTCAGCTTCGCTCGCTCAACCGCAGCCTTTTCCGCATCGCCCTTAACGGCAAACGCCATCGCCCTCGCAAACGCCCAGCCAACGAGCGTCGCAGGACGGCTATCCGCCGCCGGCGCAGGTGCGTTCAAGATCTCGTCCCAACGCTTGAACCTCACCCAATATCGCGGGCGCTGATCAGAGTAACGCGGAGCATAAAACCCGAATTTCCTATCCAGCGTCTTCGAAACCATTGCCGAATTTCCCTGCATTCCGTACGAAAACAACAGAAAGTTGAGCACATGATTGTAATGCCACAGCCGAAACTCTTCCGACAGCGTATCTGTCGGCATTGCTGCCGTCTGCTCATTCGAATCGATAGACCGATGAAAATCCCCCGTTCTTACGTAAATATGCGCCGGCATATGAACTAGGTGGCCGAACGACGGTGTGAAAATCTTGAGTCCACGCAGCGCGTCTGCAGCCGCGAGTGCTCGATCAGGCCTCGGCGATTCTTCAACGGCATGGATGTAAGTGTGGGTCAATCCCAGATGCTTCGGGTGAAGCTTGAGCCCCGCCTCGAGCACATCGATCATAGCCTGCCAATTCCCAACCGGCGTGCCTTCGTCCGACCAATTCGAAGACCCGTTCGCATAAAAGATCGCGAGAGCGTAGAGGCCCGCAGCATCGGCGTCTTTCGGTGCCGCGTCGTAGACCGCCTTCATTGCGAGCCGATACGATTCCTCCGATGCCTTTCGATCGTATGTCGCCCCTGCAGGGAGCAGCTTCGAAAGAGCTTCGATACATACTCGATCCGCAGGCGGCGAAGACATCGCCATCGCCGTCTTCATAGCGTCACGTGCCTCTTTCAACCTCTTCTCGTCCTTCGGATCTCCGCCGCCGGTAGATCGAGGATACGCCGCAAGAGCGACTCCCCAATGAGCCATCGCAAGCTGCGGATCAAGTTCGGCCGCACGCCGAAACGACCTGACTGCGTCGCCGTCATTGAATGCGTAGTAAAGCGTCAAGCCCTGATCGAAATAAGCCTGCGCCTGCTTATTCGACGTCGCGACTTTTCTGTGTGTGATCGCATCCGTGGTAACCAGTGCGATCGGCTTTGAGTCAACTGAGGTTTCAGGTGCTCTATGATCAGCATGCTGGGCCGTAACGGCCGCGGTCCCGACCACGAGCGCCGCCACTATAACAGTGAGGAATTTCATATTAGTCGATTCGAAACAAGAGTCCGAAACACCGAGTACTCTACGTCGAAAGCCACAGCTAGTAAAGATTGCCTTCCCGCTTCCTACCAGTGTAATCGACGTAAACGACCTTCAGTTCGGTGTAGAAATCGAGGGATGTCGACCCCTGTTCGCGGGCTCCGAGTCCGGTGTGTTTTACGCCTCCGAATGGTATGTGGGCTTCGCCGCCGGTCGTTGGCGAATTGATATGCGTCATGCCGGTCTCGATCTCGTCAACAAACCTATAGACCATATTCGTATCGTTCGTAAAGACCGACGACGACAAACCAAACTCACTGTCGTTCGCCACCGTCATAGCTTCTTCGAAATTACTTACTCGCAGCACCGACAAGACCGGTCCGAAGATCTCTTCGCGAGCGATCCGCATGTCCGGCGTCACACGATCGAACACCGTCGGCTCGACGAACCATCCGTTCTCCAGCCCATCGCCTGCCGCTCGCTTCCCGCCGCACACCAACTCAGCCCCGTCCTCGCGGCCGATATCGAGGTATTTGAGCACCGTTTTGAACTGGCCCTCGTCCACCGACGGGCCGATATCTGAATGCGGATGATCGCCCGGACCGAGCCGGAAACTCTTCGCACGTGCGACGATCTTTTCGACAAATTCGTCCGCGACCTTATCGATCACGATCGCCCGCGAGGTAGCCGTACATCGCTGCCCCGTGGATCCGAACGCTCCCTGGGCCGTCGACTCAACCGCAAGATCCATGTCGCAATCTTCCAGCACAACGACCGGATTCTTCCCGCCCATCTCCGCCTGGACCTTCACACCTCGCGGTGCAACTTGAGCGTAAAGTTTGAGCCCAGTTTCCGTCGAACCCGTAAACGATATCGCCTTGACCGCAGGGTGATTCACGATCTCGTCACCGGCCTCACTCCCCGACCCGAGCACAAGATTCAACACCCCCGGCGGCAACCCCGCGTCATTAAATATCTCAGTCAGCAGCACAGCCGTCGCAGGCGTAAGCGTCGCCGGTTTAAACACGACCGTATTCCCCGCAACCAAAGCCGGAGCGATCTTCCAGACAGGTATCGCCACCGGAAAATTCCACGGCGTTATGCACGCGACAACTCCGTGCGGCTCCTTTATCGTGTAAGCAAAATTAGCGGGAAGCTCCGATGGGATCGTCTCGCCCACCATTCGACGCGATTCGCCCGCACAGAACTCAACCACATTTATCGCACGCGTCAGCTCTCCCTGAGCCTCAGACAGGGTCTTTCCCTCTTCTCGCGTGATGGCTGCCGCAAGCTCTTCCTTCCGTTCCTCCATTAACCGGGCCGCCTTCGCTACTATCCGCCCCCGAGCCGGGGCAGGCGTTCGCTTCCAATCGCGAAATGCATCGTAGGCCGCCTCGACCGCCGAACGAGCTTCGGATCGGGTCGCCATCTGGATCGTCCCGATCACATCGTCGACGTTCGCCGGATTTATGTTTTCTGTTGTTTTACCCGACGCTGAATCGATCCATTTCCCGTTTACGCAACTCTTATAGACCGTCATAGTTTGGCAATAGTATGCCCAAAATAGCAGTGTCCGCAAATGCGATCTGACTGGAGGACAGACAACACTTGCGGGCATTTGTGGAGGTAGGGAGAGTTGAGGTCGTTACTTGTTCATAGTTTCGCCCGGCTCCGCCTTCGGGAAACTAAGGAACCATTTGCCGCCTACCCTTTCGAAATCCATCGTCTTCCAGTCGCCTTTTTCCGTGAGGTATTCCACGGTAGCGGTGTCTCCCTTGATCTTCTCGTTTCGGGTATCGGCACGATCAGCCTGGGGCTTGTCGCACATCTCCTTGATCATGTCATCGAGCGATTTCTTTGGTTTATCCTCTTCGCCCATCATCGTCAGAAATTCTTTAATATCGCTCGACATCATTGCCTTCAGGCCGGCAACATCTTTCTTTTTGCGAAGATCGTATGCGGTCTTATATGCCTCGATCGGGGTAGTGAGCGATCCGACGGTCGACGGATCGGCGGGTGCAGATTCGGTCGGTTTCGGATCGGCTGGTTTCGGATCTTCGTTTTTTGCGGCTGTGTTCGCGGGCGGCGCCGTATTATTCGCCGATGTGCTCGCCACTGTATTACAGCCCGACGTGAAAGCGGCGATGATGAAAAGTATTGCGAAAATAATAAAGGTCGGCATTATGAAACGGTTCTCCTCTAAAGCTTTGTCGCGGTCAACACCACCGTCGATGTTGAGAAGATAACCCGCCTTCGCGGACGGCAACACACCCGTTTGGGTAGGCACGGTGATTATTTTTCGGATATTCTTACGATCGATGACCTTCGCCAACCTGCGACAATTGCTGGAGACCCGAGCCGCCGACACGCCGGACAAACCGTTTCTCCTTTCTGAGACAGACGGCCGTGATTGGACCTATGCCGAGTTCGACCGAGTCGTCAACCGTACCGCGAACATGATCCTCTCGCATGGCATCGAAAAAGGCGATGTCGTCAGCCTCTTGATGCCGAACTCACCGGAGTACGTCGCGGCCTACTTCGCGTGCTGGGAGATCGGTGCCGTCGCCGGCCCGGTAAACTCGCTCCTGAAATCCGAAGAGATCGAATGGGTAGTCGCCAACTCCGAATCCAGACTCCTGCTCCTTGGCGACAAAGGCGGAAACACGACCGTTAGGGAGTGTGTTCAAGGTGTCCCAGCGCTCGACTTCAGCAACCTCGAAACCGCCACATCTGACTTCCCCGACACTCTCGCAGAAACAGCCCTCACCACCAAGGACGAAGCGATCATCATATACACCTCCGGCACGACCGGAAAGCCGAAGGGCTGCCTGCTTACCCACGGAAACCTTCTCGCTAACGCCGAGCAGATCACCAACTGGATGGGCTTTGGCTCCGACGATCGTCTGCTCACAATAATGCCGCTCTTCCATATGAATGCCGTCACAGTCACCACCATGACCGCCCTCTTCTGCGGCGGCTCGACCGTCGTATCTCCCAAATTCTCAGCCTCAAGATTCTGGGACATCGTCGAAAAGTATCAGATCACATCCTTCGGCTCCGTCGCCACGATGCTCTCAATGCTCCTCGTGAGTCCAGAGGCTGGAGTCATGAGTATTAAGCATGAAGAAGACAGGTCGACTTCCGGACTCAAGACTCCAGACTCCAAACTCCAGACTCTCAAATTCGCCATGTGCGGATCCGCCCCCGTACCCGCCGAGATCCTGAAACGCTTCGAGGAAACCTTTGGCGTGCTCGTCATCGAAGGCTACGGTCTTTCCGAATCCACCTGCCGCTCCACATTCAATCCGCCCAATGAAAACCGCCGTCCGGGATCGTGCGGCCAGCCGATCGGCAACGAGATGGCGGTGCTCGATGACGACGACAGCGAGGTTCCCGACGGCGAACTCGGCGAGATCGCTCTCCGCGGCCCGAATATCTTCAAGGCATATTTCAAGAACCCCGAAGCGACTGAGAAAGCTTTCGCCAACGGTTGGTTCCACACGGGCGACATAGGCTACCGCGACGCCGACGGATTCTTCTACATCGCAGACCGCAAATCCGACATGATCATTCGTGGCGGCGAAAACATATATCCGCGCGAGATCGACGATCTTCTTTACACCCACCCCGCCGTTGCCCACGCCGCGGTCATCGGCGTCCCAGACGAACTCTACGGCGAAGAAGTCGCCGCCTTCATCGTTTTGAAGAACGGATACACAGGTGTCAGCAGCCCTCACGAAGCACGGGCGGATCAGACGCCGCCGCTAATGTCAGTACCGCCTGCGTTAGTGGGTGGTTCTTCTCAGCAGATCGACCCTACGGACAGGAGGCCGAGTATCAGGGAGCATGGCTTAGAGAATTCCGAAATCCCAAATCCCAAATCCCAAATCCGAAACGTCACCCCCGACGACGTGACCACCTTCTGCAAACTTCACCTCGCCGACTACAAATGCCCAAAGACCGTCCATTTCGTCGACGACATCCCCAAAGGCCCGACCGGCAAACTTCTTAAACGTGAACTTGCAAAACGCTTTGCAGAAGCCCGCACGTAATGGCATTCGTTAGGCGTGTGCGAGCTTCCACTTCATTGATGTAAACTTAGCGTTTTGATATGGCGAAACGAGTCCTTGGAATTGCAGTCGTTGGGATCGGCGGTGCTGTCGGCACCACGATGGTGGCGGGCATTGAAATGCTCAAGAAGGGCGTGATCGACGCGACCGGCCTGCCGTTGGCGGACAGCGTTACCGAGAATCTGGCCGACTACACCGACATCATCTTCGCCGGCTGGGATCTCTTCCCAGACCACCTTGCGAAAGCCGCTGAAAACCACGACGTCCTCACCCACAAGCAGTTCATTGTGACCGAAGAGGCATTGAAACAGGTCAAGCCATGGCCCGCGATCGGCGACACACGGTTTTTATCCTTGATCGACGGTGAGAATAAGATCGGCGACAAAGGTCATCGGGCCATTATCGAGCAGTTAAGAAACAACCTTCAGGGCTTTCGCGAGAAGTGCGACTCGGTCGTCGTTATCAACCTTGCCTCGACCGAAAAGCTGGCGAGCGAGGGAAATGAGATGTTCAATTCCATTGCGAGTCTCGAAACGGCTCTTGACGAGAATTCAGCCGACATCGCGCCCGCGATGCTCTACGCCTACGCGGCAATAGCCGAGGGCATTCCTTACGGGAACTTCACGCCGTCGGTCGCGGCAGACACTCCGGCATTGATCGAGTTCGCGGAAAAGCAAGGTGTACCGATCGCGGGGAAGGACGGGAAGACGGGTCAGACCTTCATCAAGTCCGTCATCGCACCTGCGTTGCGTTCGCGGGCATTGAAAGTTGACGGATGGTTCTCGACGAATATCCTCGGCAACCGCGACGGACTGGCTTTATCTAACGCGGAATCACTCGCATCAAAAGTGAAGACCAAGAGCAGCCTTCTCGACGACATACTCGGCTACAAGGTCGAAGATCACATCGTCGACATCCGTTACTACCGACCCCGCGGCGACAACAAGGAAGCATGGGATAACATCGACATCCGCGGATTCCTCGGTCAGCCGATGCAACTAAAGATCAACTTCCTCTGTAGGGATTCGATCCTCGCCGCACCGCTTGCCATCGAGATCGCACGATGTTTGGACCTTGCACAACAACGAAACGAGGGCGGGATCCAGGAGCAATTGTCGGTGTTTTTCAAGATGCCGATGACGAGATCGACAAAGCTCGACCAACGGTTTCACGCCCAGGAAGCTGCATTGCTTGAATGGATAACGAAACAGGACGCCTGAAGATTTTTACCAAGATCTCAAGTCTGGAAAAAGGTGATTTACGCCACTCAACTTCCGCAGCTATGTACCCAAAGCTCGCCCACTGATCGCCCGAAACAATCTTCCGAAAAATTACTCCGGCTTTTTCCGCATCGCCGTTATACAGAAAGTAGTTGCCGATCCCGTAGCCCAAAGATGCCGACCCCAGCGTATTCGCATCTCCCTGAATCGTCGACAGCAGCTTCTCCGGCCGCTCTTCATCGCGGTTCAGCTTGATCAGCTTTAGATAATCTTCGTTCTCGATCACCTCAAGATCTTTTGGAAGCGAATTCAAAAGCTGCTTCGCCTCCTTCGCCTTGCCCGATCGCCGCAGCGCCATATATCGCCAGTAGACGGTGGCGACAAGCATATCGTTGTTCTTTGAAACCTTCTGACACTCGGCATAGGCTTTCTCAGCCTTCTTGAAGTCGCCCTTAAGATAGTAGGCAAGCCCGAGATGATACCAGATGTTCGATTGGAGCGTGCTTGTCGGGATGTTGCGGGCGTTCGGCATTCCGTCCGGCTCGACCGAATCAGGCTTGCCTTTGATCAGTTTCGCGGCGGTCTCGAAATCGCGTATTGCATCGTCAAAGCAGCGGAGGGTGATATACCGATGCCCGCGGTGGCGATACATTCTCGCGTCCTTTGGAAATTTAGCGACGCCTTCGGTAAAGATCTTGATCGCTTCCTTATACTCGCCCAAGTACGCCATCCGCCGTCCATACCAGATCAGTTCTTCGGCGATCTGCGGATTCTTGCTATATGCTTCTCGAGCGATCGCAAGATTGGCTTCATATGTCTTCGCGGCTTCGGTCGAAATTACCGGTTTCACCTGTTTCGCAGCATCAACGCACGGCTGTCCCCAAGCCGCCGCGGTTAGAAGAACGGTCAACGAAATCAACAAGGTAAGCTTCATTTCTCGAATGTTACCAAACAATTTCCAAACCGGCATGCTCCCTTGCTCAGCGATCTTAACCTCAAGTTTTGATTCCGAACCGCTCTTGCGTAAAAATTGAACGTACCGAAGGAAATCAGAAAATGCCGATGAACTCAATCTCATATTCCCTGCCGCCCCAGATCGAAGATGCTGTCCGCGAACACGTCGCCAAATGGAACTCCGACAACAAGGTGACCCGCATCTGGGAGAAGGACGCGTCTGTTTGGACCGGCGACGACGAAGCACAATGGCTCGGTTGGCTGACGATCGCCGAAGAAGAGGCGGCCGAGACATCGAAGTATCGCGATCTGCAAGCCGACATCGACGACGCCGGCTTCAGCGACGTTCTCCTAATGGGCATGGGCGGGTCATCACTGTGCCCCGAAGTTCTCGCGCTTACGTTCGGCAAGAAGAATTTTCACATCCTTGATTCGACCGTGCCGTCACAGGTAAAGGCCGTCGAAGACAAACTCGAGCTCTCGAAAACGCTCTTCATCGTCGCGAGCAAATCAGGCTCGACGCTCGAACCGAACTGCTTCAAGCAGTATTTCTTCGACCGTGTTTCACAGATCTCCAGTGAACCGGGGAAGCAGTTCGTCGCCATAACCGACCCCGGCTCAAAGATGGAGCAGATCGCAAAAGACGACGGCTTTCGCCACATCTTCTACGGCAAACCTGAGGTTGGGGGGCGCTTTTCAGCGCTCTCGGCATTCGGACTCACCGCCGCCGCTTCGATGGGATTGGACGTCGACATCCTTCTCGATCGTGCCAACGCGATGGCCGAACTCTGCAAGCGTCACAACGCGGACGAGAATCCCGGAGCCCTTCTCGGCCTCATCCTCGGCTCCTGCCATAAACTCGGCCGCGACAAGCTGACGATCTTTACCGCTCCCGAGATCCACGATCTCGGGGCGTGGCTTGAACAGCTCATCGCCGAATCGACCGGCAAGAACGGCGTTGCGATCATCCCAGTCGACCGCGAACCGATGATCGATGCGGAGAAATATTACAATGACCGAGTGTTCGTTCACGTCGCGGTAAAAGGCTCACCGACCGACGAACAGGTTTATACGCGCCTAGAAGACATCGAACGTGCCGGCCACCCGATGATCCGCGTCGAGCTCGAAAGCCTCTATCACATCTCGCAGGAATTCTTCCGCTGGGAGTTCGCCACCGCAGTCGCCGGCGCCGTAATGGGCATAAATCCGTTCAACCAACCCGATGTCGAATCTGCGAAGATCGAGGCTCGAAAAATCACGGATGAGTATGAGAAGACCGGATCTCTTCCGTCGGAAACTCCGTTCTTTGAAGGCGATGGCATCAGCCTCTTTAGTAATGATGAGAATGTCAAAGAACTGAATGACCTAATTACCGAAAGGACGCTATCAGGATTCCTAAAAGCACACCTGTCGCGGATGGGCGTTAGCGATTATTTCGCCCTGCTTGGATACATCGAGATGAACGCCGCGAACGAAAGAGCCCTCCAATCCATCCGCGAGACAGTCCTTCACAAAGAACTCTCCGCAACCTGCCTCGGCTTCGGCCCGCGATTTCTTCATTCCACTGGCCAGGCCTACAAGGGCGGCGCAAACAACGGCGTGTTTCTGCAGATCACCTCCGACGATGAGATCGACCTTCCCGTTCCGGGCCAAAAATATACCTTCGGCGTCGTTAAGTCTGCGCAAGCAAGAGGCGATTTTCAAGTATTACTCGACCGTGGAAGAAGAGCGTTGCGTGTTCACATCCGCGGCGATCTGTCGAGCTGCCTTAAGAAAATGAAAGAGGCTATCGGTTGAACCGATAGCCCCGATCGAGATCTTTGAAAATTCAACTAGACGCCGACCGTTTCGTTTTCCTCAACCAGATATGGCGTGACGGCGGGCTTGTCTTGATCCTCTTCCAAAACCTTTGCGATCACCGGCAGCGACAGCGAACGCACTTTGCCGATCCCGGGAACAGCCTTACCTTTTGCGTAAACATCGTGGCGGCCGTTCTCTTTGTACCATTCGGAAAGCGATGCGGTCTTGTGCATCTCTTCGATGATCTGGCGCCAGCCCACGCCGGTGTTATATGCACAAAATGAGATCTCGCCTTCCTGCGTCCCATACGGGATCACGCACATCTCGGTGCGACGGAAGTCATAATTGAAAAGGTCTTGGAACCACATCCCTTCGACGCATAGCACACGCCAAATGTCATCGTCCTTCTTCTCGACCTGCATTCGGTCGTTGCGATCGCTGTTCGAGGTCGTCGACGAAGGTTTAAAGAGATTGACGATCTGCGAGATCGGGAAGCCCTCCGGCGCACGCGATGCGTCGTAATTGCGCATGATCGCCATCCCGAGTTGGGCAATCGTCAACTTCTTGCCGCGGGCAGTGTCCGTGATCTTCGCTACGTCCTGCATGAACTGCTCGTAATTGAAGAACTCGAAGAGAGATCTGATCTCGTTGCTCCTCGTATTCACGACCATCAGCGTAAAAATACCGCAATTCGGGTGACAGTTACACGACGACCAGCCCCACGGGGCGTCCGCTCCTTGCAGCATGTCCATCACCGACGTAAATGCCGAATAGGACGACAATGGAAACCAATCGCGCATCGGTTGAAGTACACCATCGAGCTGGTCTTTCAAGTCGTGAGTCATTCCCGCAAGCGTATATCGCTGGGCAATCCGATCTTTGTCCGATACATCTTCATCACGCCCCGTAAACGACACCGGCTGGAACGCGATCGTCTGAACTTTGTCGATATTCTCGGCAGCAAACTTAACGATCGATCCGATTCCCTGATTGTTCCAGGAGTTGACGATGGTCGTGACCAACGTGACCTTGACCCCCACCTCGGCGAGGTTCTCGATAGCCTTTAGTTTTACGTCGAACAGATTCCCGACGCCTCGATGCTTGTTGTCTTCTTCGTTCGTTCCGTCGAACTGGAGGTAAACACCATGCTGACCGGCTTCCTTTGCCGCCTTCGCAAACTCAATGTCTTCGGCGTATCGGATACCGTTAGTGGCGGCGAGAATACGATAGAATCCGATCTTCTTTGCGTATGCGACCGCATCGAGAAAGAATGGCGAAAGCGTCGGCTCACCGCCCGAAAATAAGATGATGATCTGGCGGCGCGGCTTGAACGATACCGCTCGATCCAAGATCCCCTTGATGTCTTCGAATGTCGGCTCGTGAACGTATCCCACCTGATTCGCATCCATGAAGCACGGATTGCACATCATGTTGCAGCGGTTGGTTAGGTCGACCGTCAGAACCGCACCACGGCCGAATTTGATATCCGATGTCCCATGATGATGTACGTGCGAGTCTTCGGCAGCCTTGAAATCGCGGCCGTAGAAAAGGGATTCAATTCGTTCGAGAAACTTCGCATCAGTCGCCATCACATCGACGAACTCACCGTGCGTCGGACATGTCTTCCGCATTACCACCTGGCCGTCTTCTTCGACGATCTGGGCCTTGATCTCACCCGGATGCGAGTTCATCAAAATGTCGAGCGGGATGTCGCCGGAGATCACACCATTGCGGACCGATTTCACACAGGCAGGACAAAGGGAATCCGTCTCGCGCGGAAATCCGAGCGGCGGAGCGGTTCTCTCGTAGGACTTCAGAAGCGGCTCCGCAGCCCACGTCGGCTGGATCGACTCGCCCTCGGGAACGAGCGAATTCACCGCCTGAAAAGCCTTCCAGCCGATATCCGCAATCTTCGAAGCGGCCTTCGACCCTGCCATTCCCTTCGTCTTCCCTTCGCCTCGTCTAAAATTATCGCTAAACATAAAAAAACAATTTATCCCAGGGCACACGTCAACGCCCTAAATTCTACCAAATTCAAGAAGTTAGGAAAATGTCACGACGATTATACGAGCTGGTGGGATTCGGGCATCAGGACCACTTCGGCCATGACTCCTTCGCCTTCCTGCGTCGCGGCAAAGAACGCCGCCTGGGCCGCCGCCTCTACACTTAGCATCTTCGAGCGGTCGACCTTCATGGTCACGCTATCCCAGAAACTCGAATCAACACCGCCGAGGTGCATCAGGGTGAAGCGAATACCATTCCGTTTGTATTCCTGTGCGAGACATTTGACCATGCCCGTCAACGCGTACTTCGCGGCGCAGTAGCCGGCGGCCTGCATCATCGGCGCCTTCCCAAGGATCCCTGGGAAAGCAACCACTCGCCCGAATTTCTGCTCAGCCATCTTCGGAAGCACGGCTTGGAAAAGATTAAACGACGTGCGGAGGTTCGCCGAGAAAAGTGCTTCGAGATCCTCACCGGTCAGTTCACTGAACGGCTTCAAAATTCCAAGTCCCGCCGAATGGATCAGATAGTCGATGGAGTTAAACTTATCGATCGCCAGCCGCACGAGTTCGCGGGCGTCGGCCTCAACCGAAACGTCTGCCGCGAGCGCGAGAACGCCTGAGTTACCCGACACGTTGAGCTGATATTCAAGATCCAGCAGCTCCGCCGCGGTACGCGAACTGATCACAAGATTCGCGCCCGCCTCAGAGAAAATCTCCGCAACGCGACGCCCGATCCCACGGCCCGCTCCGACAACAAGGCAAGTTTTCCCTTCCACTTCCAGCACTGTGACTTGTTTCGCGCGATCGGGTTATTAGGATTCGCGTTTTGCCCATCGAAAAAGTATCCCGCGATCAAAGAAAAACTGATATCATCCACCGCGCCAGCATGAAGATAGCGCCCAACTTTATGACCTAGGTCATATCTTGCTTTGCGCGCATGCCGTACATTTTGGCTATTCAATGGGCCACGGACCGTTCCGATTCGCCGGCCGCGAGGAATCAAATGAAAAAACTCTGGATACTTTCGTTAGCGGTTTTTATATTCTCGTTCGCGATCCTAGGATACGTCGGGGTGGAAATATTTCGGCAGGCTCCCCCGATCCCAAACTCGGTTGTTACCTCAAGTGGCGCCGAATTTATCGGTCCCGAGCAGATCAGTGACGGCCAGAACGTATGGCAAGCGATGGGCGGAATGCAAGTCGGGTCTATATGGGGGCATGGCTCCTACGTTGCTCCTGACTGGACTGCCGACTATCTTCACCGCGAGTCGATCTTTATTCTGAACGAATGGACCGGCGGCAGGTACGGACAGGACGGAGCGTCCGTTCCGAATGAGGAACGCGCCGCCATGCAGGCACGCTTGCAGGCACTGATGCGGACCAATACGTACGAACCCGCGACCGGCCAGCTTGTTCTTGATCCGATCCGCCAGCGTGCATTTGAATCAAATCTTGCCCATTACTCACAAGTCTTCACCGACGGCAGCAAAGATTACGCTATCCAGAAAGGAGCTCAGGCTGACCCTGACAAGCTCCGAAAGTTAAACGCCTTCTTTTTCTGGACGGCATGGGCATCGGCTGCAAACCGGCCCGATAACAACATTTCTTACACGAGCAACTTTCCATCCGAACCGCTCGTGGCCAACTACCCGACCAGCAGCTCGATCGTTTGGACCGGAGTAAGCGTGATCCTCTTGATAGCGAGTCTCGGCGGGATGGTGTGGTTCTACGCGGGTTGGCATAAAGAAACGGAAGGGCGCGACACGCCGGACATAGACCCGCTCATCGGCGCGCCGCTTACGCCGTCGCAGAAAGCGACCGTCAAGTATTTTCTGATCGTGTCGTTTCTCTTTCTGCTGCAGATTGTAATGGGAATAGTTACGGCGCATTACGGCGTTGAGGGTGGGGGGCTCTACGGAATACCGCTGGATAAGTGGCTCCCTTATGTCGTGTCTCGAACGTGGCATACCCAACTCGGCATCTTCTGGATCGCCACGGCCTGGCTCGCAGCTGGCCTCTTCATAGCACCGTATATTTGCGGATACGAGCCGAAATATCAGAGTCTCGGCGTGAACGTTCTATTTGGTGCATTGCTCGTCGTCGTGCTTGGCTCGATGGGCGGACAGTGGCTGAGCGTAATGCATATGCTGCCCGGCGACCTTTGGTTCTGGTTCGGCCACCAAGGCTACGAGTACATCGACCTCGGGCGTGTTTGGCAAGCCGGACTTTTTATCGGCTTATTGCTTTGGCTCTTCCTGATCGGAAGGTCAGCCATCGCCGCTCTGAAAGATCATACCAACAACAAGTCTTTAATCCTGCTATATCTCGGCACGACCGCAGGAATCGCGCTCTTTTATTCACCGGGCCTCTTCTATGGAATGCGTTCGCACATTACTGTGGTCGAATACTGGCGATGGTGGGTGGTTCATCTCTGGGTGGAAGGGTTCTTTGAGGTGTTCGCGACGGTCGTCATCGCGTTCTTGTTCGCGAAACTTAGAGTTATCCGAGCCGATCATGCAGCATACGCAGCACTGCTCTCTGGTGCGATCTATCTCAGCGGCGGCATCGTCGGCACTCTGCATCACCTTTATTTTGCCGGAACTCCGACGATCGCTCTCGCTTTCGGTTCCGTCTTCAGTGCACTCGAGATCGTGCCGCTCGTCTTCGTCGGCTACGAAGCGATCGAAAACATTCGCCATTCGAAGGTTAGGCCATGGCTCGCTCAATACAAGTGGGTTGTCTATTTCTTCGTCGCCGTAGCGTTCTGGAACCTGGTCGGCGCCGGCGTCTTCGGCTTCATGATAAATCCGCCGATCGCTTTGTATTACATGCAGGGCTTGAACACTACCGCCGTTCATGCTCACGGAGCGCTATACGGCGTGTACGGAACACTTGGACTTGCATTGACCCTCTTCTGTTTGAGGGCCATGCAGCCGGAGCGTGTTTGGAACACGAAACTGCTGGCATTCGCGTTCTGGGCGATCAACGTTGGAATGCTGATGGAAATACTCTTCAGCCTTCTGCCGATCGGCCTGCTGCAAACATATCAGTCGATCTCCGTAGGCTATTGGTCAGCACGCAGCCCTGAATT
This sequence comes from Pyrinomonadaceae bacterium, assembly GCA_039916585.1. Taxonomy (GTDB): domain Bacteria; phylum Acidobacteriota; class Blastocatellia; order Pyrinomonadales; family Pyrinomonadaceae; genus OLB17. Next base: position 925 of record JBDSLC010000052.1, on the reverse strand, counting down.
TATGCAGACAAGCCTGATGCAAACCCTCCGCTGGATGCGAATGCTCGGCGACACAGTATTCGCGATCGGAGCTGTTGCCTGGGTCTGGTTCGCGGTCAACCTGATGCTCACTAAGGGCCAAAACCGAACCGCTCCGATCGTCGACCCGCAACCGGCTGAGCCGGTTCCGGCCAGTATTTGAGGTAACAAGAAATGAACATTGAATTAGATCGCACAATTGGCCAGATAGCGGCGGCCCGCCCGGCCTCGAAGAGGGTCTTTGAAAACCTTGGCATTGATTATTGCTGCGGAGGCGGCACGACGCTGTCGGAGGCCTGTACGGAGCACGGCATTGAGCTTGATAACCTGATGGAAATGCTAAGTACCGAAGAGAGTCGGGCGCTCGGAGCCCGTGGCGCCGATCTCGATTTTCCGGGTATGTCGCTTGCGGCACTTTCAGACCACATCGTTCGTGAGCATCACGTTTTCACGCGCGACGAGGACGAACGTATCACGGCGCTGCTTGAGAAAGTATGCTCTGTTCACGGGGCGAATCACGCAGAACTCTTCGAGATCCAGAAGATCTTCGGAATGATGCGACTCGAGCTTGAGAACCATATGCTCAAGGAAGAGCGAATGCTTTTCCCATACATCTCGCTAATGGAAAGTTCGATCCGTTTTGGGCAGCCGGTCCCGCCGGCGCCTTTCGGTTCAACACAAAACCCTATAAAGGTAATGCTCAGCGAGCACGATGCTGCTGCCGAACAGCTACGCGAGATGCGGCGATTAAGCGATGATTTCATGCTACCGGCAGACGCCTGCAATTCATATCGATCCCTTTACGAAGCAATGGAAGGCCTGGAAGAGGATCTGCACGAGCACATCCATCTTGAAAACAACCTACTGTTTCCACGGGCCATCGAGATGGAGGCACAAGAGCCGTCGA
>JBDSLC010000051.1:0-5052 GCA_039916585.1 Pyrinomonadaceae bacterium | reverse complement strand
CATCAACGGCTACGAATGCGCCGGCGGTTCGATCCGTATCCATCAGCAAGAAGTGCAAGCGTTGAACTTTAAGGCCCTCGGGATGACGCCCGAATCGGCCCGAAATCGCTTCGGCTTCTTCCTCGACGCCCTCGACTACGGCACGCCGCCCCACGGCGGTTTCGCCGCCGGCATCGAACGCACCTGCATGATCCTCTGCGGAACCGAAAACATCCGCGACGTCATGGCGTTTCCCAAAACCGCCTCGGCTCAAGACCTGATGATGGATTCGCCCGGCGAGGTTGATGAAGCTCAGTTAAATGAGCTGGGAGTCGAAATCTCCAAAATGGCCGAATAGTCATTGTTCGTTTTATTGAACATCGCGGGCTTACTTAGCGTAAAATGCTTCCGACGATGCCGAAAAAATTCGACACAAACCCGCTTGATCCGGATTTTCCGGAGAAGGCAAAGGCTGCGGCTCAGAATGATGCGGAGGTAGAGGCCTATCGCGCGCCTGTGGGAAATTTCGGAGCGCCGCCGTCTTCGCCCTACAGCACCGCCGAATTTCCAGTCAGGCACACGGCCCCGCCGAGCGTGACCGAGGACGAAACTCAGCGGTTCACTGAGGCTCAGTACAACGCATACGCGTTCCAGGGTGGACAGGTACCCGCGGCGTATCAGGCGGCTCAGGCATCCCCTTTTGCGGACATGAATCGAGCAGGCGAGCGCAAGGAGTCGAAGACCGGCATACAGGAAAAGTGGCTGATCGGCATTCCATATATCCCGTTCACGATCGGCCTTATCGCCGGTCTGATCCTGCTTCTGATCATTCCGAAGGAAGAGACCAAGGTTCGATTTCACGCTGCTCAGGGCCTCGCGGCACATCTGGGCATCTTGATCGTGACAACCATTTTAGGGGTCGTCGGTAATGTGACCGATATGGCTAGCTTCGGCAGCACCATCTTCACGATCGTGTCGACCGTGATGCTCGTGATATTTGCGTTCAAGGCGTGGCAGGGCAAGCCGGTACATATCCAGGCAGTCGACGACCTGACCAATTGGCTCGAAGAAAAGATCGGTCCTATAAAAAGCTAGGCTATGTACTGCGAACGCTGCGGAAGACAGATCGATGACGCGTTGAATTTTTGCAACGCCTGCGGAGCTAAGCTCAAACGGGAAAAAAGCGAGCAGCGGTCCGTCTTGAACACGCTGATCACGGCTTTGATCGTGGTATGCACCGCTGGGCTCGGCGTGCTCGTTGGACTAATGGCGATCCTGCTGGATAAGATCCAGACTCCCGAACCTGCGTTCATCTTCGCTATCTTTTACCTGGCGACGCTTTTCGGCATCTCGTTCATGATCATGCGGCAGATCTCGAAATTGATCGACGCAAAGCTAACCGGGAAAGACAAATTCGATCCGCCGCAGATCCGGCGTGAAGAGCCGCTCGTACAATTACCGCCGAAAACGACCAACCAACTCGAAGACTTCCGCGAACCCGCAAGCGTGACCGATAACACAACCCGCACGCTGGAGGAAGTTCCTCGCTGGAAAAGTTAAACCAGCACCCTTTCCTCGATCGGCTTTGCGCGATCATCCCGAAGTTTCAGAAACGCCGAGATCACCAGATAGATCGCGAGACAGATCAACGCAAGCGATGCGAAGCCATTGACGAGTTTGATGTCGAAACCGTTAGCTGCCGCAAAGTTTCCGTAGACCATCATCCCTAACGCCCAGAGCGTGATGACAAGAACGAACAGCATCGGCAGCAGCGTGAAAGCGATCCGCTTCCGAGCCTGATGCAGCCAAACAGTTATCGTCAGCAGCGAGAGTGCCGCGAGAAGTTGGTTCGAAGCACCGAAGAGCGTCCAGAAATCGAGATACGATCCGGGCTTTGAAAAGAAGATGAGTACGAATGGAATTGCTACAGTCCCGATCGTTCCAACCACAGCTCCCAACCTTCCGGGCAGCCCACAGATCTCCTGCACGATATATCGGCCGAGACGCATCGAAACGTCGAGCGTGTCGAAGATAAAGGTCGAGAACGCCATCGCTCCGAAGGTGATCGCAAACTGAAGATTCTCCTTGCCGACCAAGATGGTCAGGAATTGTCCAAGGCCGTTACCGTAGATCTTTCCGGCGGCGAAAGCTTTTCCATCCGGCCCGGTGATCATCTCATTCGTAGCAACCATCACCACGACCATCGCGATGAACGCGACGAACCCTTCCGCGAGCATCGCTCCATAGCCGATCGGACGTGCGTGCGATTCTTTCTCGATCTGCTTCGAGGTAGTGCCGGAACAAACAAGCCCGTGAAACCCCGAACATGCTCCGCATGCGATCGTCACGAACAGGAACGGGAACAGCATTCCCGTCATTCCGCCAACGTCGAAGGATTTGAACGCAGGCTGCTGGATCTCGAATCCGCCAAAGAAGATGCCGATCACGCCGACGGCGATCGCGGCGTACAGCACGAACCCACCAAGATATCCGCGCGGCTGCAGCAGCGCCCAAACCGGAACGAGCGACGCGACTACGCAATAGAGAAGGATCAGGATCGACCAGGTAAGGTGTTCGAGCGCGAATACGTGGGAGAACTGAGTGCCAAGGTACGAGAGGGCGAACGTCGCGGGCACAAAAATGATCGTGACAAGCCAAAGCGGGGGTTTGAGGTAGCGCTCGACTAGGCCGAGAACGATAGAGAGTAGTAGATAAGCAATGCTTGCGAAGGCGACGGCTCCCCCGGGATTGAATCGAGTTTCGCCCGCGAGCACATCATCACCCGAAACGAACGTTCCCGCCGTGATATCCGTAAACGCGACGATGATGTAGATCAACGCGATCCAAATAAACGCCATCATCGCCTTGCCGGCGCCCGTTCCAAGCTTTTCCTTGGTGATCTCCGCGACGCTTTGTGCTCCGTGACGTACGGACGATGCGAGTGCGGCAAAATCATGAACCGCCCCGATGAGCACTACGCCCAAGGCTACCCAGATCAGCGACGGCAACCAGCCGAACGTGATACAAGCGATGATCGGTCCGGCGATCGGACCCGCAGCGGCGATCGCCGAAAAATGCTGGCCGAAAAGATAAAACGGCCTCGCGGGACCGAAGTCTTCACCGTCATTCACCGAAACGGCGGGCGTGGTGCGGCTGTCGTCGAGTTGGAACTGCTTTGTGATCCAATGGCCGTACGCAAAATAGCCGAAGACAAGCCAGGCAACGAAACCTATCGCGAGTAAAGTCAGCATAAGTTGATCAGAGGGGCTGAGTAAGCTATGTAAATTTACGATACGAAACGGTCGGCGGCAACCTACGAAATAAGTGAAAAGGTCTAAGTGAGAAGTGAGCAAGACTTCGCACTTCTCGCTTGTCACTTATTCCGCAGGCGAGTCGCGTTGTAAGATTCAATGAATGGAACAGGAAGAATCTTTACAGGAAATATATTCCCCCGAAAGTATCTGCTTTGGATGTGGACCAGCGAACGAGAAGGGCTTACATATTCGGAGCTTTGTGAAGGGTGATGAATACGTCGCCGAGTTTCAGGCCGAACCGCATCATCAGGCTTTTCCGGGCATACTCAACGGCGGCATTATCGGAGCACTGCTCGACTGTCACTCAAACTGGGCCGCTGCTCACCACCTGATGAAGCAACGCGGCGAAGACAAGACTCCATGCACCGTGACTGCGGAGTTTCACGTAAAGCTGCTCCGCCCAACACCGATCGACGGTCCCATACTGCTCAAAGCTCGCGTGGTTGCATCATCCGAAGACCGCGCAACCGTGGAGGCAGAGCTCCTCGCTGGTGGTAAAGTTTGCGACACCTGTCGGGGAGTTTTCGTAGCAGTAAAAGAAGGCCATCCGGCTTATCATCGATGGTAGGCCAGGAACGCAGGCGTCCCGCCCGCAAGGCTGCGAAGCAAGCTAAGCCTTTCGAAGTTTCGCGATCTGGGCGGCGTATTCAACTTGCAGGTTTAGTTTCTCAATCCACGCCAATTGCTCCCGCATCAGCAACGGCAAGTGAACGACGTCCGAGAGGGCGTAATCAACTAACTCATCCGACCAGATGCCATCCCATCCCTTTGTGAACTTCGCCCGCTGAGATTTATCGAGATCGATGGCGAAATACCGGTAAAGGGTTTCGGCGAGTGAGGCAGACTGGTTCGCACCGCGAGTCAAGACCTTCTCGGCGATCATTGTGTCGAATACGTTCTCAACTCCCCATCCTGCAGCGGTGAGGAATTCGAGGTCGAACTTCGCGTTGTGAAAGACCTTTGTTATCGCTGGGTTCAACAGCAAATCGGCGAACTCTGCCATCCCGACGCCCTCGCTCAGGGGCACGAGAACATTGAACTCACCGTCCGAGAACTGGATCGAATAGAGGTTCCCGTACTTAGCCGATAGTCCCGACGTTTCGGTATCGCAACCGAGCACGGCAGCGCGCGACAGGCGCTCGCACGCGATCGCCATCTCCCCCTCGGTCCTTGTTATGACAATATGCATTGACTAAGTCTGATTTTCCCGCAAACACACAGCGACGCAAAGAGGCTAACAGATGTATTATTCTGAAAGCATCGATATGGCCACGAAACTTACAGCGACCGAAGCCCGCGTTCTTGGAAGCCTTGTTGAAAAACAATTGACGACCCCGGAGTATTATCCGCTCACGTTGAACGCTTTGACTGCTGCCTGCAATCAAAAGAGCAATCGCGACCCGGTGATGTCGCTCGGCGATACGGAGATTCAAGCGGCGATCGACAGCCTGCGCGATCAGAGCCTCGTTTATTTGTACTACGGCACCGGCACGAGAACGGTTAAGTACAAGCATATGCTGCCCGGCGTTTTCGAGCTCGAGCCTGCGGGTGTGGCGGTGATGGCGGTGCTGATGCTTCGCGGGCCGCAGACGATCGGGGAGATACGCGAACGATCGGGGCGGATGCATGAGTTCGGCGATCTGAACGAGGTTCAGGAAACGCTCGACGATCTTGCGCGACGTGATGAACCCCTCCTCGTCCGGCTCGAACGCCTGCCGGGCCAGAAGGAAGCTCGCTACGCGCATCTGCTGTCGGGTGA
>JBDSLC010000050.1:0-30713 GCA_039916585.1 Pyrinomonadaceae bacterium | reverse complement strand
CGTTCGGCGGCAAAGACGCAATGATCGAGAACGGAAAGTTCATCATCAACCCACAGCTTGAGTGGACGGGCGGCGGATGGGCCTCGACCGGCGAAGATCTAGCCCGCTGGGCGAAGGCTTTGTATGAAGGCAAGGCGGTTGACGCTTCGATGGTCGCGTTGATGGTCGATGGAGTTCCGGCAAAGCTCGGCCCGAATGCGAAATACGGACTTGGGGCTATCATTCGCCCGACCGCTGCCGGGCTGACCTACGGCCACAGCGGATTTTTTCCGGGATATCTCACCGAGATGATGTATTTCCCCGACAAGAAGATCGCGATCGCCGTTCAGGTCAATTCGAGCGCTCCGCAGATCTTTGGCGGAAAGTCTCCGTCGAGGTTGATCGTGGAGATCGCCGAGATGATCGATCGGAGGGACTCGGATACTTCAGCGGGTATAAGATAGGCATGCGGTGGTCGGGCTGGTTGCGGGGCTTCGTACCACTTTTTTGTTTGCGGATCAAGCGGGGCGATCTCTCTCTCACGAGCGAAACCGTAAGGGCAGATTCGCCTCCGCACTCGAGATCGGAAGAGGTCAAAACTACGCAACATCCTTTCCTGCTACGGCGCTTTTCCCCATTTGAATCATTCTCAGTCTGCTGAGCATTCATTCGCGGTGGTCACTGGTCTTCATGATCAGGTACGACTATTGCCTAAGGACGCGTGACCTGCGCGTTCATGGAACATAGTTCAAGGATTTTCCCATCAATACCCCGATCACAACCCGCCATATGAACCTCCCTCCAACTGCATCAAACTCCGCCACAAGTCTAATAATTTTCGCAACTCTTTTGATTGCTCTGTCGCCCCTCGTAACGAGATCCCAGTCGAGCCTTTTTAACATTCCAAATGCCGAGGTTCTCGGCAAAAACGAAAGATATGTCGAGATCGACTTCGATTCCCATTTCGACAAATACCGCCGGGGCGGCTTTCAGAGCTACGGAGTTGTGGGTGTTTTTGGCGTCGGAAAGCGCGTCGAGGTGGGCATGAATGGCTACCTGCTTCGCGATGAAGACGGCGTGCATCCCTTCCAGCTGCAGCCCAACATAAAATTCAAGGTCTACGAGAGCGAAACGCTGGGCCTGTCGGCCGCCGTCGGCGGCATCGCCTATATTCCAGTATCGAAGCGCGTCGGAACTGATGCGTTCGCCTCTCTATACGCCGTCGCCCGCAAGGAATTCAGGAACAAATGGACGCCCGTGTTTACCGGAGGTGCCTATCATTTGGTCGGGACGGGTCCAGATTCCGGAAGCAAGCGGGGCTTCCTGGTTGGGATAGAGCAGCCGATTCACTCCAGAGTCAATTTCATCGCTGACTGGAACAGCGGAAAGAACGATCTCGGGTACGCTGCCGCGGGAATTGGACTAACCCTGACCAAGCGCTCCTATCTGTATTCCGCCTATTACTTCGGTAATCAAGGCAGAGGGAACAATTCGCTGGGCATTTACTATGTCCGAAGTTTCTAACCTATAAAACTCTTCCTATGTCTACAGAAAATGAGGAGAATTCCGAGCGGAGCCTTTATGAAGAATGGCTAGGCGATTGGGCGGGAAAGCTGACAATAGCCTTCTCGCTCTTTCTTGTCTTTCACATTCTTTACGTACTTTTCCAATGGGGCGGCGAAAGCGATCAATCATTGATGAGCAATCTGATAACGATCGCGATCTATCTAGGCCCATGTCTGATAGCCGCAAGGGCGGCCTTTCTCCCTGAACTCCCCGGCCGCCTCCGATGTGCATGGGCAGCGATCGCTTTGGCCGACCTCGCATTCGCGCTCGGCTCTGCGATCTGGATATATTTCGAGAACTATTTGGGTGAGCAGCCTTTCCCGTCGTTGGCGGATGTAGGCTATCTGCTCTACTACCCGCTGATGCTGTTCGGCCTTCTAATGCTCGTGCAAAAGTTTCGCTCCGCTGAAGAGAAGCTTAACTTCTGGCTAGATGCGGGTGTGATAATTATTGCCGGCTCGGTCGTGGTCTGGTACTTTCTCATACGCCCAATGTCAGATGGTCTCGACGGCGACACACTCAAGACCGTGTTGACGATCGCCTATCCGGTCAGTGACCTTGTGCTTCTTTTGGGTATTTCATCCCTCCTTTTCCGGAAAAGCGAGACCTCACATACAGGGCCGGTAAACCTCCTGATGCTAGCGGTGATACTGACCTTTCTGGCCGATTTCTGCTTCAGTTATCAAACCCTCAACGGCACATATAAAACGGGCGCGCCGATCGATGCCCTATTTACGATGGCTTGTTATCCGGTCATGGTCGCGGCACATCTGCAGTACATCTTGGCCAAACGACGCGATCTCGAAGTAGTTTCAACTAGTCCGTCAAAAGCTCGATTTTTTTGGGTCCCTTATCTCGGGGTTGCGATCGTATATCTGGTCATACTTAACCTGATCTCGGAAAACCCGATCTTTCTCGCGATGATCATGGTTGCCGCCGCAGTCACATCTCTTGTGATCTTTCGTCAGTTCATGTTTGTTCGGGAGAACATCAAGGCAGCCGACGCGCTGACGGAGATACAAGAAAGGATCCAGGGAATTTATTCAGCCTCGACCGACGCTATCGGCCTGGCGACGTTCGGGGGTTACATTACAGAGGTAAACGACTCTTTCCTACGTTTAACGGGAATGTCGCGTGATGAGATCATTGGGCAGGTGCGATATACGGATTTTCTTCCGGAAGGAGATCTTGATACGACCACCACTCCAGACGATGCACTTGAGCAGGGCCACTCGTTGGAATTCGAGAGAAATCTGATGAGAAAGGACGGTTCAGTTCGTTCCGTCACAACGACGCTCTACACCGTGAACGGAGCCTCAGGAACGCCGGCCGCAGTAGCGCTCGTGATACGCGACGTTTCGGAGCGAAGGTCGCTCGAACAGAAGCTGAGCCATCAGGCACTTCACGATCCGCTGACCGGCCTCGCCAACAGGCTGCTGATCAGGCAGAGGTTAGAAGGGGCTCTTAGCAGGGCAAAAAGACTTAATACACGAGTGGCCCTGCTTTTTATTGACCTTGATAATTTTAAGACCGTCAATGATACGTTGGGGCACAAGGCAGGTGACACGCTTCTGGTCGCCATAGCCGAACGGCTCAAAGCGTGCTTGCGCGCAAGTGACACACCATCGCGACTGGGCGGAGATGAGTTCGCCGTCCTGATAGAGGACATTGATGCCGACCATCCGGAGATCGGAGTTGCAGCCCGGCTACTATCGAGCATTGCAGCCCCGGTAAATATATTCGGTAAGGACGTTTTTGTCGGGTCCAGCATCGGGATCGCATTGAGCGGGCCCGCCTCCGATCCAGAGGACCTTCTGCGGGACGCCGACGTTGCGATGTACGTGGCTAAGAAGAACGGCAAGAACCGATACGAGATCTTCGACCCGGCGATGGGCGCTGATATCGCGCGTCGGGCGGAGCTTTTGAATGAGCTCAGGTCGTCGCTGAAAAACAACGAGCTGTATTTGCGCTACCAGCCGATCGTGGATCTCGCCAGCGAACAGGTCACCGGATTAGAGGCCCTCTTAAGGTGGAGGCACCCGAGCGGCGCTGAGATTCCCCCATCCGAATTTATCCCTCTCGCTGAGGAAGCTAACCTGATCTCCGAGATCGGGAAGATGGTGCTCGAAGTGGCATGCACAAGCTGCTCCCGGTGGTCTGAAGAATTCCCACATTTACCTGACCTTGCGATATCCGTCAATATTTCCAGCCGCCAGTTTCTGGATAGATCTTTCACTGAAACTCTCGTAAACGCACTCGAAGCGGCCGGACTATCACCGGACAGATTGATCCTTGAGATCACGGAATCGGCCATGCTTAGCGGCACGGAAGAGGTTAAACAGAAACTGCAAGAGATCAGGAAAATGGGGATCAGACTGGCGATCGATGATTTCGGAACGGGCTACTCTTCACTCGGGTATCTGCAGAAATTCGAGATAGACATTCTAAAGATTGATCGCTCATTTGTTGAGGAGATCTCGCACGGAAGAGAGAGGACGGCGATGGCACATGCCATTGTGTCGATGAGCCACACACTAAAGCTCTCGACAGTTGCCGAAGGGATCGAGACAGTCGAACAGGCTAAAACCCTAAGGGAGCTCGGATGCGACCGCGGGCAAGGATTCTATTTTGCGAAACCATTGACCTTTGACGAGGCTGTCCGATACTTAGAAAGGTCGCGAGAATCCGAACGCGCCGGATTCTTCACCGGCGAAGGGGTATCGCGTGCGTCTCAGTACCCGACAGCCCTACAGCCACTTCCCACGGTCGCCTAGGGTCGTGCACCTTTGCCGTTCTATTAGCTCGTAATTGATGCCAGAAAGGCGGCCTGCTGAGGCTGCCTTTTTGTTTTAGTCGGCCGGCGGATTACAATCTTTCCACCAATCCATTCCCGGAGATCTCAAATGAAAAGAACCCTTGCACTCATGTGCGTATTGGTCGTGTTGATATCAACGTCGTTCGCGAATGATATGAGCCGTGACATTGATGCGGCGACGGCGAAGTTGATGACGAAGCTAGTCGAATGGCGGCGGCATCTGCACCAGTACCCGGAGCTTGGGAACGGCGAGGTAAAGACGGCAAAGTTTGTCGAAGAGCATCTGAGGCGATTGGGATTTGAAGTGCGGACGGGGATCGCGAAGACAGGCGTCGTCGGCATCTTGAAGGGCGGTCAACCCGGACCTGTCATCGGCCTGCGTGCGGATATGGATGGACTACCTGTCACCGAGCGCAATTCGCTGCCTTTCGCGTCAAAAGAGTCCACCGAATTCAACGGCCAGAAGACCGGCGTGATGCATGCGTGTGGACATGATACTCATGTGGCAATGCTGATGGGTGCGGCCGAAGTGCTTGCTGGGATGAAAGACAAGATCAAAGGAACGGTTGTGTTCATCTTTCAGCCGGCTGAGGAAGGCCCGCCGGCCGGTGAAGAAGGCGGAGCGCCGTTGATGGTAAAAGAAGGCGTGATGGACAACCCGAAGATCGATGCTATCTTCGGTATCCACGTGAATTCACAGACTGAGATTGGCACGATCAAGTACAAGGCCGGTGCAATAATGGCGTCGAGCGATTGGTTCCAGATCAAGATCAAAGGTAAACAGACGCACGGCGCGTATCCCTGGTCAGGCGTGGACCCGATCGCGGTGGCAACACAGATCTATACGGGCCTTCAGATGATCGTGTCGCGGCAGTCGGAGCTTACGAAAGCCCCGGTCGTCATCACCGTCGGAAGATGGAACGCGGGCATTCGCGAGAACATCATCCCGGAAGAGATGACGATGGCGGGCACCATCCGCACGCTTGACTCGGATATGCAGAAGGATGTGCACGAGAAGCTCCGCCGGACCGCGACAAACATTGCCGAGAGTATGGGCGCAACGGCAGAGGTGTCGATCGATACGAAGACCTTGGTGACGTTCAACGATCCTGCGCTTGTAAAGAAGATGCTGCCATCGCTAGAAAAAGCGGCTGGCAAGGGAAATGTTCTGGAGACCGAATGGGTTACCGGAGCTGAGGATTTTTCGTTCTTCCACCAGAAGGTTCCGGGATTCTTTTTTCAGGTCGGAGGAATGCCGAAGGGTAAGAATCCAAAGGATGCGGCACCGCATCACACGCCGGATTTCTATATTGACGACAGCCGGCTTGACGTCGGCGTGAAAGCGTTTGCGAATATCGTCTTCGATTACGCTCCTTAGAAAGCTGAACAGTTATTGTTCCGCAACAGCCGCCCCTTCTTACCAAGCGGGTGGCTGTTTTGTAGTCGTTTGTACATTTTGATGAATCGGATCCGAATTCTCGTTGAAACGGGTCCATTTCACTACACTAACGGGCGGTGCTTTTGTTAGCAGCGAGGTCTATGCTCAAGCCATCGCACTATAGGGCGACAGATCTCACGAGTCCAAGGCTCGAGAATCTTACAAGATCGAATACAGGAGTTCTAATGATAAAGAAACTTATTACCATAGTCCTGATAACAGCGATAATGGCGGGTGCGAATTTGGTCGCATTCGCAGGCATAGGTGACAGCGAAAGGGCTAAAGCCCCGGTGAAAGCAGCTATGAAGCCGGAGGAGAAGCAGGAAACGAAGAGTTGGACGGCGATATTCGCCGCTCCGCAGAACACCTCTTTCGACCCGGCATCGAGGAAATCCACCATGGCCGATCATCAATCTCAGAAGAAGGCGGCAAAGAAATTTTCAACGACCACGAAAGTGCTGATCGGTGCCGGCATCGCAGCCGCGGTTGTGGCAATCGTCTTCGTTGCGGCTAGGAAAGATCTCAAAGATGACATCTTCAGATAAGAAAATTCCTACCTGATCAAGAATGGCCGCGGGTGAGAACTTCACCCGCGGCCATTTTGCGTAAATGCCTATTCTAACTAAGCCTGATTGTGAGCTTCGACAAACCACAGAAGCTTGTCGACGTTTCGGGAGATGCCGGTGTAAAGATCTGCAGTGTCCTTATCGCCGAGTTCATCGGTCGTATCTATGTTCTTTCGTGCCTTCTTGCCAAAGTCACTTAAGGCAGTTGAGAGTGCATCCACATGTGCGGTCCCGTCCGAGATCTCGTGTGGATATTCCGCAAGAGAAGACTTCTCGGCTGAGATCCGTACAGTTCCCATTGCCACACCGCCCATCGACGTAATTCGCTCCGCAATGTCATCGACATGAGTATCGAGTTCCGTCGCAACCCGGTCAAAAAGTTCGTGAAGAGCGATGAAGTTCGGCCCTTTTACGTTCCAGTGCGCCTGTTTGGCCTGATATACCAGGTCTATCGAATCGGCAAGGCTCTGGTTAAGAATGGCGATCAGTTTCTCTCTCTTACCCTTAGCAAGATCTATTTTGGTTTCGTGCAGTTCCATATTTTCCCTATTAGAATTACTCTAAATCTAAATACGATCAGGGTCAAGACGTTCTCCCGCTTGAACTTGATTTTGCTACCATCCAGCTAGTTTCGCGGTATCGCGGGACGTATTGGAACAGCTGGATCTACGCTGGGCCCGCCGAAACTCGACGTTCCTTTGAATAGCGGTGTGAAGATCCAACTCGAATGCCGCTCGATGCTGTAGTAGTTGATGATCGACGTTGCCCGGCTTTGACTTGCGACGCCGATAAACGGTTGATTGTCCGTCACCACTTCGAAGTCTTCTTCCACGTCATCTTGAGTTCCCGTGTCAACAGAATTAACGATAACGACGGTATAGCGGTCGAACAGCCGTGACGGGTTCGATGGAAGCACTCCGTTGTTGTGATCTTGTACGCGCTGGGCAAATCGCGCGATCGTTTGCGGGTCGGGCTTGATCAGCCGCCACTTGCCGTCTTCGCTCAACGGATCGACGGCTGCTGAAGGACGCAGGATCTGGCGTTTCTTAGTTCCTTGTGGCAGCCCCTCGAGAAGGTCGTCCATCGATTCCGGAAGGCGCTGGCCGTTGTAGAATGTGACGTATTGCCGGATCGCGTCGGCAATTTCTTCGCCGCGAGCTATGGCCTCAAGCTCTTTTTCACGCTGAACCTCGTGCTGAATGCTCGGCGCGACAGCGAGCAGGCCGATGGCGAAGAGGGTCATCATTGCCATGACGGCCAACATCGTCGCACCTCGCTGCGATCTATCGATTGTCGGTGTCTTCGTCGTCCTCGTCATCTACGGGCCTTGAATTGGTGTTTGCGTTGCGGTTTGGCGGCCGATATTGAGGAATGTTCCCCGGGATCCCGGGAATCCCCTGCATCGGCATCTGCGGATTGTTCGGGAATCCGCCGGGCCTGGTGGGAAAACCGCCCGGGCTCGTGGTCGTCGTGGTCGCGGTTCCGGGAGCCGGCCGATACAGTTCGATCTGATGGCGGAAGCCGAGATTGGTATCTTCGACGACTACCCTTTCCGACGAAATGTTAAGGATCCTAAATCGTCCGGCGACTACGTCGTTGAGTCGATAGCCAGTGGGCGTCTGCTTGCCCTGCTCTTCGAGATATGCCGTGTCGTTGTTGCCAAGTCGACGGGCGATCATTCCTACGTAGCGGAACTGCGGCTGCGGCGGCGGCTGGACGGAGAACCCACGACCGAGAGAATATCCTTTACCATCCGGCGTACGAACCATTATGTTCGCAGCACTCTGCGTCGCGATGAGATTCGCGGGAACATTCGCCGCCAGCTTCTGAGCGTTAACGAACGTCGTGGTCAGCTCGACGTTGTTGAAATAGATCCTTGCTTCCGGAGTGAAACGGTCACCGATCACCTCCAGCCTAAATGCCTTCGAGCCGGCATAGATATTTGCAGGCGTCGTCAGAGTTAGCTCAAACGGCAACTGAGGAGTCGGCGGCGGAGGCGTGGCGGGCGGCGGAATCGGAGTCGCTGGAGGCGGACATTCCGGGCAAGGCCGCGGCGGTTCGTAGAAGGCAAAGATATTGCGGCCAGGATCCGGGGCGTAAAACAATTGGCGATTGTATACGACCGGCACCATGTAAGCCAGATCTTGCTCAGCCTTCGACGGCATCTTTACCGGTCCGAGGTCGCGTTTAGGCGATGAGCCGGCCCGAGGTGTCGGCGAAACAGTCACCGAAACGTTAGTCGACGTGCTGCCAAATCGCGGGCCAAAGGCTAAAAACAGAGCAGCAAGTGCGAGTACGCCGAGCACTATGGCCGCGATCAGCTTGTTTCGTTCAGCCGGAGATTTTCCTTCGAGTACTGCCATTGCTTATTGCGGCGGGACGACCGTCGTCTGAGCCTCCACGTTCGGGCGCCTGAAATACGCCGCCATCTCCATTCGCAGGCTCACCACCTGTCCGAGGGTTCTCCCGCTCGGCCTTTTGACCTGATTCTGAATTCCACGGCCCATGCCCGGGGGCAATCCCTGATCGAACGTGTCCACCTGCGATGTCTGCTCGGTTGAAGGAGCATTCACCGGTTCACTGTCGGAGGGGACGAGTTCGATAGCGCTGATGATGACGAAGTCGTTGCCGGTTTCTATCTCGCGGATGAAGCGGCGAAGGTTACCGTATGGCCCCTCGAGCGTCATGGTAACGTATGTTCCCGGAAACAAACTCCTAAACCGCGATCTGCCGCGTTCTTCTTCTGAATTGTTGTTTTCACCGACCACCGCAAGGTCGAGTGGTGCATAATCCGGACCGCTCGTGTTGACCAGTCCATATCCCGCGATCAGCCCGTTGAGCTTTTGGTAGAGCGTCGTGCGTCCGTTCGCCGCAACCGGAAGGAACGTGGATTCGAAATCACGTACGCTCGTGTCCAACTTTGCGACCTGGGCCTCGGTATTTGTGATGTCGCCGTATTTCGATCGAGCCGAGACGAGTTCGGCTTCGAGCCGGTCTCGCGTTGCCCGGTTGCGTTCAAGTTCACGCTTCGCGGGCAAAGTGAAGAAGAAATATGTAGCGAGAGCAGCCATGATCGCGAGCGAAGCGATGCCGACGACGCCTATCTCGGCCGGACCCCACATTCCCCCGTAAACTTTCTTGGGGCGGTTAGTGGGAGCGATGTCATATACCGGCTGTTTCTCGACGATGATCGTTTCGTTCGGAGTTAGTAGCACGGTTCGATCGGCTTCTTCCACCGCGACAACTCCATCGTGCTGGTTGACAGCGATCTCCGGCTGCTGCTCCGGTGCATTCGGGTCTACGTTAAGCTCGCTCATTTTGCTGTCCCTCCTGCCGGATTCTGTGCCACTTCCTCGGGCGACAACGTCGAATATCCGTACGCCGGTGTGTAGACAAGCCGCAGCGTGTATTCGGTAAAGGTCTGTCGCTCGCTCTGCTGACGATCTTGTCCGCGAAGTTCAGCCTGGAAGAAGCCTGAATTATTCATCGCTCCGATCATTCCCATAACGGCCTGATAATCGCGGCTGATCACGCCAAATTCGAGTTCCGCCTTTACCCGGTCACCGTCACGATAAACGTTTTCGACAGCGATCCGCGACGCACTTACGCTGCCGGGCAGCACCGATTCGAGATCTGCGAAGAGCCGCGACCAACCGAAGCTCTTGTTGGCGACAAGCTTGTGCGAGGCGATTAGCAACTCACGCTGTTCCGGCGATAGAGATTGCTGAACTTTTGAGCCCTCGTTCTTTAGCCGAGCGACTTCAGCTTCCATTTCCTCGACCTGCTTTCGTGCGAGTTCGTTGTCTTTGGAATAGCTGTAGAGTTGAGTGAGGGCAAAGATCCCGCCGATCGCGCCGAGTGCCAAAAGCCCGAGGGCTAGAAGGTACGGCGTCGTGCGGTTCCTGAACGGGTGCGTTGAAAGGTTAAGCTTCGTGATCACGTGTTACTACCGGGTCGGACTTTGTGTCTGTTCAGATGCGAGCGCTCGCCGAGAAGTTTAGCACAAAATCCCGCCGTATTTTTCACGAAGCGACCGGCCTTTGGTTGCAAAATCAGTCCTCACGCTGCGCCAGCGGTTTTGATTTTTCATCGTCCGACATCTGGCGGTAGGCTCGCACGCGGTTTCGGCCTTCACGTTTCGCCCTGTAAAGAGCCGAATCCGCCATTTCCACGAGTTCAATAGGATCACTCGAATCGCTCGGAAATGCTGCAACGCCTATACTAATGGTAACGTGATGCTTCTCAAGCGGCTTGCCTTGCCGGATAACGCTGAACTCGTAGTTCTGGATAACGGTTCGGATGCGCTCCGCCGCTACCAGGCCCTGAGCGAGGTCGCCATCTAAGAGAAACGCAGAGAATTCTTCGCCGCCGAAACGTGAAGCGGCGTCGCCGCTTCGCATAATACCGATAATGCACTGGCCGATCTCTTCCAGCGTTTTCGAGCCCGTAAGATGTCCGTAGGTGTCGTTGACCTTCTTGAAATGGTCTACGTCCATCACAAGAACGCAAAGTTGGCGACCGTCCGACTTTGCTCGGGCCGCCTCGCGACGAAGTTCCGAGAAGAATGAGCGACTGGAAAGAAGGCCCGTGAGATCGTCGTGTGTGATGAGCCGATGAATCTGCTGCTGATACGCCCGGTCGATCTCGTCGAGCAGTTCGAAGCGTAGGATGTGTTCACCGACGGTTATCTTGTCGCCGTGGACAAGGATAGCCTCGGCGACACGAGCTCCATTGACCGAGATGCCGTTCCGCGAGCTGAGATCCTTTACGATGTATTCGGTTCGTCCGGTTGCGGTGTTGATGACGCTATTGATCGTCGCATGCAAGCGGGATACTTTTGCGTCATTTACCCTAACATCTGCTTCGAGTGCCCGACCGAGCGTCACCTCTTCCCGCTCCAAGGGGATGGGCACCGCGATCAGTTCGCCGGTGAGGAACACTAAGGACGGCGTGAGGTCTTTATGGCTTCTTTCGGGTTTCTGCATACTTCGGCGGGCACATCTGCGGGAAAAACCACAATTTTTAGAATAACTTAAAACTGTCCTGGAGCGCTACAAAAAATCGGTTCGAACATCGCAGCTATTTTCGGTAACATCGTCATAACGTGCGCATCCTTTTCGTTAAGCTCGGAGCCATCGGCGACATCGTTCATGCCCTTCCGGCTCTGGCCGAGGCTCGACGGGCATTACCGAATGCGATCATCGATTGGGTCGCCGAAGCAAGATCGGCTGAGATCCTCCGGGACAATCCTGCGATCGACCGGCTTATTGAGATAGATACGCATTCTATTCGGAAGATGCGGTCACCGGACGCGTTTATGACCGAGATCCGGAAGCAGGCGGGCCCGCTTCGAGGCGGAGAGTACGATGCGGCGATCGACCTACAGGGCCTTCTAAAGTCGGCATTGATCGCAAAGGTTTCAGGGGCAGAAAGGCGTTGGGGGTTCGGCCGGCAAAATTTGAAAGAGCCGGCAGCCGGGCTTATGTACACGGATCGTGTAGCGACGGATCGCGCGATCAACGTGATCGATAAGAATTTACAGTTGGTGCGCCACGCGCTGGCCTTTCAAGAGACATCAGCCGAGCTTGAGTTCCCGATCGGCACTAACGTGGAACATCGAGCTGAAGCTGAGATCATTGCCACTCAAGCCGAAGGTGATTTCGTGATCTTGAATCCTGCAGGAGGATGGGTCACAAAGTTGTGGCCGGCGAACAATTTTGGACGACTCGCCGAACGGATCCGCAATGACCTTGGGCTAACGCCGGTCGTGGTTACCGGGCCTAAGGAAAGGCGTCTCGCGGCTCAGGTCAATGAATTCTCCGGCAATGGCAATGTCGCCATGGCAGAACCGTCGCTCAAGGGATTTTACGAACTCGCCAAGATGGCGGTCGCTTACGTGGGTGGCGATACCGGCCCGACGCACTTGGCAGTCGCTGCCGGATCTCCGATAGTCGGCATATTCGGGCCGACAGAATGGTGGCGAAACGGAAGTCCCCGGCCGGACGATATCGGAGTCGGACGAGAAGATATTTCGTGTCGGGTAGCTTGCCACCGTCGGACGTGTTCAAAATGGATCTGTATGGAAATTACCGTAGATACCGTATTCGAGGCGGTCAGCCGACGGATCGAGAAGGCTCGGGCGAGGACAAGGGAGGCGGCAGTTGAGCCATTTTAATGCCTTCGAAGTTCGTTAAGATCCTCCAGCGTATCCGAGTTTTCTCCGGTTTTATTATTGCCCTTGTTTTTCTCGTCTTCTCACGCCCGACGCCGATAACGCTTGGCGTCGGCATTGCGATCGCAGCGATCGGTGTCCTGCTTAGGGCTTGGGCATGCGGTCACCTGCGTAAATCGATTGAATTGGATGTCTCGGGCCCATATGCCCATACGCGGAACCCGCTCTATCTCGGAACATTTATTATCGCCCTCGGGTTTGGTATCGCGTCGGGCTCATGGTGGCTTTTTCTGATGGTCGCGGCCTACATTGGAAGCATCTATTTCCCTGTGATGAACGTCGAAGCAATCGTGCTGAAAGAGCGTTTGGGAGGCGAATACAGCGAATATGCGGAGAATGTCCCGCTGCTGTTTCCTCGGCTCACGGCTTGGAAAAAATCCGAGCGACGTTTTGATTTTCAGTTATACTTTAAGAACAGCGAGTACAATGCAGCGATAGGTTTTGCGGTTGCCTCTGTCTTTCTGACGTTAAAATCCTATCTTTTTTGATCTTGATATGAAGCGGTTTTTCACGATCTTTTTGGCCCTCGCGGCGGGTTTCGTGCTTAGTCAGACCACGTTTGGCCAGCCGTCGCCTCCTCCTTTTAATGAGGGTGAAACTCTTACCTATGAAGGGAAGGTCAGCAAAGTGATACAGGGAATAGCCGTCGCGGACCTCACATTCACTGTCGATCGGCTCGATGGTAAAGAACTCCTAATTAAGGCCGAAGCAAAGTCTAAAGGCACGTTATTGAAGTTGTTTCGATTCTCGTTTCTCCAGCGGTTCGAGTCCACGATCGATGATCGGGATTTTCGAGTAGTGAGAACTGTAAAGCACGACGTTCAGAAGGAGCGCGTGCGAGATAGTGAAGCCCTATTCGACTATGGCGATAAGCGGGTGACGTGGACCGAGACGGACCCTAAAGAGCCGATGAAGCCGCCCAGAAAGATCGCGTCTGAGATCGAAGGTTCCACACATGACCTTATTTCAGGCGTTTATAGCCTGCGAATGCTGCCGCTAGCGGTAGGAAAGACATTCAACCTTAAGGTTAGCGATTCCGGCTTAGTTTATGACGTGCCGGTGAAGGTCACCGGACGCGAAATTCAAAAGACCGATATCGGCAAGGTGATGTGCTACCGCGTCGAGCCGCAGGTGTTCGGTACCGGGCGACTGGTCGAAGGTAAGGGAAGTATGGTCATCTGGATAACCGACGACGCTCGTCGGATTCCGGTCAGGTCGCAGGTAAATGCGTCGATCGGCAAGATCGAGATCAAGATCCAGTCGATATCCGCGAAGAAGGACGCCACCCAAACCGCGAAAAATAATTAGCAAAACTTGTAAGTTGGGTTCAAAGACCGCATACTTTCGTTTACTTTAATAACGAGATCTGCGGTTTTTTGTATGGTCGAGAAGGCGGAAAAAGTAGTGTCTGAAAAGTTGGAAACGGTTTCATCCGGCGAGTTGATTCGATCGGCGGAGGAAGCTGCCCAGATAACTGCGCGAATAGCGGCAGCACTTGAAGAAGAAATTCCACAGTTCGCGGAGGACGGCCTTTCACCGGCGTTTAAGGAACTCCGCGAACCCAAGCTCCCTACCCTTGCTCGCGAAAACCGCGCCCGGCTTCAAATGCAGACCCCGACCCGAGTCTATTTTTACTGGTCGCTCAAGAATAATCCCTGGCAGATCCTGCATCGGGTATTTGGCGATGATCGAGGCAGTTATACGCTCGTCCTCAAGCTGATCAACGAAACCCGTGACACTGAAGAGATCCACCCGGTCGACGCGGAAGGCAACTATTGGTTCAACGTGGACGCTGATTCAACGTATCGAGCGGAGGTCGGCTTCTACGCTCCGAACCGGCCATATTTTCGTGCGCTCTATTCCAACACGCTTACGACTCCGCGAAAGGGGCCAAGCCCGCGGGTCGCGACAGACGCGGATTGGACGGTAACGGCGGATACGTTTGCACAGGTGTTGGATGCGTCTGGATTTAGGCAGGACGCTGTCGAGGTAGCGATAGCCGGTGACGATCCGGCGGTAAGCGAGATTGCGACTCGTGAAGCGTTTTCCGATCTGCTCGGCCCGGACGTTTCGTTTGACGGTTTTACCGTCGAAGAACTTCGATACGCTCTGCTCTCTCTCGCCTCAGGTGTGCCGATCGAGGCGCTTAGATGGAAGGTCAGTGCTTCGCTCTTCGCCTTGCTTGAAGCGCATTTGGATCGGTTGTCGAGTGAAGCGGCTGTCGGAGCGCTTCGCGAGCATTTCGATCTCGGCGACGATGAGGTGCTTGAAGAAGAGCAGCTTTCAGCAGTTTACGGAGCGAGCCTCGTACATTTTCCGAAGACCGTAAAGCGTCGGCGGATATCGCCTGAACTCGGAGAATTTGGTGTTCCGGGTTCCGCGCGACCATCGAGCGGCCGCCAGGAATAGAACCGCCACTGTTAAGGGGGCGGGTTGCGAAAACAAAATCATGCCCGTTGGCTACTTCAGCCTGATTCTCCACGCCCACTTGCCGTTCGTTCGGCATCCGGAGTATCCCGAGTTTCTTGAGGAAGACTGGTTTTACGAAGCCATCTCCGAGGTCTACCTCCCGATAATCTTCATTCTCCAAAGCCTTCACGAAGCCGGTGCAAAGCCGCGGCTTGCGATGAACGTTTCGCCGCCGTTGTGCGAGATGCTTGCCGATCCGCTGCTTGAGTCGCGATACACGCGACATCTCGAAAATCTTCTCGACCTCGCGCGAAAAGAACTTCAACGCACCCAGACGGAGGCGCCAGAATTCGTCGAAGCGGCGACGATGTACGCGGAGAATCTTTCGGCGTCGCTCGACCTTTGGAACAACCGGTACGGCCGCAATTTGATCAATGCGTTCCGCGAACTTCAGGACGAAGGAGTGCTCGAGATCATCACTTGCTGCGCGACGCACGGATTTATGCCGCTGATATCGACGCCTGAGGCAAGGCGGGCGCAGATCGAGATAGCCGTTAACAATTACAAAAAGCATTTCGGCCGACAGCCGCGTGGGATATGGCTTGCCGAGTGCGCTTATGAGCCGGGCATCGAAGATCTTTTGAAAGAATACGGCATCGATTATTTTGTGTCGGACACTCACGCGATACTTTACGGTGATCCGCGGCCGAAATTCGGGGTGCATGCTCCGGTTGTTTGTCCGAATGGTGTCGCAGTGTTTGCCCGCGATGTCGAGACGAGCCAGCAGGTTTGGTCAGCGGAGATCGGTTACCCGGGCAACGTACTGTATCGCGAGTTCTACCGCGATATCGGATGGGACGCCGAGTTTGAATATCTCAAGCCTCATCTTCACGCCGACGGGACGCGGCGACATCTTGGGCTGAAGTATCACGCGATCACCGGCAAAGACGTTCCGCAAAATCGGAAGGCGCCCTACCGGCCGTCGCTGGCACGCGAGAAGGTTGGCGAGAACGCGATGCACTTCATCGGCGAGCGTATCAAACAGGCTCGCGCGATGCGCGAGACGTTCGACGGCCACACGCCGCTAGTCGTATCGCCCTACGATGCGGAACTGTTTGGGCATTGGTGGTTCGAAGGGCCGCAGTTCATCGATTTCTTTTTCCGCAAGCTTCACTGGGACCAGGACGAGATCGCCGCTATCACGCCGGGAGATTTTCTGGATTCGAAAACGCCGATCCAGATCCAGCAGCCGACCGCATCGAGTTGGGGCGAGGCGGGATATTTCAAGGTCTGGCTAAACGAAGGGAATTCGTGGATGTATCCGTATCAACACGACGCCGAGCGGCGGATGACGGAATACGCCGATCGGGGTAAGAGTGACGCCGTTAGGCGTTCGGGCGAAACGGCTGAAGCCGTCACTCTTACAACACGGATCTTGAACCAGATGGCTCGGGAACTGCTGCTCGCGCAGTCGTCGGATTGGGCGTTTCAGATCTACCAAGGGACGACGGTCGAATATTCTTCTCGGCGGTTCCAATCGCACATTCACCGATTTACCTTGCTCGCCGAGATGCTTGACGCGGGTGAGATAACTGAACATCAACGTGCACTTCTTGCCGAGATCGAGAGCCGCGACACGATCTTTCAAGAGATCGATTACAGCGTCTACGCGACGCGAGCCATATCTGCGACTGCCGCATGAATTTGATATCATCGTCTTTTTACAACGATGCCATCAGGTCAAACTTCTTATCCTCGACACAAGATCAAGGTACTTCTCCTCGAGAATATCTCGGACGCAGCCATGCGCGAACTTGAGGCTGCGGGCTATACGAACATCGAGCGCGTCTCGGGCGCATTGAGCGAGGATGACCTCATCAAAGCCATCCAAGGCGTGCATTTGCTGGGAATTCGGTCGAAGACCCGCGTGACCAAACGTGTGATCGATGCCGCCGACAAGCTGGTCGCGATCGGTGCTTTCTGCATCGGCGTCAATCAAGTCGATCTAAAGGCTGCAACCGAGCGAGGTGTTGCGGTATTCAACGCCCCATATTCGAACACGCGTTCAGTTGCCGAGTTGATCATCGGGTTGAGCGTGATGCTTATCCGCAAGATCGCGGATAAGAATGCGGCCGCACATCGCGGCGAGTGGTTGAAGGACGCGAGCGGAAGCTTCGAACTCCGCGGGAAAACGCTCGGGATCGTCGGGTACGGAAACATCGGTTCGCAGGTGTCGGGCCTGGCGGAATCGATGGGCATGCACGTGCTCTATTACGACGTTGCGACGAAGCTCCCTCTTGGAAATGCGAAACAGGTCAGCGATCTAAAGGACCTGCTGAAGCGGTCAAATATCGTAACGCTGCACGTTCCGTCCGATCCGTCGACGCGAGATCTGATCAACGCGGATACGCTTAAAGCGATGCGCAAGGGAAGCATTCTCATCAACCACAGCCGCGGTGATGTAGTCGATCTGAAAGCAGTCGGCAAGGCCGTGAAGTCCGGCAAACTCGCCGGTGCGGCGATCGATGTTTTTCCTGATGAGCCGGAGAAGAACGGCGATCCGTTTTTGTGTGAACTACAGGGTTTGCCGAACGTGATCCTGACGCCGCACATCGGCGGCTCGACGGAAGAGGCTCAGGCGAATATCGGCCTGGACGTAACCGGGAAGCTTGTGAAATACCTCGACTTCGGCACCAGCGAAGGCTCGCACACGGTGCCGCCCGTTTCTCTTCCGCCGCAAGCCGGAACGCACCGCATCCTGCACATTCACCGCAACATCCCCGGCGTGCTCGGCGACATTAACTCGCGCCTTTCGAAACGCGGCATCAACATCACCGGACAGTATCTGAAGACAAACGACGAGATCGGCTACGTGATCCTTGATGTGGAATCGAAACTCTCGCAAGAAGCGTTTGAGATTTTGAAGAAAGTGAAAGGTACTGTTCGAGCGAGAATGGTTTACTAAAGGCCTCACGGCATATCAAAGGGCGTCTTATGTGATAAGGAGATCACCCCGATGAGAAGAATTTTTACCTCTATCGCCCTATTGCTATTCCTGTTTACCCCTCCGTTGTCGGCCCAGCAGCGGTCGTCCACCGAGATACTGCAGAGTATCGTTGAAAAGCTGAACTCCGTTAAGCAGCTCGGCTATAAGTACACGTTCGAGTTCAGTTACCCGTCGCAAGACCGAAACATTAAAGATCAGGCGGAGACATTTCTGGATCTGCGGCCGGCGGATAAGGCTTCGAGATTTCGATTTCAGTTTTCGGGCGTTGACCGATTCTCCGCATATAACGGCGCAGAGCGGTACACCCTCGATAAGAAGGGAAAGAAGTTCTACGTTGAGAGCAAGCCGACGTTCGAATCGTTCGGCGACATTTTCCTGATGAACTCCCCGATCGCATTAAAATACGCCTTGCCTAAGATCGCATCGGACACGGCGATCTCAAAGAAGATCACGGCAAATCCAACTACGTATTTGATCGAGTTCGGATTGCCGAAAAAGATCTTGACGGCTGAGGGCAAGATCGTCGAGATCAGGCCCGACCACACGAACCTGTATCGCCTCACCGTCGACAAGAAAACGCTCTTGCCGATCGAAGTGATCCAGTCGAATGACAAGAACGACGAGTCAGTCAGGACGACGTATGCAGATATGACCGAGCAGCCCGCGATGCCCGTTGCGACGTCATGGTTCTATTCGTCATTTCTCCGTGAGTACGCGTTGCAGAAGAAAGATAATCTGACCCTGGTCGAAGCCGGCAAAGCCGCTCCCTTGTTCGAACTCGCGTCGGCCGACACGTCGGCAAAGGTTTCGCTTGATCGTTTCAAGGGGAAACTCGTCCTGTTGGAATTCTGGATAGCCCACTGCGGATTTTGTATCGCGGCGGTTCCGAAGCTCAACACCATTTCGCGTGAGTATCGGGATAATGGACTGGAGACGATCTCGATCAATATGTACGATCCGACCGCGACGATCGAGACTTTTAGTAAGAAGAACAAGCCGATGTATCCCATCCTGACCGGCGGTGATTCGATCGCCGCGGACTACGGCGTGGGATCTTTTCCGGCGTTTGTCCTTATCGATAAATCAGGCAGGGTCGTATATTCTTCAAACGGTCTTGAAGAGGAAAAACTTCAGGCAGCGATAGCCGCTAACCTAACACAATGAAATTTCTGATCATATTTCTTTCTTTGTTTACCGCCGTCGGGGTACACGGCCAGTGGGTCAAGCAGACCGTGAATACGAATGCTGCCTTTCGCGGGCTTTCGGTTGTGAATGAAAAAATCGTTTGGGCGAGCGGTACGGGCGGGACGGTTATCCGCACGGTTGACGGCGGGAAGGCTTGGGATGTGAACGCCGTCCCTGGTGCTGAGAAGCTCGACTTCCGAGACATCGAGGCGTTCGACGCGAACACCGCTTATATCTTGAGCATCGGCAACGGGGCCGATTCGCGCATCTACAAGACCGTCGATGGCGGCAAGACTTGGAAGGAGCAGTTTCGCAATGGGAACGAGAAGGCGTTCTTCGATGCGATCGCTTGTTGGGACGCGAAAAACTGTGTCGCGATGAGCGATCCGGTTGATGGCCATTACGTGCTTATCAATACCACCGACGGCGAGACGTGGAAGCCGATCGTGAGCAATCAACTTCCGGCTGCGAAAGATGGCGAGGCGGCGTTTGCTGCAAGCGGAACGTGTCTGTACATCAACCCGGCGAATGGCGACGTATTTCTGGTGTCGGGCGGAAATGACGCTCGTGTATTTAGGTCGAAAGATCACGGCAAGTCATGGACGGCGGCGACGACCCCGATCGTGAAAGGGACGCCGGGAAGCGGAATATTCTCGATCGCGATGTCGGACGCGAAAAATGGCGTTATCGTCGGCGGGAACTACGAGAAATCCGGCGAATCTGTAAATACTCTAGCTCGAACGAGGGACGGAGGTAAGACGTGGGTCGCAGAGACAGGGCTCACAGGCTATCGCTCTGGAGTCGCATTTGTGGCGAAGCATATCCTTGTCGCCGTCGGGACCAATGGTTCGGACACCTCCTTCGACGGCGGCAAGTTTTGGAGTAAACATTCCGATCTCAACTTCAATGCCGTGCAGGGCCGTTCGAATATTGCATGGGCAGTTGGCCCTCGCGGCCTTGTCGCAAAAACCGGGCTTGCGACAACTCATTAGACCTCGAGATCGAATGACGACCGGATGATAAAGAAGACCAGCAAAAAGCTCTCGACCACATTCAAAGAGTTCATCATGAACGAACGCTCCGGAGCGATCATCTTGATCGTCTGTACGGCGGGTTCGCTGGTAGTAGCTAACACTTCTTTCGGCCCGGGTTATCTAGCCTTTTGGCATTCCTATCTTGGCCCGCTGAGCGTCGAGCATTGGGTGAACGACGGGTTGATGGCGATCTTTTTTCTGCTGATCGGGCTGGAACTCGAACGGGAATTGTACGTCGGCGAACTGTCGAATATTCGGAATGCCCTGCTGCCGATAATCGCTGCGGCTGGGGGACTGTCGATACCGGCTTTGATCCACTTCGGGTTTAATTACGGCACGCCGACTCAGGCGGGAATAGGCATACCGATGGCGACGGACATTGCGTTTGCGATCGGTGTACTAGCGCTTCTTGGAGATCGCGTTCCGGCTTCGTTGAAGGTATTTCTCGTCGCACTGGCGGTAATGGACGATCTCGGAGCGATCATCGTGATCGCGATATTTTACACGGCCAATCTCTCGTTCGCATATCTCGGCCTCGCTCTCGGCGTATTTGCCTTGCTTATCGTGATGAACCGGCTGCGGGTGATGTCGATGATCCCGTACCTGATCGGCGGGGCGTTGATGTGGTTCCTAATGCTGAAGTCCGGTGTACACGCGACGATCGCCGGCGTGCTGCTCGCCTTCACGATTCCTTTTACACACAAGGAGGATGACCTCGATTCGCCGTCGCATCGGCTCGAACACCTTCTTCACAAACCCGTCGCATTTCTCATCTTGCCGGTCTTCGCTCTCGCGAATACAGGAATCGTGATCGGCGGGGATTGGGTAAATGACCTCGCTTCGAGCAACAGCCTCGGCATCATTGTCGGCCTTGTTACGGGCAAGCCGATCGGCATCACGCTGCTGGCGTTCATCGCTGTAACCGTCGGAATCTGCCGTCTGCCGCTTGACCTGAACTGGAAGCACATTTTCGGCGCGGGTTTGCTGGGCGGCATCGGGTTTACGATGTCGATCTTCATCACAAATCTCGCTTTCGTCGGCGGCGATGCGTCATTCGTTGCCGCGACTGTGAATTCGTCGAAGATGGCGATCTTGATGGCATCGCTGACGGCCGGAACTGCGGGGTTCATTTGGCTAAAACTGCTCGGCAAGCCTAACGTCGATGACGCAGATATGGATACAATGGAGTTCGCCGAAGAGACGGCGTAGAAAGATGCAGCAGCAGGGTTTCACGAGTATCCCATTCAAGACCGAGTCGGCTCACGGGCTGACGTCGTATAACGGCGTCGCAAAATTTTCGCCGGCGGGTATCGTGCTTGAATTTGAATCGAAGATCCTTGGTATGATCCCCGGTGGTGTTAAGGAGGTCCGCTTGCCTATCGGCGAGATCCTCGATATTAAGTTCAAGAGGGGATTTTTCAGGCTCGGGGCGAAGATCGTTATCCGCACCAAGACATTCGCAGTGCTCTCAGCCATGCCCAACGACAACGGCCGGGTAACGCTCAAGCTGATCCGTGAGGATTTCGAGATCGGCAAAAACGCGGTCGATCAGATCCAGAAGGAGATGGACGGATACGCCGCCGAGCTCCCGCCGCCACGTACACCCGTCGGCGAGCTCTTCGATAACGAGAGAGAAGACGAGACGCTTCCGTTGGACAAGCCTTCAAGTTAGCTTCACATTCTTTATTTTTGGAGTATTGTGGTTGGGAAGATCAGTTCACGATCCAATGCTCAGAAATCTCGCCCTATTGATCGCTCTTATATTCTCCGTCCTCGGCCTGCTGCATTTCTATTGGGCGGCAGGTGGTTCGCTCGGCGGCGGCGCGGCCATTCCGTCAATCGCTGGCGAAAAAATATTTACGCCGTCCGGTTTCGCAAGTACCGCAGTCGGGCTCCTTCTCTTCCTCGGGATGTACGCTTTTCTTGGGCGGATCGGGTTTCTGACTTTCGGTTTTCCCGCGTGGCTGTTTCGCGTGGGCACCGCCATGATTGCCGTTATCTTCGGACTCAGGTCCATCGGCGAATTTCGTTACGTCGGCTTTTTCAAGAGCGTTCGAGATTCGGAATTTGCGGCGTGGGATAGCTATCTGTTTTCTCCGCTCTGTCTCTTCATCGCGATCTCAGCTTTCCTGATCAGTTACTTCGATCCGGTCGATCCGCATTAAGGGTTCCGTGAACGCAATGGCAAACCAACCTGAAATTCCTCGCTGGATGAAGGTCGCGCTGATCGTGACCGGCGCACTGAACATGTTCGGCGCAGTGCTGTTTTTGCCTGCCTCTGAATCGATGCGCGCGGCAAATGGATTTCCGGCCGGCTCGCATTCCTTCTATCTTTCGATAATTTCGAGTTGGATATTTCTTTTCGGCCTTTGCTACTTATGGCTCGGGATCAAGGGGAGAAACGAGCGTTTGTTTCTCGTGATCGGAGCCGCGGGTAAGGCTGCTTTTGTTATGCTCGCCTTTCTGTTCGCCGCCCTCGGAGACATCCCGTTGATGACGGCGCTCAGCTCACTGCCCGATCTCCTGTTCGCGGCGATCTTCACTTATTACCTCATCTCATCGAACGAATAGATCAACAAGGGCACCGCTCTCTTAGGAGAACGATGCCCGGTTTGAAAGATCCTACGGCAATTACCGCTGACTCATTCGCGGATCGGCCTTCGGAGTCAGTTTATATTCCTTCGGCGGCTCGGCACCCATCAAGTTTCTGACGAAATAATCCCAGCGGCGGCGCGTCATATAGTTGCTATCGCTTCCGTATCCGTGTCGGGCGTTCGGGAAGACGATCAGGTCATAGTCCTTGTTCGCCTTCGTCAGCGCATCGACGATCAGGTAGGTGTTGTAGGGCGGGACGTTATCGTCCATCGCTCCGTGAGCGAGTAGCAATTTGCCCTTTAGATTCTTCGCAAAGGTCTGATTTGCCTGGTCGGTGTAGTTCGACTTTACCTTGGAATCGTCAACGTCGGTGGTCGGCTTGCCGTCGGGACCGGTCATCAAACCGATATACCTCTCGCCCCAATCATCCTCGTAGTTTCGGTTATCGTGATTGCCGGATTCCGAGATCCCGACCTTGTAGAAATCCGGAAAGCGGAACATGGCAGCCGCCGTTGCGTAACCGCCGCCCGAGTGTCCCCAAACGCCGACACGGTCGAGGTCCATATAGGTGTGGGTCTTGGCGAGTTCCCGTATACCGGCGATCTGATCTTCCAGCGTGTTGTCGGCCATGTTACCGTAGCATACGTCGTGGAACGATTTCGAACGATCGGGGTTGCAGCTACCGTCGATTATCACGACGATGAATCCGAGCTCCGCAAGAGCCTGATGATCGCCTCGCGACGCGCCGAACGCTCGCGTTCCCACGCCGCCGCCCTGCGGCCCCGGATAGATGTAGTTCACTACCGGATACTTCTTCGATCGGTCAAGGTTGGTGGGTGTGAACATCAGCCCGTACAGATCCCATTTTCCGTCACGCGACTTTACGTTTATAGGCGTTACCGGCTTCCAGCCGGCCGCACGCAATCGCGATACGTCAGCCTTCTCAAGCTCGACGATCAGTTTCCCGTTGCTATCGCGAAGTGTAACCACCGGCGGAACATCGGGCTTTGAAAACGTGTCGACAATGTACCTGCCGTCGGGCGAAAACGTAGCCTGATGGTTTCCGTCCTCCGGCGTCAGAAGCTGCAAGCCCGTGCCGTCAAAATTGACCTTATATAGATGTGCAAAATATGGATCGCGTCCGGCTTCGCGACCATTCGCCTCGAAGTAGATAACGCGTCCGGGCCGATCGATCTTCACTACCTGTGTGACGACGAAGTTTCCCTTGGTGACCTGATTCTTCGGCTTGCCCGTCGTCAGGTCGTATAGGTAAAGGTGACCCCAATCGTCGCGCTCGGAATACCAAATACCTTCGTTTGTCTCAGGCAGATACTCCCAATTCTCCGCACCCTGGCCGGACTCGTACTGAGTCGCAACTCTTTCTTCAAAGACGTCGCGTACCTCCCCGGTCACAATATTCGCCACGCGGTATTTGGCCGACTTGTGGTCACGCGAACTCGATACGAACGCCAGCGTCGAGCTATCGGCACTCCACCGGTTATCTCCAAAGGCTCCAGCCACCGCGATGTCGTCCGACAATGTGCCGCGGTGATCGTCCGGCTCCATCTTGAAGCGCACAGTGGTTCCGGCGTCAACGTCGATCACGACACGATGGATCTTGGCAATCTCCTTATCCTGGGGGAGCGGGTACTTCCATGCCTCAAGCTTCGGAGCACCGACATTCGTCGTCACCAGATACATATCGCTTACGTGCCGCTGGTCCTGTTGGAATGTCGCAACCTTCTTCGAATCCGGTGACCATTTTACGATCGCCCGGTCGCTGTGTGTCCAACCCGCATTGTCCGTCGCGTAGCCGAAATCCTTGACGCCGTCGTTCGTCAGTTGCTTCTCCTGTTTCGTCGCGATATCGCGGACGTAAAGGTTCCAGTCCTTAATGAATACTTCCTTCTTTCCGTCCGGCGACCGGGCACCACCGCCGGCACCTCCAAAACGACCGGGCCCAGTCGGCCCTGCGGCTGCTGTCACGCCGATCGCTTCGAGCGTCGCTCCGGTCCGCTTCTGGCCAGTCGCGGGGTCGACGAGCACATACTCTCGGCCCGTCGCGGTCAGTACCATAAACCAGAACCGGCCATCCGGCAGCCAGGTCGGCCTAACCCCGGCACGGTCAACCAAAGGACCAGTACCGTAACTGAGCATCTTCTCGGCCCGAGCATAATCCTCGGCAGTGAGTTGGCGGGTCTGAGCGGCCACACCGATCGAAAGACAAAGTGAGAGAGCGGCAATCGAAACGAAAACGCAAATTTTTCTCATAGATTGTAGAAAATATATTGGACTCGGGATATCTGTTATTATCGGACATTCCAACACGAATCGACAATTCAGGAATTCGAATTCAGGAGAGAAAAGATGCCAAAATTCGTGATCGAGCGTGACATTCCCGGTGCGGGACATATGACGGCGGATGACTTGATGGGAGCTTCCCAGAAATCTTGCAGCGTGCTGAACAAACTCGGAGCCGAGATACAGTGGATTCATTCGTACGTCACCGACGACAAGATCTACTGTGTTTACACGGCCCCGAGTCAGGATCTGATCGAGGAACACGCCCGCGAAAGCGGCTTTCCAGCAAACCGCATCTCCGAAGTCCGCGCAATGATCGACCCTACTCGTGCGGGATAGATCGGTTCAAAGTTCAAGGTTCAGCTTGCATCCGGTTGCAACGAGTCGCGCCGCGATAAAGAATACAAGCTAAAGCTTGAACTCTAAACTCGGAAAACTCGTCGCCGTACATTCAACTTTGCCTGCGTTCCTTCAGCGTGCGGCGATAGTCGCGGCTTTGTCTTTTCTCTTCTTTTTGACCACGTTGATCTTCTATTTAGTTTGGCAAAACTTCCTTTACTTTATTCTCGCGACCGGCTTTCTGATAGTTCAGGTGTTTACGATGATCGGGTGGTGGATGCAAAAGCGAAACGCGGTCAGCATCTATGCGAAGGGCCTGATTCACCGGAAAAGGACCCTGTTTTGGAGCGAGATCGAAGACGTGGTAAAGCACTCGGATGGAACCCTCGAATTAGTTCCGTCGACTGGCGAAGGCCTCAGGATTCCCACCTCGATACAGGGATTGGATCGGATCGAATCGTTCATACGCGAGCACCTTGGCTAGATCGGTCGCCTTTTTATTCCACGTGATTTTCTAGTATCCTAATGGTTTGAATTTGCATAGTATAACCTCCACTTATACCGCGACGGAGTACTTATGAGCTTAGAAGTCGTAATGCCGCAGATGGGCGAATCGATCACCGAGGGCACCGTGTCCAAATGGCTAAAGGCCGTCGGCGATAAGATCGAAAAAGACGAGGCGATACTTGAGATATCGACGGATAAGGTCGACGCCGAGGTTCCGTCGCCGTCGGCCGGCACGCTCCTTGAGATCCGGCATAAGGAAGGCGAAACCGTCGAGGTTGGCACCGTCCTGGCCATGATCGGTGCTGAAGGCGAAGTCGCGGAGAGTCCAAGGTCCGAGGTCAAAAGTCCAAAGTCTGAAACTCAAGCGACGCCGATCGAGGCCGAAGATGTTCCGGCACCGGCGATCATCGCAGACGCGGTCGCTTCGGTCGCCGAAGCCGCCAAGACCACCGACATTCCGCAATCCGCAGTTCCAAATCCGCAATCGGTTGAGGTCGTTATGCCGCAGATGGGCGAATCGATAACCGAGGGAACCGTTTCGAAATGGCTCAAGGCAGTCGGGGACGATATCGGAAAAGATGAGCCGCTGCTCGAGATCTCAACTGACAAGGTTGACGCTGAAGTCCCGTCACCAGCCGCCGGCAAGTTGCTTGCCATCAATGTCGAGGAGGGACAGACGGTCGAGGTTGGAGCTGTGCTCGCGCTCGTCGGAGCCTCAGGTGCTTCGCAAGTCCAAAGTCCAAAGTCTGAGGCCCCAAGTCCGAAGGCTGCAGAAGTCGAAATTGTAAAGGCGGAAACCGCAGTACCACAGGTCAAAGCAGTCGTGGCCAGCTCGAACGGCAGTGACGTTACCGTTGACGATCTGCGCCGGACGAAGAGCAGCCCACTCGTTCGGAGCATCGCAAAGGAGCACGGGATCGATATAACGCGTATTTCGGGATCGGGACTCAGCGGCCGTGTTACCAAGGACGACATTATGTCGTTCCTCGAAACGGGAGCCGCCCTGCGTCCGGAAGATCTGCTCGTCAAGGGCGTAGGTACGCCCGCTGTGACACCGGAGAAAGCGGCACCTTCGAC
This sequence comes from Pyrinomonadaceae bacterium, assembly GCA_039916585.1. Lineage (GTDB taxonomy): Bacteria > Acidobacteriota > Blastocatellia > Pyrinomonadales > Pyrinomonadaceae > OLB17. The sequence goes on along the minus strand of JBDSLC010000050.1, from coordinate 3,663 downwards.
GTATAGCGCGGCACCCATCGCGACAGCGGCGGGCGACCGCGTCGAAAAGATGTCCGTGATGCGAAAGAAGATCGCGGAGCATATGACGTTCTCGAAGCAGACGTCCGCGCACGTGACGAGCGTCTACGAGATCGACATGACGAACGTTGACAAATTCCGCGATAAGAACAAAGCTGCGTTCGCCGAACGTCACGGCACTAAGCTGACGTATATGCCGTTCATCTTCCAGGCGGTGACGAATGCGATCCGCAATTTCCCAGTGCTAAATTCGCAGGTCGATGGCGAGAATATCGTCTACAAGGGCGACATCAACCTCGGAATGGCGGTCGCGCTTGATTGGGGACTGATCGTCCCCGTTATCCGCAAGGCGGATAACTTGTCGCTTTCCGGCCTCGCGCTCGCCGCGAACGACCTCGCGGATCGGGCACGCACTAAGAAGCTCAATCCCGACGAAGTCACGGGCGGCACATTCACTATCACAAACCCCGGCGTGTTCGGCGGTCTATTCGGCACGCCGATCATCAACCAGCCTCAAGTCGCGATCCTTTGTGTGGGCACCATCGAGAAGCGGCCAAAGGTCCTGACCACGCCCGATGGCGACGACTATATCGCGATCCGCAGCATGGCTTACTTCGCCCTTACTTACGATCACCGCATTGTGGACGGCGCCGATGCAGAGAGGTTCCTTTCGTTTATTAAGGAATACCTCGAAACCGGCGACTTTTCGGTCTGATAGAACCGAAAAGAAAGTCCTTGATTTATACGTGTTGTCGTGTATTATCTCACGTAGTACTTGAGGTCTTTCTGATTCTAAAATTTCATAGTGCAACAGAATCGGACATAACATTACGCACAGCTGTTCGAAATGTATGCAAATCGAACGCCCCACCATTTTTCCAATACAAATTGTCGCTGTACTAACTCATTGAACGCATTACAGTTGTGAGATAAATCGGATTGATCAAGCTCAATGGCACAGCGCTTGTAAACAGCCCATGCAGCGGAAATTCGCGTTAGGTATTTGACGGGTGTTCGTCGGGGAGATTACGAAGGAATCGTACGAAAACGATACAACCTTCGACATCGTTCAAGCGTCTATCGCAGGGGTTCGCAATATTTTGAAATTGCATACATCGCGAGGAGTTCAAATGAAAATGAAAAAGTTAGCAGGAATGTTATTGGCGGTTGCTATCAGCGCCGGGGCCGTATTTGCTCAAGACGCGCAGCTTCGCACGCTGACCTCGGGTCAAAAATACAAGCTAAAAGGAGCTGTCGTTGCAAAGGATGACGATCAGTCCTTCGTCCTGCGCGACACAACGGGTGTGGATACTCGCGTAGTGATCTCGCCGGAAAGCAGCATCAAGACCAAGGGCGGATTCTTCGGCGGCGGCGATCGCGTTGCCAGTACGCAGATCGTTCGCGGCCTCTATATGGAAGTCGAAGGACGCGCAGATGGATCGGGCAGCCTCACGGCAAACAAGATCCGTTTCGACAAAGATGACTTCAAGGTCGCACAGTCGATCGATACCCGTGTCGGACCGGCTGAGGCCCGTCTTACCGCGGCTGAAGAGAACGCCAAACGCGTCTCCGGCCAGATCGACGAGCTGATGGCTATTTCGAACGCAGCACGCGGCGGAGCCCGTGCGGCACAAGAAACTGCAGACGCAGCTGTTGCTGGCGTCAATGCTACGAACGAGCGTATTACTGCTCTTGACGACTATGTTGTTCAGTCGACCGAAACGGTCAACTTCCGCGTAGGCAGTTCGGTCCTTTCAGCTGAAGGTAAACAGAAGCTGGATTCGATCGCTACCCAGGCGATGACCCTCAAGGGATATGAAGTCGAGATCACGGGTTTTGCTTCGGCAGAGGGTGGTACGGCGATGAACAAAAAGCTTAGCGAGAATCGTGCACGTGCGGTTATCAACTACTTGGTTGAAACGCACAACATCCCGCTACGCCGCATCGGAACCTCGTTCGGATTTGGAGAACTGCAGGCGGTTGCCGATAACACGACTCGTGAGGGACGTGAGCAGAATCGACGTGTTGAGGTTAAGCTTCTTGTAAGCCGCGGCCTTAATCAGAACGTTGAGGTACGCCCGGTTACTGATACTACAGATAACGGCAACTAGTTTGCCCTTAAACTGAATCAAAGAGAGTGGATCGACATCAAAATGATCCACTCTCTTTGACCATTTAGGCCTTCCATTCAACCGTTATGAGAAAGCTTCGTTACATCACCGCCTTCGCATTCGTTCTTTCTTTCACCACATTAAATTTTGCTCAAACAGCGACGCCGACTCCGACTAGGCTTGAAGATCAAGAGATCAAGATCGAATCGCGTTTGGTCGTGATACCGGTGTCGGTAACCGACGCGGCCGGTAACCCGGTGACGAATCTTGGTAAGACGGATTTTTCGGTGATCGAGGAAGGAAGGCGGCAGGAAGTAGACAGCGTCGGGAATGCCGATGTCGTACCACTCGAGATCGCGTTGTTGTTTGATGTTTCGGCCAGCACCGATGCGATGTTCAAGTTCCAGCAGGAGACGGCGGCAAAGTTTCTTCAGGATGTGATGAAGCCCACCGACCGGGCCACCGTGTTCACTATCGGAGCCTCGCCGATCATGCTCGCTGGCCGCGACACTAGCGACAAGGCGGTAGCTTCCGTACGGACGATCACGCCTACCAAACAATTTACGGCGTTTTATGATTCCGTAGGTGCGGCCGCGGAATATCTGGCAAAGAACGCTCCGTCCGGGACGAGACGAGTGATCGTGGTCATCTCGGATGGGGAGGATACCAACAGTACGCGGATCGCACGCGCCATTCAGGATGGCTACAAGCGTGCTGGGGAAAAAATCAACACGCTCGATAAAAAGGCGTTGTACGCCTTCACCGTTAACAACCGAAACGAGGCGAGCCTCAAAGAGCGGGTTCGCATAGGCAAATCGCTGCAGGATGGCGACACGGTCTTTTACTCGATCAACCCGGGCGGTAGCTCGTATCAGCTCAATCAGATGAGCATGTACGGCCAGGAAAACATGGACGGGTTTGCTCGTGAAACTGGCGGAACGGCTTTTCTGCCCAAGTTTCTGCCGGTCGATACAAAGGACACATTTATGAACTCGGGCAATATGAAGCGCAACGCTGTTACGCTCGAGACGATCTTCCGCCAGCTCGCGAATGAGTTGCGGGCACAGTATCTTGTCCAGTACTATTCCGACTCCGAATTCCCCGAGGGCCGCTTCGTGAAACTTGCGGTCGCCCTTACCAACCCGGCGGCAAAAAAACTCCGAGCCCGCCAGGGTTACTACGTAAAGAACTAGGCTCTTCTTTTCTCTGCGAATCCCTTGATTCTCTGTCTTCCTTCTTGTTATGTGCGTCCTGTGATCCTGCCTTCAGATCCGACTACAGAATAAGATGAACCAGAACCGAATAGCACAGAAAAATCATCGGTCTATTCGAAGCTAGACGCCCGCCTGCTTAAGTACCTTTTGCCTGACCTCTTCATTGATCCTCGGTTTGCCCATCAGGATCTGATCCTTGGGCTTGGGCGAAACTCGCGGCGTCGGTGACGGCATGGCGACGGCGCCCATGAGCGGGTAGTTGTTGGGGGTTGGGGTTGCATACGGGATCATTTCTCCCATCACGACATTTTTCCGGCCAA
>JBDSLC010000049.1:0-49270 GCA_039916585.1 Pyrinomonadaceae bacterium | reverse complement strand
GATCTTATCGACCGGGCGGTTCGGTTTTATCGGAAGAATTTCTGGACGTTCATTTTGATGGCGGCTCCGCCGGTGGCGGTCGGGACGGCAGTTTCAGTGGGGTGGACGTTTCTCTCGCGTACTCTGTTTCCCTCAACCGGTTCTTCCGATCCCTTCGACAACCTCGCGTTGATCCTGTTCGGATGGACGGGAACACTTTTCATTCTGTTTTGCCAGACCGTCGCGATCCTCGCCGTGATGGGTGGAGCCTCGCGCAATTTTGTGCGGCACATTTTGTTCGGCGAGCCGATCACCTTCAGTGCTACCTATAAAAATTTGAAGGAGCGCTTTTGGGCGCTGCTGTCAGCCTCGTTGATCATCGCAACGCTCATCATTATGGTCGGCGTGGCCATCTTATACTTCGGGATGATGGTTGGCCTGGTAGTCGTATTTCTTATCGTCGCAGTCTTATCTTCGATACCGCCGCTGGCGGCCCTAGTTGGCACGGTCGGAACCATCGCCGTTGTGTTTTTCACATTCTGGCTATTCTTCCTTGTCGCGTCCAGATTCGCGTATGTTCCGCAAACGATAACCGTGGAAGGTCTCGGCGTGTTCTCGTCGATAGCTCGGAGTGCGTCGCTGGCGAGTGGCAACGTCCGCCGATTTGCCGCGTTATTCATGTTCACGATACTTGCGGTCTATTCGGCACTCGCTATCCTGTACATTCCCGTCGGCTGGTATGCGTGGTACGAGGGGGTCGACTTCTACAGCTTTTTCATGGATCAGGACCTTATACCCGCATGGTACGAGATAACGTCGCAGCTATTGTCACAGGCAAGCGTTATCCTACTGGCACCGGTCTGGATGGTCGGGCTTTGTCTGTTGTATATCGATGAGCGAGTACGCCACGAGGGCTATGACATTGAGCTGATGGCCGCTCGCCGGCTCGGGGATATTCCGGATGTGCCGCAGGATTATCTAAACCCGCTTCAACCCGCACTCGCATCGAGTATCGAAAGGTCGACTCCAGCGAAATCATCAGCCGGAGGGTTCACCACGCTAGACCTGAAATGAACGTTCGACTCCTCTCTATATCGCTGCTGATCCTGCTGTGCGCATCATTCGCGACGGCGGCCGAGCTTGTCGATTATCAAAAAAGGGTGCACTCCGCTCGGGCCGGAATACAAGACCTACTTGCGAATGTTGGCGCTGAGGAAGAAGGCGAAGAGCCATATCCGACTAACGATGAAGTTTTCGGGCAAGTTCGCAAAGACCTGCCGTCGAGCGAGAAGGTAAACTCGCCGAGCGGTGAGATCGAGACCAATAACCAATGGATGGTCGATCGGTTGAGAGCCGCCGAAGACGAGACCGACCTGACAAAGCGAGCGGAGATCCTGAACGAGATCGACGAAAGGCTGGCGGGTATTTCGGCAGAGCTGGATAAGCTGCAGTCATCGGAGGCGGCGGAGCGGTCGAAGGACGAAGACAAGCGAAAACTTTCGGAGATCTTGAGTCGACCGGAGTACCAAAAGCCCGTCTCTAAACCGCCTGAAGAAAGTCTGGTCTCGAAATGGATCCGCAAATTCCTTGAGTGGCTTGAGCCTTATCTACCGAAGTTCGGCATGGGCGGGGCACCGGATATAAGCGGAGTTGTCAGCGTCGTGCAGTATATTTTGATCGGAGCGATACTCTTGTTGCTGGGGTTTCTTGCTTACAAGCTAGTGCCCCTTTTCGCTCCGCGGTTCCGCCGTAATGGGAAACAGGGAAAGGAGAGCCGCGTTATTCTCGGCGAGACCATCGCTGACGACGTGTCGGCATCGGACCTCTTCAGCGATGCGGAACGGCTAGCTCGGGAAGGAGACCTGCGCGGTGCGATCCGAAAGGCATATGTTGCGTTGCTCTGCGAGATGAGCGACCGGAAGCTGATCGGCCTGGCCCGGCACAAAACAAACCGCGACTATCTCCGCGACGTACGCAGCCGGCGCGAGATATACGACGAGATGAACGGGCTTACCGGATCGTTCGAGCGGCATTGGTACGGCTCGCAGGACGCCCGAACAGAGGATTGGGAGGATTTTCGGCGTCGGTGCGGTGACACGATAAAAGCGATCTAAAATGCGCCAAAGACTCGGCATCATACTCGGACTGCTTGTGCTCATCCTGATCCTGATCGGGTTGAATGCGGCGACGTATGTGCAGAAAGAGAAGACGCCCGACAATGAGATCGTTCCGAATCGTTCGTCGTTCAATTCGGGCGCGACGGGAACGCAGGCGTTCTATAGCCTGCTTGCGGAGACCGGAAGGAATGTGATGCGCTGGCAGTCGCCGATGGATGCTCTCGCGCCTCAAACTGCGCGATCTATACCCTCAACGTTCGTCGTGGTCGGCAAAACGCGGCGACATTTTGAAGACATCGAGATGAAGCAGGTACTCGAATGGGTAAATAGCGGTGGACGGCTCGTGCTGATCGACCGTGCTATCGACGAGCGATTGGCGAAGGCGATCGCCGTTTGGCAGCTTACGCAAAAGACGAACGACCTCGAATTGCTCTTGATGACCGACCCGTCCGACGCTCCGCAGATGACGAGCGGAATGCCCGCCTCGAGGCCTGTTCAGCCGAGCGTATTTACAAAGAATGTTAATGCCATCCAAACCTCCCGGTTCGCATCTCATGTCGAGATCTCGATGAAGAAGGCGGGCGACGGACAGGGAACCGATCTCGGTTACGACGCCCCGCATATTACGGGCCAGCCCAACTCAACGCCCCACGATCTCTACGACCTAACGCCGCCACCTGTCTCTGTAGGAGAAACGTATTATGCCGATGCTCCGCCGCCTGCTCCGCCGCGAACGACGTCGATCACGACAGTACACGGAGACGAAGTGGCGGGCGACGCAGCGTTTTCCGCACCCGTCGTACACGTGGTCGGAAATCAGCGCAATGTGTTGGTAGATATTCCTTACGGAGCCGGCGAGATCGTGTTTTTGTCCGATCCGTTCGTCGTTTCAAATGCGGGTGTCGGACTGGTCGACAATGCACAGCTCGCCATCAATATTGTATCTACGGATGGTGGACTTATTGCTTTCGACGAGTTTCACCAGGGATACGGAGCGAACCGAAACCAGTTCTTCGCTTATTTTTCGGGTACGCCGGTGATCGCGATCTTCGGACAGGTCGCCCTCATCATTTTCCTCGTAATGCTGTCGCGGAGCAGACGATTCGGCCGTGCGGTTCCCGAGGGTGAGGCTGACCGCCGTACCAAGCTCGAGTATGTCGGGGCAATGGCGGAACTACAGCAGCGGACGCGGGCTTACGATCTTGCCCTTGAGAATATTTTCGCCGACTTCAAACGGCGCGTTTCGAACCTCTTTGGCCTCGATGTCCGACTTGCCGACAGCGGTCAACTGGCAAGGCTGATCGCGGAACGTATCAAGGGCGATCCCGTGGAGATCGAATCCTTCCTTGAGAAGGTTCAAGACATCATCCACGGTGAATCGACCAATAAGAAGGAAACCGTGGCCCTGGCTTCGCGTCTTCGTGTGATCGAAAGTGAGCTCGGAATGGATCGTAAGGTACACCGGCGGGCCGTCAGATGAACAATCTCGACCTGATAATCCTTGTCATCCTCTTCTTCGTGACGAGCATAGTCGGCGTAGTTACAGGTAGTAATTCACTGATCACTGTCCCGGCGATGTTCCAGTTCGGGATTGAAGAGAAACGAGCGATCGCGACTAACATGTTCGGTCTCACCTTTATGGCGATCGGCGCTACGATCCCGTTTCTTCGCCAAGGAAAGATCGAACCGCGAAGGTTGTCGCCGCTGATCGTGCTAACCGTTATCGGATCGGCGCTAGGTGCGTTGCTCGTCGGATATATAACGAATCAGTCCATTAGGCTCATCGTATCGCTTGCTATGATCGTGGTCGTGATATTTACCCTTTTGAAGCCACACGTTCCGTGGTTAGCCTCAAAAGGCGGCGCCACAGAAAACACAGAAAAATACGGGAAAACACAGGACGAAAGCGACTCTGGAAGCGGACATTTTGGACAACTGCCAGGGCCCTCTATCATTTCTGGCTTAGGGCTGGTGGTGACGTTTCTTTTGGCCATCTATGGTGGGTTGTACAGCGGCGGTTATGTGACGATCCTAACGGCTGCTTTCGTCGCGTTTATGGGTATGGATTACGCTGAATCGGTTGGTTCGACTAAGCTCGTGAACGTGTTTTCGTCAGGCGTGGCGACGGTGGTCTTTATGTGGCAAGGTCTTGTAGACTATAGCCTCGGAGCGATTCTAGCCGTGACGATGTTCGCAGGTGCGTACGTCGGAGCCCACTATGCGACGAAGCTGAATGAAGTCTGGCTCAAGCGCATCTTTCTCGCGACCGTTGTTCTTTTAGCGATCAAGACACTTTACGATTTTCTATGAAATTAACCGCAGAGACGTTGAGGCGCAGAGAGCAATAAGGATTTCTCCGCGTCTCAGAGCCTCTGCGGTGAGTCGAACTCCATGCTGAACTACACTCCTCAGACCGTCGCTCATATCCTTAACGAACTTCGAAAGACCATCGTCGGGCAGGACGAGGTGATCGAGCAGATCATTGTCGCGGTGCTGGCCGAAGGGCACGCTCTGCTCGAAGGCGTCCCCGGAACGGCAAAGACGCTGACTGTGAAGACGCTGGCTCAGATATTGGGCGCTGGATTCTCGCGTATCCAGTTTACGCCGGACCTGATGCCCTCGGACATTACGGGCACGAACGTGTTCAATATGCAGTCGTCCGAGTTTAGTTTGAGGCAAGGCCCGATCTTCACCGACATTCTGCTTGCCGACGAGATCAACCGTACACCGCCGAAGACGCAGGCCGCACTTCTTGAGGCCATGGAAGAGCGGCAGACCACCATCGACGGTGAACGGCATCCGCTGTCCCCAATATTTACGGTGCTGGCGACCGAGAATCCGATCGAATATGAGGGAACGTATCCGCTGCCCGAGGCTCAGCTCGATAGATTTTTGCTGAAGATACTCATCGATTATCCGGCGGTCGAGGACGAGTTGGAGATCGTCGCACGCTGGGATGCAGGCTTCAACTCGCACCACCTCGAACGCCTCGATATTCACCCGCTCCCGGACCCGTCGGCGATACAACATTGCCGCGCGGAAGTAAGGTCGATGCGAATGGAGCCGGGCGTGCAGAAATATATCGTCGAGATCGTCCGCAAGTCGCGTAATCATCCGACGATACTCTACGGAGCGAGCCCGCGTGCGTCCATCGCCCTGCTACTCTGCTCAAAAGCCCTCGCCGCCATCCGCGGTCGCGAATTCCCAACGCCAGACGACGTACGAGACATCGCGATGCCCGTCCTCCGCCACCGCCTCGCGCTAAGAGCAGAGGCCGAACTCGAAGGAGCTACCGCCGATGCTGTTATTTCGGATATTTTGAAGACCGTTGAAGTTCCGCGATGACTGGAGTTGCCGGCTTCCGCCGGCCGTGAACACAATAACTACAGATAGGGTGAGCGTGATGCTCACCGCTCCAGTCAATTGGCCTCTCCAATAGGATCCGGACGATTAGGTGCGGGTGTGCTTGCCGGACGAACGGGCGTATTGGCTGGGCGAGGTGAGGGTGTCGCACGCACAGGAGTTGGAGTTGTTGCCGGTGCGGTTCCCGTGTTGGCGTTCGCAGGTGTACGCGGAGTCGTGCTTGCCTTTGGAGCCGGTGTTGGCGTTACAGGTACTGTGCAGAGCATTATGCCGCTTGGCTGCGGTATGCAATTAGCGTCGTTCATGAACGGACTTCCGCCCATTGGCACTTGGATGACCTGACCGCCCGGGGCGATCGGCGCTCCACCAGGAGGCGTGTTGCCGTTGAGCCAGGGATTGCCGGCATCGCCAGGCACCGCTCCCGTTGTGGGCACCATCGTATTCGAGTTCGCGTCGTACGAAAATTCGGGCGGAAGGCTCGAGAGGTTCTGTTCCTCGACACCCGTTGCGGGATTGATCGGCTGCACCGGCATTCCATTTGCGTCGGGTTGCAGGGCCGTGGTCGGATCGGTCTGACGCGAGTAGGTCATGTAGATCAAGCCTATGGTAAGCAGCGAGATGCCGGCGAGTACGACGAACGCGGTTTTCCAGAGGTTGTTCGGGCCGTCGGACTCGGCCACGACGGCGGTCGGTACGGCTGAAGCGTTCGAGAGATCGCTGACGAATGCGTCGACGGTTTGATAACGAGCCTCCGGGTTCTTCGCCATCGCCTGTAGGATGACCGGCTCGATCCACGCCGGCAGGTCGGTACGAAACGACGAAAGCGGCGGCGGAGGTTCCTCGATCTGACGCATCATGACATCACTCGACGATTCGCCCGTGAAGGGGGTCGCGCCGGCGAGTGCTTGATACAAGATCGTTCCAAGCGAATAAATGTCGCCACGGTTGTCGGCGCGCTCACTTCCCGAACACTGTTCGGGAGAGAGATACGCGAATCTAGCCGGATCCGTCGAATTGTCGTGAAGGGCATTTTCAGATCCGAAACCAAATACTCTTACCCCGACGCGTCCGGGTTCTGAGCTTGATACGATCACACTCGAAGGCGAAAGGTCGCCATGGACTAGACCGCCGGCGTGCGCCGCGGACATCCCAGATCCGATCTGGCGAGCGATATCGATCGCCATCTCTACCGGAAGCTGACCTTCACGCGCGAATGCGTTAATAAGCATTTCGCCCGGGGCGGATTCGTAGATAGCGTAAGGTGTTCCGTCCCCGTCGGTCCCGACATCGTTAAGATTCAGAAGATTTGGATGGCTGACCTTTGCGGCGGCCTTCGCGCGATCGTGGAATCCTTCGCCGCCAATACCAATCGCAACAGCCTTATCGAGAAGCGTGTTCGTCCCCCGATAGAGAGCTCCGAATGAACTCTCGCCGATCAGTTCTTCAACTCGATATTTTTCCGCTATCAATTTTCCTAACAAAGCCATCTCGTTTTAGAACGTCAACGGGCTCAACGGGTTGCAGGTTTTGTGCGCGATCAATCGCGCACTCTGAACTAGGAAGCGGGCGAGGATCGTGAAGAAACCCGCCCGCTCTCAGCTTTTTCGGGAAGGCTTAGCCGACTGACGGTTTAACGACGACGAACGCGATCAGCAAAGCAAAAAGTACCAGCGACTCGATCAGCGCGAGTGCGATGATCATGAGCGTCTGAACCTGTCCGGCCGCACCGGGGTTACGGGCAGCACCTTCCGCGGCGCGTGAACCCACGAGGCCCTGGCCGATGGCGGCGAGTCCGGCAGCGATGCCGAATCCGATTCCGCCTGCGAGGGCACGCGACGAATTAAGTGTGAAGGCGTTATCGCCGGCTGCGGCACCGCCACCCTGCGCGGCAGCCACGATCGCCATCATAGCGATCGCAAGCGTTGCGAATACAACATATTTCAATTTGGTCATTTTTTAATAGTCTCCTGTTATCTGTTTCGCCCTTCCTCCCGGTCAGGCTTCTGCAATTGCGGAGAACCTCATCGACCCGTTCGCTTTTATTATTCCGCCTCGCTTCCGGTATTCGTACGATTTTATACTCCGTGGAGTCGTACGCTCCTGCGTGCCGGCTACTGCCTTATATCGAACAGGTCTTCAAGAATCTCACGATAGAGTCGAGCTGAAGCCCGTACCTCTGCTTCTGATTTGCGGTCAAACCGCGCACTTCAAACTTATGGTGCCGCCGCAAACGGTGCCGGCTGAGCATCGCCAATGTGATGCTCGAAATCGGGGCTAGCAGTTTCGTCCAGATGGTGTTCATCATGCGGCGGATGCGTTACCTCGCCTAAATAGATCATTGAGAGCAGCGTAAATACTAATGTCTGCACGAACGCTACGAACACGCCCAAGCCAGTAAGTGCAAGAGGCACAAGGAAATGCGTGAACGGCGGTGCAAGATTGGTGATCTCGACGAATACCTGCTCGTCGGAATACATATTCGCGAACAGTCGAACTCCCAGCGTGAGCGGCCTGATCAGATTTGAGATCAGCTCGATGCCAAAGATCAGCATGGTCACAATGAACATGAACCACGGCAGTTTCGGGCCCGCAAGATGTTTCAAATGAGCAATTAGACCATTTTCGCTGATGCCGCAATAGTTGTAATAGATGAACGACGATATGCCGAGTGCGAATGTTACGTTGACCGATGCGGTCGGTGACATGAACATCGGGAACTGACCCATCAAGTTGGATATCAGGATCAGGCAGGCAAAGGTCGCGACCACCGGGAAGTATTTCATCCCGTGCGGGCCGATCACACTTTCCGCCATTTCGGCCAGGTAAAGATAGCCTGCCTCGAGCGTCATCTGGCCGGCTTTCGGATCGTCTTCCGAAACCTTGCCCTTTATGATCCAAATGAATGCGATCGTCAGCACGCAGGCGATCACGAACATGATCGTATACCACGGAACTGCGTTGTCCACTGTGTACGGAGCACCGAAAACCGCCTCCGCGTCAGTACCGAAGTTCGAGAAGAACTTGTCCCAGATCGGCTTGGTGTACGCCATCTGAAATTCGTGCACCGGCTTGCCGATATAGTGATTTAGAAACTCGACGATCAGCGGTTCGTGGTGGCCGCCTTCTGCAAATAGAAACATGATAAACGTATTGCCGCTTAGACGTTACGGCTATTAAAGACTCTCAAAAAACCTTCAACCAAAATTGCAAATCCGAACCCTGCCATTCCAAGTAGGAGTCCCGATATCGGAAGCAGGTCAAGCGTGTAAAAAAATGCTACTACGCAGGCAAGGATCACATATCGGACGAAATATCCGTGCCCCAGAAACCTTGGCTTTTCACCTTCCGCAGCCGAGCTGAAGATCTTCTTTAGCGACCGCTGCATCCAGAAATAGTTAACGAATGCGAGCACGCAGCCGATCACAACGGCCAGTCCAAAACGGGCTGAAACGGCCGCCGTCCCTGCGATCGAACCGCCGACGCTGAGAACGGCAAGGATCACGAGAATACGCTCGTTTCGCGGTGGTGTTGTCAATTGCTGGTCACTGCCAGGCGGTTCAAGATCTTCGTTCACTGCAAACCGTAAATTTTACTAAGGAAATCTCAGAATGTCCAAGGTGGGTAGATACTCCTTTCGGCGCACAAGCTCGCGCGCAACAGGGGCGATACTTTCCAGCTTGAGCGTATCGCCCTTGCTCGCGCGCGGGCTTGTGTATCTGGCTATTTCTTGAATATCTGCGCGGTTAGGCGGAAAAATTGAAAAAAACCGATCAGGGCCCCGAGGACGATGCCGGAAACGATACCCCACGGCGACGAGCCCAGAAGGACATCGGCTCCCCAGCCGAGCACGAGCATAAACGCCACAGAAGCGAAAAGAACTATGCCTGCGGAGTAGGCAAGCCCGCTCTGACGGACGTTTTCCGAGAGAGACTGCGGCTCAGTTTCAGATAGGACGAAGGGCTCGTCACGCCGCGCTTCCGCATCGTCAAACGTCGATTCGGCGGCCGCCGATTCATTTGTCGGCTCAGCGAGCGGATCATCGTTATTGCGAGGTTCCCTTATCACGGTTTAACAACTTTCTCCACGGCCCCCGATAAGGCGCCGAGAAGGGTAAAGAGCTTGAGTTGAATGTCAGGATTGGTCACGAGTTTGCCGTGCGTCTCGCATTGGTAGAGTTCGCTAGCGATGGGCAGTACAGTCTCAAATCCATTAACGCGAAGCGTTGCCGCCTCAAGTGAACTCTTGGGGACGACGCTGTCGCCGGGCGTGTAGACAACCGGTTTTAGCATCTCGGAGGTTATCTTGGTCCCCGAGGAATTCGTGAACGAAGCGGCGTCAAACTGGGTTATCCAGCGGTCTTTTTTCTCATTGCGCCGAAGGACCATCGCCGTCGGGGTTTCTTTGCATTGAGCCCCCATCAGGTAAAAGCTGACCGGCACCTTAACGGCGGATTTTGCATTCAACGCCACCTGAAATCGCTTTGCTCTAAGCAGAGCGGCTTGAAAATAAGCACGAGAATTTCGCTGTTCCGTCGCGGAGAACTTCTTCTCAAAATCCTTGTCCTTCCAGATCGACCAGTCGTATTCTTCCCACGTATTTGGGTCGTAAATATCTAGTTGTAATGGCTTTAGATCTTCGTCATAGGCCTGCAGGGACCCATCATGCGGCAGAAGCTGAAAGATCGACGGAATGGTAAAGACGTCGAACCTAGTGAGGTCCTGAACAAAGGGCAGCTTGATCCCGCTGCCGATATAAGACACGCCGTTGAGAAGGGCCTTGAACGAAAGCAACGACCCTTCGTTCGGAGTTCCGACGAGGAAGATCTTGTTCAGATGCTTTGCTCCGGCCCATGTCGGCCGCGGATTTCCCGCAGGAATGTCGGCATTTCCGTACATTGCAGCGTATCGGGAGATCAACCCGCCCATCGAATGGGCTACGACGTTAAACTTCATGTTCGGCTTACCCAGACGGCGTTTGAGCGTCTCGATCCGCTGGATCAGAAGTCGGGCATTTTCGACGTTGTCGCGGCGCCAATCATAGGAAAATACGAAAAACGTGTCGGTTGCGTCGGCCTTTGTTGCGGTCGCCCATTTGGCTTCCCGATAGCCCCCCGTCTTTTGGAGTGATTCGATAAGTTGCGAGTAGATCTCTATCTCGGGAAGCAGGCGTGCGATGCGAACCTCGCGAATGATATCGCCGGCGATAAGGTTGTCGCGATTTCGGCTGAGATTCGCGGACATCGGGAGCCGAATGTCGTCGTCTTTTGCTCGGCCCGTCCGAAACCACGCTGTTTGTCCTGTGACCCTATTGATCAACTCCGAACCGGTGGTTCCCGGGATCACGATGATCGGGTCCTTGCCGGTAGCAGGGGCGGCCGTCGTCTGCGCGAGCACACTCGGCGAAAATGCGGCCAAGCAAAGGATGATCAGGGCGTATGGACTGCGGATGTTTATGCGCATATATGAGGCTACGATGCTGGAGACCTCATATTAGCACTATTTATCTGCGTCGAGCCGTTCTGTTTCGGTGGCGGAAACGAGTTTGTAGCGGATGCCCCGCCAGGTGATCGTGCGGCTGAAAAGGGCACAGACGCAGTTCCAAAGAAATAGCGGCGGAGTTAGCAGCCAGAGCGTTAGCTGAGGAACAAACTGCTTGTAAGCTATTGTAATGACCAGACTTACGGCTTTTAGTCGGAGCCAGGCTTTCGCAATACTGAGGATGGAAACGATCGCAAGGGTCGCGATCGCGGACCAGACAAGCAGGTCATTCGACCTCGAAAAAACTGCGATCAAAAAAGCCGAGATCATCACCCCGCAAAAAAGGGCCGATCCAAAGAATGACATCGCCCAAAGCGGCGTTGCGTATACGCGGGTAATCTTCATTTGCCGGGTCGTAAACTCGAAAAGCTCTGTTAGCGTGCAGTTTTCGATCGACGGTGTTAGAGCCTGAGGGACGAAAACGATATCGAGATCCGCGTCTTTCACCGCCCGGGTAATCGTGAAATCGTCAGAGAGAGTGCCCTTCAGCCGGTCGGCTAAGTCCAATGATTCCCACACTTCGCGTCGGATAGCCATCGAGCCGCCCCAGCAAAAATTTGACTTTGTTTTCGGGCCGAGTGCCGATGCGATCGACGCATTCCACGTAGCGCGGAGTTCGCCTGCAAACGTGGGGGTTTTGGATAGGAACCAGCGATAGCCGGTTGTTGCCCCGACGTGGTTGTTTTTGAGAGGTCCAACTAGGTTTCTGAGCCAGTGGGTCTGGGGGCGAGCGTCGGAATCGACGAAGACAAGTGCTCCCGATCGCGGGTCGGCCTGTTTTACGGCCTCGCGGATGTTTTCGACCTTTTGGCTGGAGTTGATCGCGGTTGGAGCAATTATGAGCTTGTTTTCACCGCGGAGACGCAGAGACGCGGAGTTTTCACTACTCGGCTTCCCTAAATCTTCGCGGTTCAAGATCTCTCGTATTTCCTCGACTGCGGGGTCCTCCTCGTCATCAACGACGAAGATCACCTCATATTTCGGATAGTCGAGTTCCAGCAAGGCCGTCAGGTTTTCCCGAAGTCCTTCGTCGAGGCCTTTACAGGGGGCGATGACGGTCGCGAAGGGCGTGAAGGAGCCGGAGGGTTTGGCGAGGTGTTGGCGGAAGTACGCAAGGTACGCGACGCCGCCGAGGAACGACTTAAAGCTAAAATAGACCAGGAGCGCCGCGAAGAAGAGAAAGGGGAAAATCACTGTCGGCAATTGTAACGCAACGGGCGTTTCAGCGCGTCGCTTTGAAGCCAGAGTTGCGTGGTTCGGAAGGTCCAGTCGCGCGCTTTCATACATTTGTCCGCCCATTTTCAGTCCCCTTCTGAAACGGGCGAGACCAGCAATAATGCAGTTTCGCGCTCACGGGCCAGCGGGCCGGAATACCTGTTATCAACCCGCAGACCGGGCCTTTAATAGCACCGGCCCTGAATCATAGATCCTATACGAATTTCCTAGTGCTCGCGGATCAAGTTCATAAGATGGCGGATCGCAGTTTGAGTGGCTCCCCGATTTGCATTCATCACGGCGGCGGCGTTGCGGCCGAGTTCGCGGCGGCGGTCGGGGTTCTCGAGAAGGTCTGAGAGCTGATCGAACAGTTCGTCGATTATTTTTTCGGGAGGAAGTTCGGGTAGTTGGATCAGCGCATCGTTGGCGGCAAACGCGCTGACGGCGTCGGTGAAGTTGTGGGTGTAGTGGCCGGTGATGATGGCAGTGCCGGCGGCGGCTGGTTCGAGAATGCTCTGGCCGCCGTGGGGTATCAGCGATCCGCCGATGAAGACGATGTCGGCTAGCGGGTATATCGCGCGGAGTTCACCGATCGTATCCAAGAGCACGATGTCTGCGGTTGCGTTTTCGGACTCGTTCTTCGAGCGGCGGGCGCAGGAGTACTGCCGCCACTCGTTTGCCGGATCACCTCGGAATTCTTTGATAAGTTTAGCCACCGCCTCGAAGCGTTCGGGATGTCGCGGAGCGATGACAAGTCGAGGTTCGGACTTTGCTCCGCTCGCGGCTGAGCAGAAGGCTTCGAGTATCCAACGCTCTTCGGGATCGTGCGTGCTTGCGGCGACGATGAGGGCACGTTCGTCGTTGAAGGCGAATCGTTCGCGAAGATCTTCGGTTGTCGCGGAGTCCGCCTCCGTCGTTCTGACGTCAAATTTGAGATTTCCGGTGACCGATGTTTTCGCGGCGGGCATCCCGAGCGAGATCAGCCGATTCGCATCGTTTTGTCCTTGCATCAGGGCCAGGTCGATGTCCTTAAGGACGCGCGAGATAAATGGGCGGATGCGTTTGTATCGCGAGACGCTGCGTTCCGAGAGGCGGCCGTTGACGATCGCGACCTTCGCCCCGCTGGCTTTTGCTTCGCGGATGAACCGCGGCCAGATCTCGGTTTCCATTAGGAGAACGGTGGAAGGTTTGAACTTATCAAGTGCGTGGCGGCCGGCGAATTTGAAATCGAAAGGGAAATAGAATACGGCATCGGCTTTGTCTTTGAAGATGCCTTTCGCGAGTTCCTGACCGGTCTTCGTTGTTGTGGAGATGACGAGGCGATGATCGGGGAATTGCTTTATCAGTTCGTCGACGAGCGGACGTGCAGCATTCGTCTCGCCAACCGAAACGCAGTGGAGCCAGATGACCTTTCGTCCATCGTGTTTGAATTCGGGATAGTTGCCGAGGCGTTGGCTGAAGCCAGCCGCGTACTTTTGCCTTCGCAGCAAAAAGACCGGAAGCATCAAAGCAAAACCGATCGCGAGCAAGATTGAATAAAGGAAGTACATTGAATTGCCCTTGGCTTTAGCCAAGGGTTGAGAACAGCATAATCATTAAAGGCTTTAGCTCCAACGTCCGGCATTGGAGCTAAAGCCTGAGTTTTCTGGACGAGACATTCCGTTCCTGAAGGCAACGACAATCTAAAGACACACGAACTATTTAACTCGTTCCATATACTTCGATTCCGTCGGGTTGACGCGGATCTTTTCGCCTTCGGCGATGAAGGGCGGGACCATAAGGGTGACGCCGTTTTCTAGGGTCGCCGGCTTGTTCGAGTTGGAAGCGGTCGCGCCTTTGAGCTGTGGCTCGGTCGTAGCGACGGTCAACTCCATGGTTGCGGGAAGTGCGACGCCGATCGGTGTGCCATTGTAAAATTCGACCTCGATCTTGAGCCCCGGCATCAACCACTGGGCGGCGTCGAGCAGTTCCTCTTCCGTCAGAGCAACCTGTTCATACGACTCCGTGTTCATGAAGTGGTGATGCGATCCGTCGGAATAGAGATACTCCATCTTGTGCTGCTCGAGCGTGATCTTCTCAAGCGTATCATTCGACCGGAAACGGTATTCGAACGAGTTGCCCGTGAGCAGGTTGCGAAGCCGAGCCTGAACCATCGCGCGCAGGTTGCCGGGCGTGTGGTGGTGAAATTCCATCACCTTGACAGGGTTCCCTTCGTGAAGGAACACCATGCCCTTTCTCATATCATTAGCCGAAATTGCCATAAAACTTTTCTATTAACTCCGTTGTTCAATAATTGCCGTTGAAACAAAAGAGCTATTTTAGTTTTTGGGCGGCAAGGTTGTCTACTCTTACGGGCAACTGTCGTAGGATTCGCTCGGGACCCCTTTGCGATACTTGATACTTTCCCGCGTCGGCCTGGGCTTTGGATATTTCCCTCCGGGGATGACGCTCCAGAGTTCGATAAGGTGTTCGTTACGAAAGCCTCCTGAAACGAATATGATCCTGCTCATATCAAGTCGTCGATGGGCGAAATATTGGCGCATGAAGTTAGCGCGCATATTACCTTCCCCAATAACCGGAGCAACCAAGGGATTCGGTCGTTTCGAACGGTTAATGTAATTGCCCTCGTAAAAGATAACAACGCCAGATCTATCTTTGGAATTACTGAGTTCGTCTAGAAAGAGATCCATCCGACCAAGCCAATCCTCGCACCCTACGTTTCCGAACTCGGCAATGAGCTTAGGCTCGGGTGATTGAGCAATCGAAAGTGAGATCGACAGAAGGATCGTGATCGATGCGACCAAGGATCTCATTCTTCACCCCTGTTTCTTGAACGGTAGCGGGGGCGGTTCTTCGCCTTCTTTGGGGGCTGCCTTGTTTAGCATTTGGTAGATACTGACGATCTGGTCGATCCATTTTTTGGAGTCTTCGTGATTCGGGTCGAACTTTAGTGCTTTGCGATAATCGCCGAGGGCGGCGGAGTATTGGCGGGCTTCGGTGAGAGCGAATCCGCGGTCGAAGTATGCGTCGGCGACGGCGGTCTTTGCGGTGGCGTCGTTTGGCTTAGCCTTCGCGGCTTTTTCGGCTTCGCCGATCACTCCGTCGAATTTCGCGGTGTCGATCGCTTCGCCGCCTTGAGCAAACTTGCCGGGTGCGTTCGCGTTCGGCAGCGGTGTCGCTCCGGGGCCGGACTCGGTCGAGTGAGCGATCGTGTTCTGCTGTTGCATCTGCTCAGACCGCATCGGGCGGTTAGCGGAGTTGGCGTTAACGTTCACTGATGCGCTCGGTGCGGCGTTGTTGCAGCCGGCGGATGTTATCGCCGCGATGGTCAATAATAAAATCTTCTTCATATTTGTTCACTCGGATCTTTGCAACAGGAGTCCTTACTTACGTGCGGGCTACTGACACCGTTTGCACGGCGGGGCAAGGATGCTTGCCGCTCCAGTCAATCGATATATGGCCGGGCTTGGACGATGTAGACGCGGCCGTTGAGGATTCCCCATTCGATGTCTTGCGGTTCTTTGCCGAACACGCCGCGGATGCGGATGGCGGTTCGGGCAAGGTTTCGGGCTTGGAGATCCGTGAGTACGCGGTTCGATGCGTTCGCACATTTGTCGGCTGTTTCTCTTAGCCCGCCGCTCTCATCAAACTCTAGCGAGCTTTCGAGCTGCGAAAGCGTCATAACCACTACCGAGTTCGACTTTGGATTGAACAATCTCTGCTCGGGCAAACCCTTGTTATCCGGGATCTTCGAGTTGTGCCCGCAGACGGCGCTGATGTAGACCGAGTCTTTCGATTGTTCGTCGAACGGATCTTTCGTGATCATCACACCGCCTTTTTGCATATCGACGCCGAGCTGAACTAGCGCGGACATATAGATGCGTTTTTGATCGACGTAATTTCGGACGCGCGCCTCGTAGGCTTCGAACTTCCAGAGCGACGCCCAGACCTTTTTTACCGCCTCGATCAGCTTGTCGGCTTCGCGGACGTTCGGGACGCTGGAATACAATCCCGCTCCGCTGAACTTTGGCAGATCTTCGGCGTTAGACGAGCTTCGAACGAAAACGGGCCGGCCGCCGAGCTGAGTTCGCCACCGTTGAACTACGGCCGTGCGGAGCGCTTTATCGAATTCTGCCTTCTGTATGTCGGTGCGAAATTGTTCGAGTTTTTCGCGGCGATATTTCGGATTGTGGACGAAGTCCAGATCTTCCATCAGATCGGCGATGCGCTCGTCAAAGCCGTGCTGCTTCATAAAGGCGTCGTACCAATAGAAGGGAATCGAGAAACCGTCTGGCAGGATGATCCCGGGGACGCGGGCCTTCAGTATCTCACCTTGATTCGCGGCCTTTGCTCCGTAAATGATGCTGTCTTTCTTTCTCATCTCACGGAGTCCCGCGAGACGTTTCACCAAAAGATTTGCGGGAGCAACCTGCTGATCCGGCGATGCGAAATCCTTTTTGACCTCATCGGACGACGCGCGCGTCAGCTTGTAGTCGGTCATCGAGGCGTCGAGCTTGTAGACGAACGTGTTGAATTCGCGGAACAGTTTATCGGCGTCTTTGATGTAGACGTTCGGCACGTTCCAGCCTTTCGCCAGAATGTTGATATGCGAGAGCGGCGATGACGGTTTCGCGACGATGATGCCGCGAACCGGAGGCAGCGAGACGGGCAGTTCCTTGAGAACGATGATCTCGTTGTCGCCGATCTCGACCGTATCGTCGAGCTTGTCGATGATGTGAATTCGACCGACCGCCGTGCCGGCGTTGAGCGCGAGATACTCCTGATTTGCGTTCAGCTGGCTCTGCGAGATCGTCTCGAATCCAAGGTTTGCCGAAGCGTCTTCCTGTCGGATCGAGTTTGGCTTATAAACTACCGGCTCGAAAAAGTGGGAGTTGACAGCGGCGTTTGCGGTCTTCAAGAGCTCGGCGTTCGCGAGGTCGCCTTCCCAAAGCTCCCAGGTCCATTTATCGACGGTCTTCTGATACGCGACCGTCCCGACGATGAATCGACGATCGAGCTCGATGTAAATGGGCTTGAAAACGTCCGCTCCGCGCGGGACGAGATAGGTCGCGAGCAGAAAATCTTTGTGAAACCGGTATCGCTGTGAGTTGACGAAGTAGATCTTGTCTTTCGCACGCCGGTCGATGACGAACATCGTGTGGGGCAATGCGTAGGGCGTGTTCTGGTGATAGGTTCTCGCGATCGTATCGAATTCTTCGCGCGAAGTTACTTTCAGAAGCGAATTCTTTTTCGAATCCGGTGTCTTATCCATCGCGCCCGCAGGTTCGCGAGTCGGAGTCGGCTTTCGCGACATCTGGCCGAACGCGGGCAGAATGCAGAGTGCGGAGAGCAGAAGCGTGAGGCGGAGGTTTTTGATGGGGGTAAAGCTCATACAAGTTAAGCGGGCACACTCCCTACCGGTCGTGTTTCTGCCTTGAATGTCTTGTCGCGTAGGGCATCGAGTTCTTCGAGAGACTGAACGGTTATTTTCATATCGCGATAGACGCCCTCGGCGATGCGATAGATCCAGCCGTGGATAAAGACCTCCTGACCGCGATCCCACGCGTCCTGAACTATGGTCGTTTCGCCCACATTCGCAACCTGTTCGATGACGTTCAGCTCGCACAATTTGTCCAGGCGTTCGTCGTAATCGCCCGCTGCCGCTATCTCATTGCTGTGCTTGTGCATCACGTCCTGAATGTTTCGAAGCCAGTTGTCGACGAGGCCGTAACGCGAATCGTCGAACGCTGCCTTAACACCACCACAACCGTAGTGGCCGCAGACGATGACGTGGCGAACCTTGAGCACCTCGATCGCGAACTGCAGCACGGCAAGGCAGTTCATATCGCTGTGATTCACGAGATTGGCGACGTTGCGATGGACGAACATCTCACCCGGAAGGAGGCCGATACTCGAGGTCGGAGAGATGCGACTGTCGGAACAGCCGATCCAGAGAAGTTCGGGATTCTGGGACTCGGACAGGCGTTCGAAAAACTGAGGGTCCTGAGCTATCAATTCTTCAGCCCACTGCTTGTTCGCTGCCAGAAGTTCGTTGATTATTTGCACGTAGTTGATTTTACCGTAATGTGGAGGTTTTTCACCATTAGAGCATCTTTTCGATCTCGTGAGCCGCCGCGGATGATCCCTGCTCGGATCGAACGATCTCAGCGTATTTGGCGGCATTTATTGAGTATGTTTCATCGCCGAGGACCCTGGCTATCGTTAACTGAGCCGACTCCGCGTTGTAGTTATCGCGCGATATCACCTGGGCGACGCCGATCCGACGGCACCGGGCGGCGTTGTCGGGTTGGTCGTGGGCGAACGGGACGATCACATGCGGAACCCCTGCTCGCAGGACCTGGCCGGTGGTTCCGACGCCAGCTTGATGGACGACGCAGGCGGCACGCGGAAAGAGGAGGGAGTAGGGTGCGTATTGGAACGCGACGATGTCTTCCGTAAGGCCGGGCGGAGGCTCGCCGAAAATGCCGTAGAGCAAGACGGCCCGCCGCTTTAGCATCTTCGCCGCCTTTACGCTCTCGGTGAAAAAATCGCGCGGATCCATCACTGCGGCCGATCCTAGCGTAAACACGATCGGGGGATCACCGGCGTCGAGAAATGCAGTCAAATCATCAGGCATCTGCCCGGTGTCTGACTGGCCGTCGTAGAAACAGAATCCGGTTTGTACGGCGGTTACGGGCCAGTCCGGCTGGGGCGTGCCGAGAGCGCGAGAGAACATTATGAGGTGCAGATCCTTCGAGAACTTGCCGTAAAAGATCGGGTCGTCGTCCGGATCTAATCCGAGGTTGAGGCGAAATGCCCGATATTTTTCAAGCCAACTCTTCATCGACCTTTTTATCAGGCCGAAAAGTAAACGGTGAAAGCCCGGGCCGAGGAAGCGAAGTTTCTCGAACCACATCGCGGTCGGCGGCACTGGCGGATCGTAGACCGAAAACAGTGAGATCGGCGCCAGAGTCGTTGTGACCCACTTGATGCCGGTCTTTTCAACTACTGACTTGGCAGCATAGATGATCTCGCCGGTAATGAGGACGTCGCATCCCGCGACTGCGGCAAGCAGATCGTCGTACATCTCGGGAACGCCAGCGATGATGATGTCGCGCAAAATTCGCTCGGTTCCTTTTCGAGCGTCGACCAACTCCGGCATATTGGCGATGTCATTCGGGCTTAAGTGCGGAGACATCGAAGCATATTCGAAACCGATGCTCTCGATCTTTTCGCGATAGAACTCCATCGACGCGAACTTGATGTGATGCCCGCGCCCTTTGAGTTCAAGACCGAGAGCGATCATCGGATGCAGATCACCGAGCGAGCCAAATGTTGCGAGTACTATTTTTGACATCGTTTAAGAATCGAAAGATTCGGAATCTCGTACCGATTCACGTTCAGCGGCGCGGGTAGCGTTGCGGGCCTTTACCTGGAACCTGAGACTTAGAAGGAAGGAGCAGCTGCCCACTACTGCTGAAATGAAGGCTCCGTCGCGATGGCCCATGTACAAAAAATAGGCGGTGGCTCCAGCAAGAACCACCGCTAATATTTGGAAAACTGTTTCGATCTTCATTCGGTCCCAATCTCATCCTTCGCGATCTCGGTCACTGACATCGATCTTCTCTGCTTCCGCCAAAAATGACGGACGATCAGGAATCCGGGCAGTCCGATGACAAGGGCAAAAGGCAGAGCTCCGACGACAAGTGTAACAAGGCCGAGGATAAAGTTCAGCGCGACGTCGAGGCCGGCTCCGAATGATTCGCCGAGGCGGGAATTGAAGTTCGAGGAACTTGCCGAGATCGCCGCCGGCGTTTGTAGTTTGATCTTGATGGTCGAGAGGCTCGATTGATTTTCGATATATCGCTTGCGGCCTTCGACCTTTTCGATCTCGCCGCGCACCTCGGCAAGTTCGCCTTGAACATAGAGTGCATCTTCGACGCTCGAGGCTCGCTTCATTATTTCGAGATATTGCTGTTCAAGAGCCTTCTGCGCCTTTAGCCGGGCTTCGACGTCGATGAACTCTTCGGTTACGTCTTCTCCTTTGACGGTTTCCATGATGACCGTGTCTGCCGTCGAACGGATCTCGTCGAGCGCAGATTGGAATCGGTCGGCTGGAATGCGAAGGCTCATCGTAACGGTGTCGCGCTTCTTGATCTGCAAGTCGCTCGTGCTTTGATTGGATTCGACCACGTAGCCGCCTTTTGTGTCGACGATACTTGAGATCTTTTGTTGTGCTTCTTCAGGATCGCCGGTCTCGAGTTGGAGATCGGCGTTGCGGATGACCTTTCGCTCGATATTTACCGGCGCCTCTTGAACGACTTGGACCTGAGCGAGCGAGGTTTTCTGGACGACGTTCCTGACGGTATGGCGCGAACGACGTTGGTCCGATGCGGCAGCATTTGAAGCGGCATTCGCGTTCATCGAACTCGGAGCCTCGCGATCAGATATCGCGTCGGTGGTTCCAACGTCACCTGAGCTTACCGGTTTGTTCGAGACTAACGATGCGGCGCGGTCACCGCTGCCGCATCCAGCTAAGAGAGCGACCGCGAGGATCGCAGAGAGAGTGAGATATTTCATGGTTCCTCCTGGAAGTTTCTACTTCACGGGAAGAACGCGCGGGGTCAGCCGGCCTTGCGTGCTACTTCTTCAAAACTTTCACCGCGGAAGAATGCGGCCGTGGCTTGGAAAAGTCGGCGAATGGCGCGGTATATTTTTGGGAATGCCCAAAAAAAGACGATAAGGAACGCGACCAGGATGATCGCAATGACAACGGGAGCGAAAACAGCAAGGAGCGTCCCAACGATAGCAATGGCGTCTTCGGCGAGCGAGAGTATCCAATTTGAAACGGGCTCGGGCGAGAGATTGGCACCAATTCGTGCGGTCGCTTTGGTTCCATGAGATGCCAGCGATAGGCCGCCGCCGATCAATGTCGCGGGAATCACGACCTCCGGACTCATATCCGAGACGGCTGCCCAGGCGACGATCGCACCGGCCGGGACCCGAATGAAGGTGTGGACGACATCCCAAACGCTGTCAACGTAGGGGATCTTGTCCGCGAAGAACTCAACGATGTAGAGGCCGCCAGCGATGCCGATGATCCACCAGTTGTCGAGCACGTCCAGGCCGCCGGGTAGTTTGACGCTGCCGAATTTCTGCAGCAGGCCAAGAACCGAAACAGTCGCGTACAGATTGATACCGCTGGTCCAAGCGGAACCGAGTGCAAGGCTGAGTGTTGCGAACCAGTCCATATTCGGCGACCTCCAAATCAGGCGAAGATCTCGCAACAATTAACGAGCGCCGAGGCTGTAAAGTTGCGTCTCGGGATGATACGTCTTCCAGTCGAACCAATAGTCCTTTATAACCGGGATCTTCGTCAACTGTTTCCCGGCAAGAGGACCGCTGATTGCAGTACCGGTGAAATCCCAAACCGAAGCGGTCTCGGCGTCGACTAGCTCGTTCGTATCCGGTTTCCTGAGAAATTCAAGCTTCCGGCCGTCAACGATCCGCGAGAATGCCCGGACGGATCTGCCGTCGTCGGCGAGGACGAGCACTATTGGTGTCGTGCCAATGGTATCGAGGATCGGAGCTTGCTTCTCGATGGCCGTGAAAGGATACGCCTTCGAATTACCATCGAGTGAGATGCCAATGATCAGCGTTCTTGGCTCGAGAGTTTCGTCGAGCTTCGCCGTGACTCGTACAGGCATTCGAGCGACCTCCGGTTCCCAGTTCGGGTCATAGTTTTCCACGCTTATCTTCGCATCCGGCTTCAGCACGCGGCCGTTCGGGTTCTCTTGTTTCCAAGCGCCGAAGGTCAGCTCATCAGTCTCAACAGAAACGAGTTCGCTGCCTTTCAGTGGACCTTGGATCGCCTGGCCGCTGACCTGCTGCCACCATGAACCGGTCTCTTCATCACGCATGATGAAGTTTTGATTGTTGATGCCCGCGAGTTTGAATTTGAGTGTTTGCCCGTTCACGACGGACTGCCACACCACGCCCGTGTGGCAGAGCGTTCAGTAAGTCGCCGTGATCGGCGTGCCGCCGACCACGTCCTGGGCCACGTGGTGATACGCCATTAAACTCACCGGATACGCGACCGCGTCACCGTCGATCTTTACGGCGAGAACCATCTCGTTGTCTTTGACGAAATCGACGGCCGAAGCTTTTGCGAAGTCGGATGACGCGAGCGGATTGAACATCCACTCAAAGTGATTCTGTCGGGCGAACCAGGCGAAAAGAAGCGCGAGGAAGATCGGCAATATGAGCGGAACTTTCGAATACCAACGCTTCGAGCTTTTCCATGCCGCGAACGCGAGTCCGAGCACGCCGATCGCTATCAACAGCGTTACGATTGGCGACCAGCTTTTCAGAAAGTAAGAAACAGCCACCGCACGTTCCGTCTGCGGCGCGAACGGCTGGATCAAATAGACCGGAACGAATATGAATGCGAACGAAACCGCTACGACGAGCAGAAGCAACAGCCAGGCAGATTTGTAGCCGATGGTCATAGGCACGCCGATTCTAGCACGACTTTGCCTATTCTTCGCCTTCCTCGGCTGTGCCTTCGGCGTCCTTCTTAACCCCGAACTTTTCAAGCCGATATTGAAGTGTTCGGAACGTCAATCCGAGGAGTCTGGCGGACTTGGTGATGTTGTTGTCGGTGCGGTCCATGGCCTGCATTATGAGGCTGCGTTCGACGTCTTCGAAGTTGACGCCTTCGGCGGGGAGTTTGAAATTGGTGATGTCACCGCCGAACGATGCCGGCCCCGAGCCTTGCGACATTTCGGGCGGTAGATCGTCCAAGGTGATCGTGTCATTCTCGCTGAGCAGGATCGAGCGTTCGATCGCGGATTCGAGCTGGCGAACGTTGCCGGGGTAGTGATAGTCGTTGATCAGCTTCTTGGCGTTCGGCTCGATCTTGATCTCGCGAGCGGTTCCGCGAGTATGCTTTTTAACGAAGTAATCGATCAGTACCGGAAGATCGGTCGTGCGTTCGCGAAGCGGCGGGATCTCGATGGAGAGAACGTTGAGGCGATAGTACAGATCCTCGCGGAAACGCTTCTCTTCGGTCATCTTCAGCAGGTCGCGATTGGTCGCGGCGAGGACGCGGACGTCGATTGGAATTTCCTTGATACCGCCAACTCGTCGGATCTCCTTTTCCTGCAACGCACGAAGCAATTTTGCCTGCAGCGCGATATCGAGTTCGCCGATCTCATCGAGAAAGAGGGTGCCGCCATCGGCGATCTCGAACAATCCCTTCTTCTCGCCGACCGCCCCGGTAAACGAACCTTTCTCGTGGCCGAACAGTTCGGATTCGAGAAGATTCTCGTTGATCGCGGCGCAGTTCACCGCCTGGAACGTGTTGCTAGCCCGCAGAGAATTCATATGGATCGAGCGGGCGATAAGCTCTTTACCGGTGCCGCTTTCGCCGCGGATCAGGACGGTCGAGTTGGACTTGGCGATCTTGAGGATAAGTTTCTTGACCTTGTCCATCTCGGGCGAGACGGAGACGATCTCGGTGTCGAGCGCAGAGAGTTTGTTTAGTGAACGTGAAACCGTATCGAGCAATTTCGCCTGGTCGTAAGGCTTTTGGAGGTAGTCGAACGCTCCTAGACGCAGTGCGTCCACAGCCGAATCGACCGATCCGTGAGCGGTTAGCAGGATCACGATGATCGATTTGTCGAAGTTGGTAAGTTCCTTGAGCAGATCAAGGCCGGACATTCCGGTCATCTTCAGATCAGTCAGCACGAGGTCGAACCGCCGTGTCTGAACGAACTTCATCGCCGCCTCGCCGGAACTCGCCGTCGTCACGTCATAACCCTCGCTCGAGAGGATCGTCTCTAATATTTCCCTTTGATTTTTCTCGTCGTCAACGACGAGTATCGATTTTCTTGCCATAAGTCTCTTTAGCCACGAATTTTCAAGAATTACACGAAATCAGTTTTTCGATCGGTCGATAATTCGTGCCATTCGTGTAATTAGTGGCTAATCTACCGTTCTCGGTAATCGTACCGTAAACTTCGTGCCTTCGCCTTCGGTCGATTCTACGTCGATAGTGCCGTTGTGCAGGTCGACGATCTTTTGGACGATAGCGAGGCCTAATCCGGTGCCTGTTTCCTTTGTGGAGAAGTATGGCTCGAAAACTTTCGTGAGATTCTCCGGCTGAATCCCGGAGCCCGTGTCAGAGACCTCGAACCGGATAAAATCTCCCTCAGGGGTGATCTTCACCGTTAGCTTTCCTCCCTCGCTTCCCATCGCCTGGACACCGTTTATAAACAGATTATTGAATACCGACCGAAGAAATTCCGGATCGCCCATGATTTGTGGAACGTCCTCGTGCTCGACCACTGCGATCTTGATGTCGTTCTCAGCGGCCTGTGCTTCGATAATTCTAAGCGAATCCTCAACGACCTCGCGGGCATCGACCGGCCGCAAGTTGACGTTGGCCGGACGCGAATAATTTAAGAAGTCCGAGATCTGAGCGTTGATCCGGGCTACCTCATCCTTGAGCTGCATGGTGAGCTTGTTAAACGTTGCTCGCTGCTCCTGATCCTCGGGTGCGAATTTCGAACGCAGGTGGTCAAGCGTCAGGTTAATGTAGTTCAGTGGATTACGGATCTCGTGGGCGATCGCCGAGCCGAGCCTGCCGATGACGGCACTTTTTTCAGCTTGTTGGAGCTGACCTTCAAGTTCTCTCGTTTTCTCCAACTCGCCCGCCATCTCATTAAAGTTGTGGGCAAGCTGGCCCATTTCGTCGTATCTATCACGCTCGGGAACGCGAACAGAAAGGTTGCCGGCTGCTACTTCACGAGCGGCGTTCGAGAGATTCGCGATCGGGCGAGTGAATCGCCAGACCAGGACGATGGTGACCAAGGTGGATAGCAATAAGACGCCGAGTGTTGCAAGCAGCGGCTGGGCTGCCCGCATCGCGGCGTCTTCCTCGGTCTTGAGCAACACCATAACGAAGTAACGTCCGTCGGAGGTCTGAACTGGTATCGCGTGGGCTTCCTCGTCACGTGACGTGCTTTGGCCAGCCGGCAAGTTCGGAAAATTGGCAAGATCGTCACCCAACGCTGTGCCTTTCGTTAGTGGGGGAAGGTCCGTCAACTCGGAAAGCTTCTTATATTGAGAGACGCCGTTGACCTGTGTAGGTAATCGGTCGGCATTCAGGCTGTCGGTTACCTGCCAGAGATTGTTGATGATTATTACATCGCTGACACGTTCGGTGGAGGAGCTGTCTAGATAGACCTGACCTGGTTGGGCGATCATATCGGTCATGTACTCGCCCGATGAGATGCCGCTAACGCCTAGACGCAGACCAGCCAGCAAGGCGTTATCGTGCAATTCGCGCCTTACGTTGTTCTCATTCTGCATATAGAGGTTCAGGTAATACTGAACTCCCAGTGTCGCAAGAATGAGAAAGGCAAAGATCAGCAATAATCTCCCTCGGAATGTGCCGAAAAATTCCATTGTAAGAAAAATTTATAGGTCGGATCAGTTAAGCTTGCGCTTAAGATTACTTCAATGTTATATTCGGCCTTAGCTTTTGTACAAAAGCCGAGCGGTTCGTCGTTGTTTACCGCAGCCGCTCCTGAGGTCTCCTCGTTCACCAAAAATCTAGTCAAGCTGAGGTAAAGAATGAAGTTTTTCCTGCCCGAAACGCGTTTTACCAGAACGTGTGTCACCGCACTTTTCGCGGCACTCCTGCTAACGATCGGCCTCCAAGCTCAGACAAAAAAGAAAACCACACCCACGCCCTCAAAGAAAACCGCAGCGAAAACCGTTGCTAAGAAGACCACCACAACTGCAAAGGATGCCAAGAAATCCGGCAGAAAAGAGACGGTAGCAAAGAAATCGACCAAGGCTGACCCGAAGAAAGCGACGGCAAAGTCGAAGCGCGACGTAGCCCGCGAAGCCAAAACTTCTAAAAACTCTAAACAAACCGCGAAGGACGACGCGAAAGATCGCAATTCTAAGAAGCCGGATAAGAAACAGTCGGCGAAAGACCGACGGGCCGAGGCTGCTCGCCGTGCTGCCGAAGAGAAACGACGAATCGCAGCGATCGAGGCTGAGCGCCGACGCCAGGAGGCGATTCGCATCGCCCGCGAGCGAAGGCTCGCATTCGAGAGAGGACTAAAGAACCAGACCGCCGAAAATATCCTAAACGACAATACAGAAGGCGAAGATCTTACCATTCGTCAAGCCGCGGTCAATGCCCTTGGAACCCACGCCGGAACCGTCGTGGTGATGGAGGCTAAGACTGGAAAGGTCGTCACGATGGTCAACCAGGATTGGGCGATCAAGAACAGCTTCAAGCCTTGTTCGACGATCAAATTGGTAACGGCCGTAGGTGGCATCAGCGAAGGCGTTATCAACGAGGAAGGTGGAATTGGGACATCTACGTCGGGTCCAAATCTGGATTCGGCGATCGCGCGGTCGATGAACCCTTATTTTCAGCGCACGGGCGTGAATTTTGGCAACGAGAAGATGATAAGCTACGCCAAAACGCTTGGACTTGGCGAGCGGACGGGAATTAACGCTGATGGCGAGACGCCCGGCAAGCTTCCGTTTGGAAACAAGAATCCGCGGATCTATTCGCACGGCGATGATTTTGAGGTGACGCCGCTACAGTTGGCCGTGATGGTCTCGGCGATCGCGAACGACGGTAAAAAGGTCGTTCCCCAGATCGTAAAGCCTAGTCAGCAAAAGGCCTCGTTCAAGCCGAAGTTTCATGGTGAGATCAATGTTCCTTACCGCACCGTTCAAGGCGTGCTTCCGGGAATGATCGGGGCGGCGGAATGGGGAACAGCTCATCGCGGTATCGAACAGGGAATGGGCGTCGCGGGAAAGACTGGCTCGTGCATATTTAAAGGTACGTGGATCGGCTTGTTCGCATCGGTCGCTCCAGTCGAAGATCCGCAATATTCGGTGGTCGTGATCATGCGTGGCGAATCGGAAAGGGGTAAGTATGCCGCGGCTGTAGCCGGAAACGTCTATCGAGCACTGGCTCCGAGGCTACGGCGGAATCAGGAGAAATACGTTGCTCTTAAGAGCCTGCATCCGTCGAATTCGGATAGTCTCGCTGCTACCGGCGACGACGAAGAGGATGATGACGCGGCAATGGACTCTAACACTTCGCGTGGCGTGATCGTTGCCGGTGCAGCCGCTAAGCGAGCCGACGAACCGAAGAAGCTGATCCAAAAGACGACCCAGAGCAAGCCAACCAACAAGCCGACCAATTTCGCGCCTATCGTTATCCAGTTTGACAAAGAGAAGGCCGCCAAAACCCGCGACCGCGTCGTGAAGAACTAAGCGTACGGGAGTCTTTCACTAGGGCACCGAACTCGAGTATGAGAGCGGTGCCTTTTCATATGGAAAAAGCGGTTTTCCTTGACAGGAGCATACCCATACGGGATGATTTACCCTTCCGGAGATTTTCTGCGGCCCCAGTTTATTACGGTTCGTATCAGCGAATAGAAATTCTGAAATGTTGCAACTAATTTTTTAGGTGCTTCATCTGAGTTTCCGCAGAGCATTAGGTGTGGTTCCCGGGCTCTGCAAACAGTGATTTTCGGACAACTAGATTCAGTCGGAGGAAGTAAGAAGATGAGAACGATTTTTAGATCATTGAGCATGGCCGCCATTGTCGCGGGTATTGCCGTGTCCGGTGCGTTCGCACAAAACGTGTGTGACGACCTAGATGGTGCAACGGCGAAGTATGACGGGTTTCTTAAGACATACGCCAGTACTGACGTAAAGCAGCTCCCGGCGATAAAGGCTTCGCTTGCGGACGGCAAGGAGTTCCTTGAAAAATGGGGCGCGTGTGAGAGCTGGAAGGAACAGGTAGCTTTTGTTAAGCCTTGGGTTCCACGGGTAGAGAAGAAGGTCGTTGACATGGACAAGTTTGTCCAACTTCAGCCGAAGTTCGATCGGTTCGACGCGGCGATCAAGGCTGACAATATCGATGAGATCTATGGGGCTGGCAAAGAGATCCTTGCGGTAGACCCGAACCTCCACAACATCAAGTATGTTATGGCTGTCTCCTCAGTCGTTGAAGTAGCGAAATCCCTCACGGCGAAAACACCTAGTAAGTACGCGGGAGAGGCACACAACCACGCGAAATCGCTATATGATCAGATCAAAAGCGGTTCGCTCAAGCTTGATCGAAAGATCGGCGACAAAGAGTCGATCGGCGTCCTCAAGTGGGAGCGTACGCGGGAAGAGGCGATCAGCCAACTTGCTTACACGCTTGGTTACGTAAACTTTTATGGAACCAACAATAAGAAAGGCGCTGTTCCATACTATTACGAAGTTACGCAGCTGCCGGGATTCTACAAGACGTATCCCCCGGTTTACGCGACCCTTGGCGACTTCTACGTTGAAGAGTCGGCTCCGATCGGGGCTAAGATCGCCGACGGAATCAAGCGGATCGCGGCTACTAGCGTTGAAGATGAGAAGATAAAGATCAACGAGGAAGTTAAGGCGAACGTTGCCCTTTTTAACGGTTATACCGAGAGAGCACTTGATGCGTACGGCCGGGCATGGAGCATAGCAAAGGCCGATACTCCGGTTGAGAAGACCTACAAGGATAACCTTCTAAAGATCGTTCGAGATCTCTACAAGCGGCGAACTGATAAAGATACGGGAGCCGAACAGTGGGTAGCCACGGCAGTTGCGAAGCCGCTGCCGAATCCGACTTCGACCGTCGAACCGGTGTCGGATCCGGATCCCGCAACCACCACCACAACTTCATCCACCGGAACAGGAACTGGAGTGGGTGCTGCTAATGGAACGGGCGTCGGTGCGGCGAACGGTACGGGCGCTGCTCCGAAGGCAGGGCCAACTGCAAAAGCGAAGCCGTAACAACCTTTGGACTGAATAACCTGATCTAGAAATCGTGCCGGGCGGTCAAAACTGCCCGGCTTTCTTTTTGCCTCTTATCCCCTTAGAATTAGGCTTTGCCCCAAGATGAGCCTCGCCAAACTTGAGACATTACTCGGACACAAGTTTCAGACGCCTGACTTGCTTGAAAGAGCGCTCACGCATCGGTCTTGGGCACACGAAAAACTAAAGGGCGAGGCAGATGCGAAAGTGCGCGGGGCGGAGAACGAATCGCTCGAATTTGTCGGGGATTCAGTGCTCGGGCTGGTGATCGCGGAGCAGCTTTATACAAAGCATCCGGGGGCGGCGGAAGGCGACCTGACGCTGATGAAGCATCGGCTGGTAAGCATGCAGACGCTCGCCGTTATCGCGTCGGGATTGGACCTTGGCAGTTTTCTGCGGATGGGCCGCGGCGAGGAGCAGTCTGGCGGGCGCGAGAAGCCTGCGATCCTTGCCGATACGCTCGAAGCCATCATCGGTGCGGTTTTCTTCGACAGCGGGTATCTTGCGGCTCGTGACCTCGTTACGCGAGTATTCGCAGAACAGATGGGTGCCGTGACGCCGAAAACTTCGCTGGATTTCAAGACTCTGCTGCAGGAAACCCTGCAAGCAAGAAAGTTAGCGGCCCCCGTGTACACATTGTTACGTTCAGAAGGCCAGCCGCACGACCGCACCTTCTTTGTCGAGGCAACGTGGGCCGGCGGAATATCGACCGGAACCGGACGCTCGATAAAGTTAGCGGAAATGATGGCAGCTAGCGAGGCATTAAAGCTAATAACCGAAACGAATGCCGATAAATTGACGTAATTGATACCGATCTATGAGTGAAGAGAAAGTAGTCGAGAAAAAGGCCGCAGCCGAATCGGAAGAAAAGAAGTTCAAGGGTCCGCCGAAGTCGATCTTTCGCGAGTATCTGGAATCGTTGACAGTGACACTGGTGATGGCGCTGTTCGGAATGACGTTCATTCTGCAGGCGGTCACCGTGCCTACGGGATCGATGCAGAATACGATCCTGATAGGCGATTACCTTATCGTCAACAAGTTCATCTTCAACCCGGGCGGAAACCCGCTGCCGCTGCTGCCGATGCGTGACATCGAACGAGGAGACATTGTTGTCTTCAAGTATCCGGGAAACAAGGTGAATAATTCGGACAAGATGCGAAATCCACCCCTTGTTCCGTACCAGATCAATTACGTCAAGCGAGTAATAGGGCTGCCGGGGGAGAAGGTTGAGTTCAAGAATAATCAGGTCTTTATCAACGATCAGCTTCTACCGGAACACCGCATTATCGGTGAGGCAGAGGTTCCGGATGGCGCTTTGATCAGCGAGGAATTTGAGGATCGCCAGCCTGATCAAAAATGGAGCGTTTACTATCACAAGGATACGATGGACGACGTTAAAGCTGGGATCAAACTGCCGACGCGTCGTTATAACTTCGGTGTTGAAGGTAAGCCGATGATCGTACCGCCGAACAGTTTTTTCTGCATGGGAGATGCTCGCGACGATAGCGACGATGGGCGCGGCTGGGGATTTGTCCCGCGCGAACTAGTGATCGGACGGGCGATGTTCGTGTACTGGTCCTGCGACCGCGGCGCATCTAGCGGCAGCATCGCCGGTTGTCTGACGCATCCGCGATTCGATCGTATCGGCAAGTTCGTTAAATAGATTTCCGTGATCTTTTTGAAGAACTTTGTGTTCGTTGTGGTTAAGAAAAAGCCTTAACACAAAGGGCGCAAAGGACTTTCACAAAGAGCGCAAAGCAATAGATGAAATTCAATTTTAGCGAGGAAGTTTCGGGAGCGCTGCACTTTGGGCGGCCGGTCGTGGCGCTTGAGTCGACGGTTATTTCGCACGGCCTTCCTTATCCGCAGAACATTGAGACCGCTTACAAGCTTGAGACTGTCATCCGCGATGCGGGTGCGACTCCGGCGACGATCGCTGTGTTTGATGGAGAGGTAAACGTTGGCCTCGGCGACGAACATTTCGAACGCCTGGTCGCGAAGGATGTAAAAAAGATCTCGCGACGTGATCTTCCGATCACGATCGGGCATAAACTGACGGGTGCTACAACCGTCGCCGCCACAACATTTCTCGCTCATAAGACAGGCATCAAAGTTTTCGCGACCGGTGGCATCGGCGGCGTCCACCGCGGCGACCGAACGGACGTTTCCGCCGACCTTCCCGAACTCGCGCGCACGCCGATCATCGTAGTATGTTCTGGTGCGAAGATCGTGCTCGACCTGCCTGCGACACGGGAATGGTTGGAGACATTCGGCGTGACCGTCCTCGGCTGGAGGACGGACGATTTTCCTGCGTTCTATTCTCGTTCGAGCGGCTTGTTGGTAGATGCAAGAGTTGAAAATGGGAAGGAAGTTTCGAAGATCGCCGAGATGCGGAACGACCTTGAGATGTCGAACACCATCCTAGTCACAAACCCAGTTCCCGAAGCTGCCGAACTGAAGATCGCGGATGTCGAAGCGATGCTGTTCGAGGCATTAAAAGCCGCGAAAGAACAGGGGATCAAAGGGAAAGAAGTGACGCCATTTCTTCTATCGCAACTTTCTGAACGCAGCGAAGGCCGTACCCTGACCGCGAACATCGCCCTCTTGGAAAGCAACGCCCGCGTCGCTAGTGAGATCGCTATTTCCTTGAATTACTGAGACGGTTCTAAAGATGAGGTTCCGTGTTAGTCTGTGAATTCCGTGGTTAGGTTTAAGGCGGAACCACAGAACACACAGAAAAATTCGGGACACAGAACAAGAAAAACGCTTCACCCTTGATGTTGCCGGGTCGCTTCACTTGGAGACCCAATTTCAGTTCGGAGTTTCCAGCTTTCTCGCCATCTTTTCCTTCAAAGAATCCAGACGTTTCTGAGCTTCGGTTGCTTCGTTCGTACCCGAGTGTTTCTCCACGAGTTCTTTCCAACTCGCTCCGTCGTAGTGGAACTGTTTGGTTGTCGGGTTGAAGAGGAATGTGATGCCGATGCGGCGGTAGCGGTCGAGGCTGACGTAGTTTAGATAATAACTGTGGAGCGGGGCGGCGGAGGCTGCCATCTCGGCTCGACTGAGGGCACGGGTGGCGTCGCGGGAGAGTTTGGCTGCGGTGTCCTCGAGCAGGTCGCCGTAGAGCAGCAGGATCGGTGCTCGAAACTGTGATGACGTGAAAAGGTTGAAGAATTCGTTTGCAGTCTCGATCTGATCAAAGCCACTCATTGACTGCACGAGTCTCGCGAGCCGAGCATCATCCCCTTCGCGAAACTTGCCGAACACCGCATCAGCCTGAACCCAACCCGAACCTGTCGGGATCGCCGAAATGCGATAGAATTTCACGCCGTCCGCCTCCGCAACTCCGAGAATTTTCACGACGCGCCCGCGACGCATCCGCTGCATTGGCACGGCGAATAAGCTTGGCTTTGGCCGCAGGACGGATAGTGTTTCGTCCATCACGTAGGCAACTTGGCCGATCTCGCGGGATTTAGCGAGAGCCGTCGTCGCTGGCCTGATCGGTCTCCGGGTCTGCGAAATGACGGCAGTTACTTGAAGCACGAGGCAAACGAATATCGCTGAGAGAACGAACTTCATAAGATCAATTGAGTTTATTTGCTAATAGCTTTTGCGATTCGATCCTGCACGCCTGCGTGGTGGAAATGGCAGATCGCGATCGCGAGTGCGTCGGCGGCGTCATGAGGTTTCGGTACTTCTTTTAGCCTAAGCAGGATCCGAACCATCTCGCCGACCTGATGTTTCTCCGCCGCTCCGTAACCGACGACCGTTTGCTTGATCAGCCGCGGTGCGTATTCGGCGATCTGCAGACCGCGCTGTTCGGCGAGCAGCAGGACGACTCCGCGGACCTGACCGAGCTTCATCGCTACTTTTACGTTGGCTGCGTAGAACGCGTCTTCGATCGATAGCGCATCGGGCGAATGTTTATCGATGATCTCGCTGACGCCCGAGTAGATCTTCGCCAGCCGCGTCGCAAACGCGAGCTTCGGGCTTGATTTCACCGTGCCGAAATCGACCGCCGAGTATTTCAACCCGGAACCCTCGACCACCGCCCAGCCGAGCGTTTCGCTACCAGGATCTATTCCCAAAACTCGCATGAAATCGTTGCAAAGATAACTGAATTAGACGCGGTCGGCAAGTCAGGGAGCTCTTTTGTAAAAGTTTGTCTAACGCCTTAGAATCCTATATATAGGCGTGCCCACCGAACAAGAAATGAATGCTACTCAAGCGGCCCCGCACACGCTGGGATCGGTACGAGCGCTGCTTACCGGAATCATCGATTACGCCGGACTTTTCCCGCCATCGCAACTTTCGATGCAGGAGGCGGTTATCAACTACGCGACATATCGGGCAAGTACGTCTAGCTGGATGCTCGGGCGATTTGTGGTGCAGTCTGCGCGGCTAGAAGAGTTTGTTGAGGCGGCCGGAGATCTGCTGCCGCGGGATGGTGAGAACCGTTGGCAGTTGGCCGTGACCGCTGGCGAGGACATCAACGAGACGATTAAAGCTATTCGCGATTTCAATCGTGCGCATTCTGCGAGTGCGGTTGCCGACGTTGTTGAGGTGAAGGCGAACACCGTCTCGAAGATAGAGAATACTGTCGCACTCTTGCCATCGGAGATTACTGCGTATTTTGAGGTGTCGACCGGCGAGGCGCTGGCGGAACTGGTGACGACGCTCTCGATCAAAGGCCAGCGAGCGAAGCTCCGCACGGGCGGCATCACACCGGACGCGTTCCCGATGTCGAAACAGATAATCCGGGTTGTTCGCACGTGTATGGCAGCGAATGTGCCGTTCAAGGCGACCGCCGGACTGCATCACCCGATCCGATGTTTCAAGCCTCTGACGTACGCTCCGAACGCTCCGCAGGGGGCGATGCACGGCTTTCTGAATCTGCTGCTGATGACCGGCTTTGCCCGCGAAAGCTATCGCGTGTCATTGTTGGAAGAACTGATGGAAGAGGAGTTTGAAGAGGCTTTTCACTTCACCGAACTCGGCGTAGATTGGCGCGATGGCCACGCCTTGACCAACGCCCAACTCGGCTTGCTCCGGCAGCGCGGGATGCACTCCTTCGGGTCCTGCTCATTCGATGAACCGATTGCCGACCTCGAGGTGATGGGCCTGCTTTAGAGGCGGCTTGCCGTCATGATGAGCGGTCAGGCTTGCCTCACCGTCAGGCGGCCCACTTCTTCAAGTGGAGGCTGCGCCTCCAGTGGCCGGGGCAGAGCCCTAACGATTTTTTCAGCACAATGGAAGGGCAAGCCCTTCCGCTCATCATAGCGGCAAGCCGCAAAAATACTCGATGTATACAGTCAACGAAACTCACGATCCGAACCTGAGAAGCTGGGTGGAATCAGCCAACGACCCGAATACGGATTTTCCGATACAGAATCTGCCGTTTTGTATGTTTTGGCGTTCCGCCGAAAGCGAGGCGCCGCATCTTGGCCTGGGAATTGGAGATCAGATCTTCGATATGTACCAGGCAATTGTCTCGGGGCTTCTGGGCGATGAATTTGACTCGCTCGTGGAGGAGATCGAACTGTGCGACCTCTCATTTTTGACGGAAGTTTACGGCACGGCGATTCTAGCGGACCTGAGGAGGGCCGCCCTGGCCGTCCTGCGTGACGACGCTGATCCGCAGACGATCGAGGAGGCAGAGGCATTCCTGGTACCGATGGACAGCATCGGACCGGAACTCGCATTTGGAATCGGAGATTACACCGATTTCTACTGCTCGATCTTTCACGCGACGAACGTCGGTTCGATGTTCAGGCCGGATCAGCCCTTGATGCCGAATTATAAGTATGTGCCGATCGGGTATCACGGGCGGGCGTCGAGCATTGTGGTGTCGGGGTCGGACATCAAGCGGCCGCATGGGCAGAATCGGAGCGACACGGAGAAGCCGCCGGTGTTTATTCCGGCGAAGAATCTCGATTACGAGATGGAGCTTGGATTCTTTGTCGGGAAGGGGAACGAACTGGGCAGGCCCATAGATATTAAAGATGCCGAGGAGCATATCTTTGGGATGTGTCTTGTTAACGACTGGTCCGCACGCGACATTCAGGCTTGGGAATACCAGCCGCTTGGGCCGTTTCTGGCGAAGAACTTCGCGACCACGATCTCGCCTTTCGTCGTGACGATGGAGGCTCTCGCTCCGTTCCGAACTCCGGCGTTCGAACGCGATCCGGACGATCCGCAGCCACTCGACTATTTGAGCGACGAGAACAATAAGAAGTTCGGTGGGCTAGACATCAATCTCGAGGTCTACATCCAGACCGAGAAGATGCGGACCGAGAACATCGAACCGCATCTCGTATCGCGCTCGAATACAAAGGATCTCTACTGGACCGTCGGCCAGATGCTGACGCACCACGCGTCGAACGGCTGCAACCTTCAGACCGGTGACCTGATCGCGTCTGGCACCGTCAGCGGCCCGGAGAAGGACCAACGCGGATGCCTGCTCGAACGCACCTGGCGTGGCACCGAACCGATCGAACTGCAGTCCGGCGAGACACGTCGATTCCTCGAAGACGGCGACGAAGTGATAATGAAGGGCTACTGCGAACGCGAGGGCTTCCGCCGGATCGGCTTCGGCGAATGCCGAGGGCGCGTCTTGCCTGCGGATTAGTTAAGATTTCTTAGGATCTTCGATCTCCTTCTCGGCGATCGCATTATCGAGCTTGATCACGACCCGCAGACGGCGATATAGACTCATTATTTGATTCGCGGTCCACGCGGTGACGAAAAAGGACAGAAGGTATCCTCGCCAATCCTCGAAGATCAGACGAAATCCCGTGATCGCTATGAGAGCGACCGACACCCAGTGGCTGAGGCAGTATTCGCAGGTGGGCATGTAGAACAGCTTGCGAATGAGCAATGACCTGGCACGCTCCGAACGTTCGGCAAAATATTCGCGCGGCTCACGAAAGATCTCTTCCTGCGTGATCGTCCATGAAATGCTCCCGACCGCCGTCGCGATCACCAGCAGCCAAAATACTTGATCCGCGATGTTCATAGACGATAGCTTAGAGGAATACCGAGACTTTGGATATCGGGAAATCCCCTGGAGGAGAAATCGAGCATTCCCTATCGCTATCCGAGCATCGAAATATACGCCAGATGCAAGTGATTCAGTTTGGCTCGACCGTGTGGCAGAATATAAGTAATGGATCTGATCCTGGACAAGTTTCACGAAGAGTGCGGTGTTTTCGGCATCTTTGGCCATAAGGAGGCGTCGACATTAACGCAGTTGGGTCTTTTTGCTCAGCAGCATCGCGGGCAAGAGGGATGCGGGATCGTGTCGAGCGATGGGACGGAACTTCATCAGTTTCGAGCACAGGGGCTTGTCGCGGATGTTTTGAACGAAGATGTCTTGAAGAGCCTCGTCGGTGCGAGTGCGATCGGCCATACGCGATATTCGACGAGTGGGCGGAACACGATCAAGGAAGTGCAGCCGTTTGCGGTGAAGTGCCAGCACGGGGATGTCGCGATCTGCCATAACGGAAATCTACCCTTCGCCGCCGCTCGCAGGGCAGTTTTGGAAAAGGAAGGGGCGATCTTCTCATCTACTTCCGATACCGAGACAATTCTTCACAGCATCGCGCGGACACCGGCGAAAGATATTGTCGATGCGATTGAGAAGGTTCTTAGAGAAACCGAGGGAGCGTTTTCGCTGCTGTTTCTAACTCCTGAAAAACTCATCGTCATTCGCGATCCGCGAGGGTTTCGGCCGCTGAATCTCGGCAAGGTCGGTGATGCATGGTGCGTTGCGTCGGAGACGTGTGCCTTCGATCTGATCGACGCCGAATACCTGCGTGAAGTGGAGCCGGGCGAGATGCTGATAATCGATGCAGCCGGCGTTGAGTCTCGCCGGCCGTTCGAGGCAAAGCCGAAGTCGGTTTGTACGTTCGAACACGTCTATTTTTCACGGCCTGATTCAATAATTTTCGGGCGTTCGGTGAACGAGTCGCGTCACAAGATGGGCAAGCAGCTTGCGCTCGAACATCCGGTTGATGCGGATATCGTCGTGCCTGTCCCTGACTCTGGCGTCGCCGCAGCGATCGGGTACGCGAAGCAGGCTAACATCAATTTCCGGCAGGGAATTATCCGCAATCATTACGTCGGCCGCACATTCATCGAACCGTCGCAGTCGATCCGTTCGTTCGGAGTTCGTCTGAAACTGAACCCGGTAAAGGACCTGATCGACGGGCAGCGAGTGATCCTTGTTGACGACTCGATCGTTCGCGGGACGACCTCGAAAAAGATCGTTGAGATGGTCCGCGAATCGGGTGCAAAGGAAGTTCACGTTCGCGTCTCGTGTCCACCGACCACGCACTCCTGCTACTACGGCGTAGATACTCCTCACCGGCAAGACCTGATCGCAAGCCGCATGACCAACGAAGAGGTCTGTGAATATATCGGTGCCGATTCGCTCGGCTACCTCTCGCTCGAGGGAATGTTCGAAGCGATCGGGATCGACGGCGACTCCACCTGTAACGCCTGCTGGTCGGGCAAATATCCAACTCTCATTGCTTCCGGGGCCTCAGCTTAATGTCGTCGTTCTAAATGCGCGCCGCTTCGGTACGTTCTGTCTTTGATCGATTCATTGCCGAGACAATAAACATCACCTATCGCGGGATTTCTACACTATTTCCGTTGTCCCCCTCCAGCCTTCGGAATGACATGAGATCCGTAAGCCCCCTATTTACAACGAATAATAACGTGGCACACCCGTTGCAAAGTACTAGGCCAGGATGGCAATTCGAACGAATTTAGGTCATCTAAAATTACAAGGGCTTCGCACTCTCCTAATCCAACGAAGACGCGAAGCGGGTACCAGGAGGAGTTATGAAGTTAGGTAAATTTGGAAAGAGTTTAGCAGTCGGTAGTTTTGCGGTGGCGATGCTTGCCGGCGCCCAGACCGTTACAGCTCAGAACACGACGCGTGAATATCGCGACTGGCAGCAGGCACAACGCCAGGCACAACAGGAGCAGCGAGTCTACCAGCGGACGCGATCGGCACGGGACTATCGTGATTGGCAACAGGCCCAGCGCCGTGCCCAGCAGGAATATGCTGAATACCAGCGTTCATTGCAGCGTGGCAATACCTACGGTCGTACGGTTTACGGGAACGTGAACACGGGTCGGCAGGCTGGTTTTTATCGTATCAACCGGGGAGGCACATACTACAACGTTGATCAGCGACAGTATCAGCTGTTGCAGAACGCGGTAAACCAGGGTTATCAGCAGGGGTTCAATGCAGGTACGCGTGACCGAGGTTATAACCGAAACGAAAGCTACTACTCCAACGATAGCGTGTATCGCTCCGGTACCTACGGTTACCAGTCGTATGTAGCGCGTGATCAATATCAGTACTACTTCCAGCAGGGTTTCCAGCGAGGATATCAAGACGGTATTAATAGCCGATACCAGTATGGATATCGGACCAATAATGGCTTGAGCATCCTTGGTAACGTTCTTGGTTCGATCTTGCAGCTCGTAGACTAAGTGTTCTCAGAGTAGGCATTAGCCATTTATGTCCGCCGTGCAAACGGCGGACATATTCTTTTGTGTAACGGCTGATCCGCACTCACTGGTCTAACTGAACTTGCGAGAAGACGGATCGGTGGTCAAGCGGTGGAGTGATCTGTCTAACCACGTGCGTAATATCGTTCTCAACGGACACTCGGCGAATGGCGCTAACAGGGGCCTCTGGCGTCGATAACGCCGGCCTCCAAGGATTCGCTTACTTGGCACTAACTTAACAAGGCGAACTTGGACCTTTCACAAATCATCGTAATCTCGTACACTAAGTGTCCGCTTAACAAGCGGACCGTTTTTCTCTATGGGGGCGACAGGCTTCGACAGGGGCTTGTATAGATCTTTGGATGCACGCCGGGCTTTTTGTAGGTGAGCTCGTTAACAAAACTTACAAAAAACAAATGCTAATCAAGAATTAGCTCTTGCTGCCTAGTTAACTCTAGCTACAGCAATGTCTTACGCGAAGTCAGCTTGGAGCGACGCGATAAGGCATAACTCAGTCTAAGCTAGGGCGCGTCCACCACCTGCGGGCGGGTCCGAATCGTTAGTCGGGTTAGTTTTCGGCAAGGTTCGCTGGTTTGCTTACTTGCTGAAAATGAAAATTGAGCAAACCAGCTAAGCGTGTAGATTTCACTGGTCGCAACCTTTGGATGTGGGTTCGATTCCCACCGCCTCCACCATATTGACGAAAAGCGGATATGAGATTTCAGGTTTGAAATTTCATATCCGCTTTTCGGTTTTGTCGAAGTCTTCCTTAAGGTGGACATTTTCAGCCGCCTTCAGAGTGACGGCGAACCCTCTAAATGTTGAGGGCGTTCCGTTGGATCTCGAACAGCTTGTTGATGCCGGTGTCAGCGAGGACGAGCATTTCGTCCATCTGCTCGCGAGAGAATGGCTCGCGTTCGGCAGTGC
This sequence comes from Pyrinomonadaceae bacterium, assembly GCA_039916585.1. Classification (GTDB taxonomy): domain Bacteria; phylum Acidobacteriota; class Blastocatellia; order Pyrinomonadales; family Pyrinomonadaceae; genus OLB17. The sequence goes on along the minus strand of JBDSLC010000049.1, from coordinate 9,723 downwards.
CTTGGAGTTCGATGAACTTACCGGTACCGGTACAGACGACGTTCATATCCACGTCGGCGGTGGAGTCTTCGGCATAAGCGAGATCTAGTATCGCCGTCTGTTCGATGATGCCGACGCTGACCGCCGCGACTTCGCTGAGGATCGGCGAGGTTTTGATGATGTTGTTCTTCATCAGCTTTCGGCATGCGAGTGCGAGAGCTACGTAGGCTCCGGTGATCGACGCACAGCGAGTACCGCCGTCGGCCTGGATAACGTCGCAGTCGATGTAGATCTGCCGTTCGCCGAGCAGTTTCGTGTCCACGATCGCTCGAAGACTGCGCCCGATCAACCGCTGAATTTCCTGCGTTCTGCCCGAAGGACCTCGCTGAGTTTCACGCTGAGTGCGTGTATTCGTCGCGCGCGGCAACATCGCATACTCCGCCGTGACCCAGCCGAGGCCTTTATTGCGGAGGAACATTGGAACTTTGTCTTCGACGCTGGCCGTACAAATTACTTTCGTACCGCCAACTTCGATCAAGGCCGAGCCCTCAGCATACGGCGAGATATTCGGCGTGATCTTTGTGTTGCGGATCTGGTCGAGGGCTCGTGCGTCTGGTCTTGTATAAGTCATAGTCATAGGCGGAAACCCGAGCAGTAGTGCGGGTGCCCTATATTCAAGAAGTCAGCTAACAAAGGGGCACGCTCCCTACCGAGTCGTGTTTCCGCCTCAATTCATCGCCGCCATAAATTTCGATCGCTTCGAGCTTAGATGGCTGGCTGCCAAGGAATCGTTCGGCGACCCGGGCAAAACGCTCGGCGGCGTCGGTAACGTAAAAATGATCGATGTCGTCGCACAGCCGGCGGTCGCCTTTGATCAGGTTCGGATTCGCTAGATCTTTCTCAATCAACAGTTGCTCAACTTCCTCTGCCGTAGCGACGCCCGAATCAATCAGCCTAACATTTTCGCCAACAGTCTGTTGAATCACGTTCCGCAAGATCGGGTAATGGGTGCAGCCGAGCACAAGTGCGTCGGGTGCGAAATCCTTCATCGGTGCGAGATATTTGGCCGCTATCGAGAACGTTTCCGGCTCGCTTGTCCAGCCTTCTTCGGCGAGCGGAACGAACAATGGACAGCCTAACTGAAGCACCTCTGCCGAATCCGACGCTCGACGGATCGCCTCAAAGTATGCTTTGCTCGCGACGGTCGCTTCTGTGGCGATCACGCCGATCTTTGGCTTCGAGATATCGCGAGTCATTTCTACCGCTTTCCGCCCGCCCGGCCCGATCACGCCGACTACGTCCAGCCCGATCCTTTCGCGGATCTTCGGCAAGGCTAGCGCCGAAGCCGTATTGCAGGCGACAACCAGCAGCTTGATTCCGAGCGATGCCAGAAACTCAGAATTCTCGACCGCGTATCGCTCAACGGTCGCGAGCGATTTAGTTCCGTACGGCACCCGGGCCGTGTCGCCAAGGTATACAAAGCGCTCGTTCGGAAGCCTGTCGTGAAGGGCACGATAAACGGTCAGGCCGCCAACCCCGGAATCAAATATGCCAATTGGTAACGTATTCATCGGGACCGCTAATTTTTTCGAAGAACGCTGCCCGAGAGGGTACCCGTTGCTTTTTCGCCGTCCCAAACCTTGGATCCGTTAACGAAGACCGATTTGATCCCACCCGACGTAAGCTGCGGGGAGACGAAAGTCGCGTTATCGACGATGGTGGTTGCGTCGAAGAGCACGAGGTCTGCTTTCAACCCTTTCTTGATCCGGCCGCGGTCTTTGAGACCGAGTCGCTCGGCCGGTGCGGACGACATCTTCCGAACAGCTTCCTCGAGGCTGATCCATTTATTCTCCCGGACAAACCGTCCGAGGACACGCGGGAACGTACCCGTGCCCCTCGGGTGACGGCTGCCAATCCCGCCGTCGCTCGCTACCATGATCCATGGCGTTTGATAAAAGGCCTTCACGTCCGATTCGGTCATTCCATATCCGATCACGCCCGCACCGCCTTTCTTAACGATCTCGATGTACGTCTCAACCGGCGACTTGCCGGCGATCGCCGCTGCTTGATCAAGCGTCTTTCCTTCGTAAGCCGGGAACGCGCGGCAGCTTGTGATCAATACTTTGTCCGGGCCGCCGATCGCGCTGATACCCTTTTGAACCTCCGCCGGATCATCATGCTTGCGACTCGGCACAAGAACAGTGATCGTCGACGCCCACGCGGTGTAGGGGTATGAGTCGGCGGTAACATCCTGCCCAGACTTCCGAGCCTCATTGACGATGGCGATCGCATCGGCAGATTTTCCCCAGACGCTGCTGTTACCCATTTTGATATGCGAGATCTGCACCGGGATGTTTGCCTCTTTGCCGATACGGATCGACTCGCGAATCGCGTTCAGTACGCCTTCCTCTTCGTCGCGCATATGGGTCATGTAGATACCGCCGTACTTCGCCGCGACCTTGGACAGAGCGATCAACTCCTCGGTCGTAGCCGAAAACCCCAGGTCATATTCCAGGCCGGAGGAGAGTCCGAACGCTCCCTGTCTCATCGCTTCGTCGACCAGCTTTTCAAGGGCGACGAGTTCTTCCGGCGTCGTTGCTCGCTTGTAATCTTCCTTCATCACGAGCCCGCGAACCGTCCCATGGCCGATAAACGCTCCGACGTTGATACCGACCTTTCCGTCGAGCTTGGCGAAGTATTCAGCGATCGACTCCGGCGAGCCGCCGTCCGGTCCGACGATCACGGTGGTGATTCCTTGCGACACCTGGTTCGCCGCCGTCCCTTCGCGCAGCAACCCTGACTCCGAATGGTTGTGAATATCGATGAAGCCGGGAGCGAGTACGAGTCCGGTCCCGTCGACAACGGTTTCACCCGATTTTTGTTTTGAAGAGTTCGGCTTGCCGATGCGAGAGATTTTGTTTCCCTTTAGTGTAACGTCACCGGCGAATCCGGGCTTGCCAGTTCCGTCCACGATCGTCACATTACGGATATGCGTGATCGAGGCTTGAGCTAAGGCGGAAAGCGACAGGACCAGTATCAGAGCTAAAGTTCTCATTGTTCCTCGAATATAAGGAAAATTCTTTGGTGAGTCCAACCGGTCGTTTTTGACGCACGGCGTGTCGCCAACCTAGAATCGTAGGTTATATCTACTCTTGGAGATTCATTACTTTGAGTGAAAAGCAATTTGAAGGGCGATCCGCGATCGTCACAGGCGGAACACGTGGAATCGGCAAGGCAATCGTACTCGAGCTTGCACGCCGCGGAGCAAACGTAGCTTTTAACTTTGCAAAGAGTGCCGACGAGGCTGAGAAACTGAAGGCCGAGGTTGAGGCGTTGGGAGTGAAAGCGTACGCGGCTCAATGTGACGTCGCGAACACCGAAGCGTCGACAGAATTCGTGAAAGCTGTCGCAGCGGAATTCGGTACCATCGATTATCTAGTCAACAACGCGGGCATCACGCGCGATCAGCTGATCATGCGGATGAAGGAGGATGATTGGGACGCCGTCATTGACACTAATCTTAAGGGCGCCTGGAACTTCTCGAAAGCTGTGCTGCGGCCGATGATGAAGAACGAGAACGGCGGTTCGATTCTGAACATGGCGTCGATCTCCGGCGTTGTAGGTATGACGGGCCAGTCGAATTACTCCGCATCGAAAGCAGGAATGATCGGGCTGACCAAGTCGCTCGCGAAAGAGGTCGCGAGCCGCAACATCACCGTTAACGCACTCGCACCCGGAATGATCGAGACGGAAATGACATCGGAGATGAACGCCGATTTTCGCGAAAGGATCCTTTCGGCGATCCCGCTTGCACGCTTCGGTTCTGTCCAAGAGATCGCTGATGCGGCATGTTTCCTGCTGACTGCCGGATACGTCACCGGCCAGGTGCTACAAGCCGACGGCGGCCTCGCTATTTAATGTCATACGAGTTTCAGGATAAGCAAGACGAAGACCCACAGCCGGAGATATTGGCTGAGGACTATCTCGCAGAGCAGAAGGAGTCGATCCGAAAGAAGGCCTGGTGGGCTGTCGGGATCGGCGGGTTTGTGGTCGCGGTTCACGTCGGGTGGCTGTTACTCTTTGCGATGGTCGGTGCCGAACCGGATTTCTCGGTACTCCTTCGTAGCATTTTCTTCATTCTCGGCGTATTCGCCTTCGCTACCGGCCTTTACGGTCTGTATTATGCGCGTAACCTAAAGCTAAAAGACCTAACGCCTTCGGCCGAAGCGATCGAATTTTCCCGGAGTTCGACGGCGGTCACGCCTTACTACACTTTGATCCTGCTCGGCTGCATCGTCGCGGTGTTTGTTGCGCAGACTTCCGTCGGGCTTGAGGAGTCGATGCTTGCGGCGGGGTTTGTACGGACAGACATCGTTGAAGGCGGACAATACTGGCGGCTGCTGACCGTAGGGGCGCTGCATGGGAGCATCTTGCATATCTTTCTGAACGGCAACGCTCTGTACGGACTAGGGGGACTGGTCGAATATTTGTCGAACCGAGCTAACCTCACAATCGTGTTCGTCCTATCGATCCTTGGCGGCAGTTTAGCGAGCCTGCTGCTCGGTCCGTTTGAATACGCGGTTGGAGCGTCAGGTGGCATCATGGGAGTATTCGGATATCTGCTGATATACGCATACCGCCGAAAACAGCAACTTCCGCCCGGATTTCTCAAGAGCCTGCTCGTCAACGTAGCTTTCATTGCCGGCTTCGGGATCATCGCATATCAACTTGTAGACAATTTTGCTCACGTGGGCGGGTTTCTTGTCGGCGCCGCTTATGCGTTTATACAGGTTCCAAGAGATCTGGCTTCCGACCCCCGAAAAACTAATCCGATCATCAATACGCTCGGCATAATCGCGATCGCGATCTACATCGCCGAGGCCGCGTTCGCCATCTTCCGCATCACCGGCCGAGCATAATTTCAATGGGTAGAGTTCGCGTTCATCAGCATGTCAATCCGCTGTCGCCTTTCTATCGGCAGGAGCCAAAAGCTATCGACATTGCGAGTGTTTTTGCCGATCCCGAAAAGCCGCTGCTGCTCGATGTAGGAAGTGCTAGGGGACGGTTCCTGTTACAGATGGCGGATGCGGACCCGGGTTGGAATTACCTTGGCGTCGAGATCCGCGAGCCGCTCATCGAAGAAGCAAATAGACTCGCCGCTGAGGCTGAATTGACGAACCTTCACTATGCGTTCTGCAATGCGATGCTCTGGCTCGACCGCCTTCTCGACGGTATCCCGCTCGGGGTTCTCCAAGCCGTGACGATCCAATTTCCCGATCCGTGGTTCAAAAAGAGACACGCCAAACGGCGAATGGTGAACAAACCGATGGTCGACACCATCGCCAAACGCCTTGCCCCGACCTGCCGCGTTTTCGTCCAGACCGACATCGAGTTCCTAGCGGAAGAAATGTTCGCCTTATTTCGAGTTGACGAGCGATTTGAGGAATCTCCGACGAGGGACAATCCATTCCAAGTCAAAACGGAGCGCGAGAAGGCAGTCGAGGATAAGGGCCTTGCGGTTTATCGGACCCAATTCCGCCTCTTACCTTCTACTTCCAACTCTTCTCTTTCTTGAACCGTTTCACGACCATCTCGCGGCGGAGTTTTGGTAGATGATCGATGAAGAGTTTGCCGTTGCAGTGGTCGGTTTCGTGCATAAAGGCGCGGGCGGCATAGCCTTCGGCCTCGTGCTCGAACCATTCGCCGGTTACATCTTGGGCCTTTAGCCGGACCTTCATCGGACGCACGACAACGGCGGGTACTTTGCCGACTGATAGACAGCCTTCCGAGCCGGATTGCTCGCCTTCCGTATGGACGATCTCCGGGTTCGCGGCGATCAGCTTGATGCCGTCGCAATCCATAACGAATAGCCGCAGGTTCAGGCCGATCTGCGGAGCCGCCAAGCCTACGCCCTCGGCGTCGTACATGGTGTCATACATATCCGTGCACAGGTCGGCGAGGGTGTCGTTAAACTCTGTCACGGGCTTGCCGACCTCGCCGAGGATAGCTTCGGGATATTCGGTGATCTTCCTTACGGCCATAATTCTGAGTGTCAGTAGACCCCACGTCAGTAAGGCTCCTGCTGCGGCTACTGACAGCAACGCTATCTCGGAATCACGCCGGACCGGGCGCCGCGTCGGAATCCGCGATGGGCGAAAAAGCCTTTCTCCTCGCGCGCCAGGCACTGCCAGCAGATGTCCGAGCGGTCGTTCGTCGGCGATATGAACGTGTTATAGTGCTCCATCTCGCGGTCGCAGCGTTCGCAGCGGACGGCTTTCTTGTCGGTGGTCTTTGGATCAAGAGCTTCGACCATAATGTGTCTCTCCAGCTTGTCTGTTGGTTACTCCTCCTATTCTAAACATCGCTCAACGCAACGGCAAAACGGGGTATCTGTCGTTCGTTTTGGTATTCTTCTAGCGAATGAAAATTTGGCCTTTCAATCTATTACTGCTCGTATTTGTTTATGTAACCGTCATTTCTGCCCAAACGCGTGAGATACGCATAAACCTCGCGGACCCGGCGGGTGCGGCGGTGACTGATGCAAGTGTCAAGGCCGCTGCAGGGAAGGCAGCGAATAAAACGTGCTCAAAAGATGAGAATGCTTTCGTCTGCACTATTGCCGAGTCGGGTGGCGTAGTGTTTCAGGTACTGGCGAAAGGCTTCAAACCACTGAGGGTGGAATATGCAGAGAAAGACGTTAACTGCTGCGAGTATGTTTTCGTATTGCAACTCGAAACTCTACAAGCCAATGTCGTTGCGATCACCCGTTCCGGGTCCGTCATTGAGAACACTCCGGAAAGCGTCTCCGTTCTCGACCGACCGACAGGCGATCGCCACAGCGGCCGCCCCGACGCTCGATAACGTTTTGCGACAGCTTCCCGGATTTTCCATCTTTCGCCGTTCAAGCAGCCGCAGCGCAAACCGAACGGCGCAAGGAGTTTCACTTCGTGGAGTCGGTGCAAGCGGTGCGAGCCGATCAGTCGTAATGTTCGACGGCGTTCCGCTCAACGATCCGTTCGGCGGAGATTGAACTAATGTTCAGATTTTAAGCTTTCGCATTTTGCCCCTTCCGAGAATTACCTTCTAGCGACGGAGTACAAGCTGAAGCTTGAACTCTGAACGAAGAAGGCTGCCCGATGCGACAGCCTTCTCCGCACTAATATAGGGAACTATTATTCCGGTTGGCCTTTACAGCCGGCATTGTAGAGAGCTGGTTGTTTTGTACTGATGATAGGGTAATTCTCAGCTTCTTTATTGATCTCCAGCCAAGACATATACTCCTCGGGAATCGACATATCCGAGAAAATAGCTTCTACCGGGCACTCCGGGAGGCAGGCATCGCAATCGATACAGCTGTCCGGGTTGATCAAGAGCTTATCGGGAAGCTCGTGAAACGCCTCGACGGGGCATACGGCAGCACAGTCCGTGTATTTACATTCGACACAAGGTTCGGCAACGATGTAAGTCATTTTCTAGCGAGAACTCCTTTTCACGCGGGTGAAAATCAAAGTAAAACCCTAATATTCAGGAGCATAGCTTGTCAAACGGTTGCGTGTTAGAATGCCTGCATATTCAACGTTTACAGGTTTTAGATCTCAGATATCGGTAATTATTTATGAAAGCGGAACGCGAATTATCGCTCGACTTCCTCCGTGTTTGCGAAGCAGCGGCCATCGAATCGGCCAGGACAATGGGCCAAGGGGACCGCAAACACAGCGACCATGTTGCCGTTGAGGCGATGCGCGAGGTCATGGATACGGTTCCCATGCGCGGCCGGATCGTGATCGGTGAGGGCGAGCGTGATGAGGCTCCGATGCTGTATATCGGCGAAGAACTCGGGGGAAGATCGTATTCGGAAGAAGCTCGAAAGGATTTTCCCGAGGTCGATATAGCTGTCGATCCGCTTGAGGGGACGAATCTGTGTGCCCTTGGGGCGAATAATGCCATCGCTGTATTAGCGGCTGCCGAACGGGGCGGCTTGCTCAACGCTCCGGACATCTACATGGACAAGATCGTCGTGGGGCCGTCTTGCAAAGGAGCTGTCGATATCGATGCTCCGGTCAAAGATAATCTCAAAAACATCGCCCGCCGACTCGGTCGCGACGTCGACGATCTAACCGTGATGTGCCTCGATCGTCCCCGCCACAAACAACTCGTCGCGGATGTCCGTGCAAGCGGTGCTCGCATCAGGCTGATCTCCGACGGTGATCTCTCGGCTGGGATTTCCGCTGCAGTTGCGGGAACTAATATCCATGCCCTCATGGGCATAGGCGGCGCCCCCGAAGGTGTTATTACGGCTGCGGCGATGAAGTGTCTGAATGGTGAAATTCAGGCGAAACTTGTGTTCGACTCCTCGCGTCTCGGGGTCGATGCTTCCAAGGTTCCACCCAAGGAAGAGTTGATGGAACGTCTGAAAGACATGGGCATTTCGGACGAAAACAAGATCTACGACACCAACGATCTTGCTCCGGGCAAAAAGATCATTTTTGCGGCGACGGGCGTGACGGACGGGGCGCTTCTCCGGGGTGTAAGATTCTTTGGCGCCGGCAAACGAACCCACTCGGTTGTCATGACCACGGATAGCAAGAGCATCAGATTCGTCGATACGGTCCACGTCGAGGGCGGGCCGGATGCAGTGATCAGATTTTGATTTCGGCAAAGGCGTCGACGCAACAGTGGTACGCAAGCCGTCTGAGTTGAAACATTTCGCGTCTGAGTTTTTGAGTTATTTGACTCAAGTTCTAAGACTTACATGAACTTTCAAGAACTTGCGGGGAGGCGCGTAAGTCGTTTGTTCCGTTCCTTTTCGTGAGGGTCTTTTTGTTCCATTCGGAACAAGGTCTAAGACTTACACTAATTTTCAACAACTTACGGACGGATGAATTTTCAAAGAACTCCCTGCTTAACAAAGGCGGGGAAGGTATATTCGCATGGCGTTGCGTAGAGTGTCAATAGTTTTATGCGCGCAACGGACTTGGATTTCGATGTGCGCGTTCGAGCTCAAGAGTTGTTAGAATCTTCACAATGACTCAACCCGCCGAGCGCTATGTTCCGATCGCGAAGATGCGGAACCGGGCCTATCGGTCTTGGGCGATCGCATTGGCGGTCGTCGGGGTGTGGCTTCTGCTGATCGTCCTCCCGCCGATCTTAGCCGCGAACGGGAATGCCAGTATTTCGTCACCGCTCTATCATTTCTTCAGCTATATCTGCCACCAAATGCCGGCGCGGTCGTTCCATTTGATGGAGCACCAACTGGCAGTGTGTTCGCGATGTTTTGGCGTCTATTTTGGCTTGCTATTCGGGCTTGCGATATATCCGCTCTGGCGAAGCATCGATAACGTCGATCCGCTGCCGCGAATATGGCTGTTTGCATCGATGGTGCCAATCGCGATCGACTGGTCGCTTGGGGTTTTCGGTATCTGGGATAACAACCACTTTTCGCGATTCGTCACCGGCCTGATCCTCGGCGTCGGCTGCGCGACGTACATAATGCCGGCGTTGGTGGAGATCGTGAGGAATCTTTCCATGCAGAAGCCCGCGCGTTAGCAAGGGCTTAACATCCGACCTGAGCGTTAAGCCCTTGCTAACGCTCGGGCTTCTGCATAGAGCGGACGGTGGGGTCCGCGTTCCGGTGCGAGGTAGTGGGTCAGTTTGAAATCTAAGGCTGATCTTAATTCTGCTCAAGCATGTTAGAATGACTGCATGGCGAATCCCAAACGACCGCGAGACGCAAACCAGTTAGCC
>JBDSLC010000048.1:0-5959 GCA_039916585.1 Pyrinomonadaceae bacterium | reverse complement strand
GAACGTATCCGCCCTCGCCTTGGACGACCTCGAGCACGATGCCGGCGACTTCCTGGGCGGGCGTCGTCGTTTCGAACACTTTGTTGAGCCAGGTGAGCACGTCGCAACTCACGGTTCCTTCGTCGGTCGGCTGATCAGAGATGAAATGGCGGAACTTGTTCGGGTAAGGGATGTGGACGACGTCGAGCGGCTGACGCATAAACCCGAGCCGCTGTGCTTTGCGCGAGCTAGTAAGGCTCAATGCACCGAGCGTGCGGCCGTGGAATGAGCTTTGGAAGGCGATGAACTTTTGGCGATGCGTGTGATACATCGCTAGTTTTAGTGCGGTCTCGATCGCCTCGGCGCCGGAGTTGGCGAAGTGGGTCTTCGTAGGGCCGTCGATCGGGACGATCTCGTTGAGCTTTTTGCCAAGCTCGGGCATGTGACGATAGTAAAAGTCGGTGCCGCAGAGGTGTATGAGTTCGCCGACCTGCTTCTGGATCGCGGCGACGACCTCCGGATGGCAGTGGCCGGTCGAGCATACGGCAACGCCGGCGTTGCAATCGAGGAATACGTTTCCGTCCGGGTCGGTGATCCACACGCCCTGAGCGTGATCGGCCACGAGTTTGTAATCAGGACGCGGATAGCTCGGCGTTACGAATTCAGCGTCGGCATTGATGATCTCAAGGGACTTCGGGCCGGGCAATTCGGTCTTGATCTCAGGACGTTTGCGGGTTTCGAGTTCGGTTGTCGGTGTCATTGGGTTTCTCCTGTGATGGCTGCGTTGGATGTTACGCCCGTGCTGACGCGCGGGCTGTGCAATTGCCGGCAAGGGTGCCGGCGTTCCATCGGAGAAAGATTAGTCGCCGCCGAAGAGGTTGGCGCGCTCGGCTGCAGGGCGAAGTTTTGCGATGCAACGCGGGGTCATAAGATGTGGGAATTGTACCATAACTTGCCGACTGGCCGTCGGTTGGACTAGCATCAAGGCAAATCTGGGCGACGCGGTTCGTCACAGGTAAGTCCGATCCACACGGAGCCTCAATGAAACCTTTACTTATCCTTCTTTTATTCTCGGTCGCGGCTTTTGGCCAGGCTCCGCAGCGGCTCACGAGCGACGGCGACGGATATAGCTTTGCGGCCGTTAAAGGCTGGACGAATACAGCAAGTGGTGAGGGATTTGCGATCGTGAATCCGGCGAAGACGATCGTCATCGCGGTGAAGGCGCATTCATACAAGGATTTCACCGCATTCGTCGCGGACGCAAATCTCGAACGCGACGGGCTCGAACTTGTTGGAAAGCCGCAGGAAGTGCGGGGCGGACATATCTTCCGGACGGTGAAGCGTTCGCCGCAGGGAATCGCTGTCGTCGATACGGCTGTTGTTTTCTCGGCTGATAGCCGCGGGGTTGTAGTGGTTTCGATCGCCGATGAAGCGAACGCCGTCACCGGATTCAACACGGCTGCGGCAATTGCAAATAGTATTGAGTTCTTTCAGCCCAAGGTGTCTGCGGTGGCGGAGAAGGTTCGCTCGCTGCTTGCGGGGAAGCGGCTGCTGTACCTTTTTACAGGCAACGGATATTCGGAACGTAAGGATGTCGTGCTTTGCTCAAACGGAGTGTTTTATCAAGCGCTCGATATGGGCGGATCTTCGGCAGGTGACGTCGACGGGCCGAGCTTTGCTGCAACCGGCGGCAAGCGTGGACGATGGTCGATCAGCTCGAACGGGTCGAAGCTCATGATGGCGTTCGATACGGCGGGGACGGTTCAATATGCCCTGTCCGCGAGACAGGCGAGTAACGAGATCGGGATGAACGGGCAACGCTGGTTTGTGCAGAACCAGACAGTTTGCCGCTAACGCTTCTTAGCTGAACCATTCCATTGGAGTGTGATCGAGCCTCCGACAGGCAGACTTGACCATTCCTTTGCGAACTCTTCGAACTTTGCGATGACGCGGTCGAGGTCGGATCGCGGGATCTTTGTGTCGGGGATGATGTCCTGCTTCTCCCATCGCGATTGTGCGGCCCAAATCGCGTGCTCGGAGAAGAGTGCATCATTTTTGTTGGTTCTAAATATTGCCTCGCGTTTTCTCTTTGCTTTGCGTTGAACCCGCGCGTTTCCTTCGGCTGGACGAATGATCCCACCCATTGCCAGCTGTCCGAAGATTCCGCCTTCTATTCCAAGTTCATTTTCAACGATAAAGTGCGCAACGTCGTGCGGCAGGCGGTCGTGATAGCCGGGTGCCGGATCCATTACGGCCGTGGCGATCTTCGGACCTTCGATCGTAAGGCTGTAACCTCTATCTTTCGTGCGCGTAAAAGTGACTTTCATCTGGTCAACGGTGCGATGAACTCGACAAGACCGTCGAGCGAAGATCCGGGCGGTATAACTTCCGGCGTCGCCTGAATATCCCGCCAGCGGAGCGGACCATTTGCGCCGTGAAGTACGAACCGTAACCTATTCTGCGAGCGTTCGACGCGGACTTCGACGAAGCTTTGGAAGAACGGCGCAGTGTTGAAATCGAACGCGCTGGACACCATTTCACTGTCGAAAGGATATCCGCCTAGCAGCCGCATCCAGAGTAGAAAGGGCGCCTTCCAGATGGGAGTTTCACGATCGAGTTTGGCGTTGACCTCGTCGGTCCGCGGGTAGAAGGCGTAGTCGGGGAGGTCGGGATCAGCGGGAAACGCGACGGATGTGCCGACGCTTAAATAAGCGCCGCCGCCGCCGTTGACGAAGTGCAGCATATCCCCGTCCCGGTAATGTTCAAAATCGTGCGTGTCGCCAGCCATTACGGCGTTGACGTTATGGCGTTTCAGTAAGTCATGCAGCTTTCGGAAGCCTTCATCGTCAGACGCGGTATAGCGGCCTGCAACATAGTACGGATGGCCGAGAATGACGAGCTTGTAATTCGTTCCCGCTCGTGTGAGTGCTTGCTCGAGCCATTCATATTGCTTGTCGTCCACGCGGCGCAAGATTCCCGTGTCGGCGGCGATCAGCGAGAATCCGGGCGAGTGCATCTCGAAGAACGGAGCGCGTTGATGGCCGTTGTCGATGCGGTAGTAGTCGCGGAGCCGCTTTGCCTCGGCTATGTTGTTGAGATAACGCTGGTCGTCGGTGATCACGTCGGTCTGCAAGTCTTCCAGAAGGCGAGCCTTTGACGTCGTCAGTGAGGCTGCCGGCTCAAGGAAGTTTGCGTTGAAGCCCTCGTTAGCGTCGAACCAGTCGTGGTTGCCGGGGATGGCGTAGATCGGTTTTTCGACTCCCTTGAACGGCAGATAGAAGTTGCGTTCATAATCTTTCATTTTCCCGTCCGGATAGATCACGTCGGATGAGACGACAAGGAACTTGATATCGTCGCGCTTCCCGGCGGCGATCAGTTGATCGCGCAAGACAGTCTGTGACGGATCGCCCTCGCCCGTGTCGCCGATCACGATGAAGGCGAAGTCGCTTGATTCGTCGATGCCGTCCGGCTTGATGGCGAAGACCTCGGTCGGCGCGATACCGGCGGCGATCGCCTGCTTCTCGACATCCTCGGCGGCACGCTTTCTCCATACGTCGATCCGATTCTTCGTGAGTTCCTGCCAGACCGCAGACGCCCAGTTCTCCGAATTGAAGTACCAGCTAAAGCCCCAGATCGAATTGACCGCGATGAGTACGGCGACTAGCGGAAGACCGAATCGCAGGAGACGCCAGAACGCGTAGTTCAGCGAGTAGCGCATATCGCGGAGTTCGAGCGCGAATCGGAGCCTGAGCCCGAGCCAGTATTCAAGCCCGCGTTCCAAAACAGTTGCGTCGCCGTGGCTCTCATGAAGGAACTGGAAACGGTTCCACGCGGCCCGTTCGATCGGCCTCGACAGTTTGCGCCAGAGCATCCGAAGCGGAAGTAAAACGACGAGCCCGAGCAGAAGTGCCACTACGATGTCGCCGATGACCGCTGCGAAGGGTGAGATGAATCCGAGCCAGGTCCAATCGGCCTCCGTGCGGAGCAGATGGATAACGAAAAACAGGGCGATGAACGTGACGCTGTATAGAATGTTGTGGCTCGTTTCTATCTCGCGATGTTTTAGGATCGGCTCCTGAACTTCTTTGATCAGCGGGCCGGGGTTCAATCCGAGTGCCTCGTCGGGATGCTCGGACGGATCGTTGAAGATTTCCGGTACGTCGAACGTTCGCTCCGGCATTAGTAGCATCGTCCAGCCTTCGACTAGTAGCCAAAGGCCGAGCGATATCCCGATCGCCGCGAATCCTAGTTTGACGCTGACGAGGAACATTACAAGGAAGCCGAGAAAGAAGCTGAACACGCCGTTGAAGATCGTCCAGAGGCGGTCCGAACCCGACAGTTTGAACGCCGAATAGATCCGGAAGATGCCGTCGCCGAAGAGAACGAGCGTAAGGATGGCGAGGACGGCGATCAGTGCCATTCGAGGGCTTAGAAAAAGCACAAGGCCGACCGCGACACAGAATCCGCCTGAGAAATATGGAATGAAGGATGAAAATCTGTCTTCAGACCGAAGAACGAATACGAACTGCAACAGTCCCGCGATCAAGAAGATAATACCGAGTAAAGCAATGATCCAGGAGCCGATGACAATCGGTGCGAAAAGCACCCCTGCTCCGAGGCCCATGGTGAGAAGTCCGAGAGTGCGGTGTTTCGTTAGCTGTTTCCAGTCGATCTTTTTCATTCGCGATGTGTTCAGCAATCTTAGCGTACGAGCGATGTTTCGGAATAAGTGAGAAGTGATAAGTGAAAAGTGATAGGTGGTAACATCGGACTATGCAGGCAGCTAAGAAATTTACGAACAAACTGATCGGTGAGACTTCGCCTTACCTATTGCAGCATGCCCATAATCCCGTGGATTGGTACCCGTGGGGCCCAGAGGCTTTCGAACGAGCGAAAGCCGAAGACAAGCCGGTGCTGGTGAGCATTGGCTATTCAGCGTGTCACTGGTGTCATGTGATGGAGCATGAATCCTTCGAGGACGAGAAGATCGCGGAGCTTCAGAACCGTCATTTCATCAACATCAAGGTGGATATGGAAGAGCGGCCTGACGTCGACCAGATATATATGAGTTTCGTGCAGATGACGACCGGACGGGGAGGATGGCCGATGAATGTCTTCATCACGCCCGATAAGCGGCCGTTCTTTGGCGGTACATACTTTCCGCCTACTCAGCGCTACAACATGCCTTCGTGGCCGCAGGTGCTGATGAGCTTGGCAGAGGCGTGGGAGACGAAACGGGATGAGCTGCTACACTCGGCGAACGAGATCGTCGGTGAACTCCGGCGGATGACCTTGACGGAACTCGCAGGCGGGATCGATGAAAGTTTGAGCGAGCACGCGTATAAGGCGTTTGTGAAATCGTTCGACGCGAAGAACGGTGGATTCGGCGGGGCTCCGAAGTTTCCGGCGGCCATGGCGATGGAGTTTCTGCTGCGGTATTGGAAGCGGACCGGGGACGGCGGAGCTCTCGAGATGGTTCGAAAGACGGCGGAGACCATGGCTAAAGCCGGGATATACGACCAACTCGGCGGCGGATTTCATCGATACGCCGTTGACGCGATCTGGCTCGTGCCGCACTTCGAGAAGATGCTGTACGACAATGCTCAGTTGATAAGGGTGTTTCTGCATCTGTATCAGATAGCCAAAGGTCAGAAGTCAGAAGACGGAAGTCAGAATGTTGTTCAGGCCTCCGAGCTGTACCGAAGAATCGCCGCTGAAACGCTTGAGTACGTGCGAAGGGAGATGACGGATTCGAGTGGGGCGTTTTATTCGACACAGGATGCGGATAGCGAGGGGCATGAGGGTAAGTTCTTCGTGTGGACACCGGAGGAGATCGCGGAGGTCCTGGGAGACGACGACGCCGCTGAATTCTGCGCTTTCTATGACGTGACGGCGGGTGGGAATTTTGAGGGTAGCAATATTCTGAATATCCGTGGCGGCATTACAGGGGATCTGGGCGGCGGCCGCTCGGATGCCGACG
>JBDSLC010000047.1:0-10174 GCA_039916585.1 Pyrinomonadaceae bacterium | reverse complement strand
CAGTCGGATGTTTGGTCGGCGGGCTGTCGCAGTCACTGCGAGAGGTTTACTATTTCGACCTCGCGTCGGACAGCTACCGTTTCGAACGACTGTATGCATACCGGAAGGAAGTGATCGAAGGAAGTCTTAGTCAGTTTACGGGCGCGCGAGTTGAGACCGTAACGCACGAAGAGTCCGAGAGTTATCATGTCGTACTTACGCAAGAAGGTATGTTCTTGACCGGTGTCACTGAACAGACGCTGCGTGAGGCGGTGCCGATACCGAATTCATTCTGGAACGAATCAGAGATAGCCAACGCGATAACGGCGGTCATTTCAACGGCTCGAAGCCGGCGCGAAAAGAAGGGGTGATCTACGACATCGGATCCATTCCGTGCGGTCCATATGGCCGAGGAGTCGGAGGCTGCGGGCCCCGTCTTTGTGGAAAGCGCGGATGAGGGTGACGAGGCCGTCGCGCATTTTCTTGAGCCACCGCAGGCAGACCACAGAAAGCACAGAAAAAAATCGGAAAACACAGAACAAGGAGTATCCCTTGCCGCGTCTCTCGCCCCTCCCATCATAGGCATTCCCAATCGCAAAAACGCGTCTTCAGACTTCCGCTCTTATTACTTTCCGGGCTGATATTTGCGTTCGGTATTTCCCTTCAACTGTCCCGGGTAAAAATATACCTCTCGGAGGCTGCCGGTCGAGTAGCGTTCGGCCTGGTCGTTGAAGTGTTTCGACTTGGGATCACCGCTCTCGCCGCCGGCCGTTACGGCCTTAGCACGGACAGTTTTTCCAAATTCAACGACCGCCACGAAGCTGTTGCCGTAGCTGCCGTAGATCTTTTTCGTGCCGGTATTACGACGAGCTGCATATGAGGCGAGTGAGCCAAAGTTTCCCGAAACGAAACCGACCGGAATGCTCGGTTTGGAATCGTCGAAAGGATGAACAATATCGCCGGTGAGCCGCTGGAATCGATTGATCTCGCCCCACGGGGTTTGCCATTTGCCGAAGTCGGCGGTGAGCTTGTTCGATGCCTTTTCGAGCGAGCGAAGAAGCTGGTCCGCGGGGGTTCTTGTGCTGAGATAGTCTTCGATCGAGATGCCTTCGCGAAGTGCGTTTGCTGCGACGGTGGGCACTATATTCTCTGCCCAGAATACGCCGAGAGAGGTCGGGACTGACGACGTCGACCAGCGCATATCCCACGCCCGCAGCATCTTGATCTGTTCGGATAATTTCGTTTTCAGCGGATCGGAAGTAGGGAGTGCATCCCAGGCTTTTACGAGTGCCGGGATCGGTTTTTCGAACCATGGCACCTGCGAGTCATAGGCGGTGGTGTTGAGCGATTCGAGCGTGAAATCCTTTTTATTTTCCAGCAAACGGATCGCATGGATGCCGCGGGCTGATTCGACGCCGTTATCTACATACTTAGGATAATCAGACTGTTTGAGGCTGCTGGGACCGGCGGCCGACCACGGCCAGTTATTCGAGTTATATACCCAACCGCTCGCGGGGTTGATGAGGGTCGGCGACTCTTCCATTGTGAGGAGCCTGCCCCAATCGGTCGCGGGATCGCTGCCGTCGACCGGCTTCGTCCAGTCAAACTTCGTATCGCGTTTCGGAATAAAGTTCGGATGAAAGTAAGCGATGTTGCCGTCGGCGTCGGAGTATAACGTCGCGTTCGACGAGTTTGCGTGCAGGTCCATGATCTTTTTGAACTCTGCCAGGTTCTTGGCTTTCGTGCGGCCGTAGGACTGCATCAGCGCCTTTACGGGTTCGTGCATCAGGCCGATGCTGACCCACATGTCGCCCGCTGCTCGGATCACAGGGCCGTGATGGGTGCGATAGGTGACGAATGTTTTTTGCGAGGCTCCGCGGCCCGACGTGTAATGAATCGTGATCGATTTCGTTGTCATTGGGCGCTCGGTCGTGCCGTGCTTGTATGCATATTTGTCACTCTTCTTCACGACGGTCTCGAGCCATTCGTCGATCGCGTCGACATCGTTCGACGTGTGCATCCAGCCGAGGCGTTCGTTGAATCCCTGATAGATGAAAAACTGTCCCCACGTGGACGCGCCGTAGGCGTTCAGACCCTCGTCGCTCGTCATCTGAAGCTCGGACCGGAAATAGAACGAGGTGTGCGGATTGATGAGGAGAAGGGCTTTGCCGTCTTTCGTGTTCTTTGGCGCTATCGCGATGCCGTTGGAACCGAGAGGCTCGGGGAACAGATCCTTTTCGGTGGCGGCAACGGTTGCCCTCGCGGCTTTGTCGTAAAACGCCTGAAGCTGGCCGAGGTCGATCGATTCGATGTCGCCGCCGATACTGCCCTCGCTGAACGAGAGCGGCATCCAAGGTTCGAATTTCGTGATAACGCGAGGTTTTACGTTTGGATGTGTCGCGAGATAGAAGTTGAGCCCGTCTGCCCAGGCTACCATGAGTTTCTTCAGCCAATCCGGTGATTCATTGAAGTTTTGTTTGAGCTCTGCTTCGTCAATGAACAATCGCTGTCGCAGATCGCTCCAGATCGCGCCCTCGCCCTCAGCCTCCGCGAGACGGCCGAGGGAGTTTAGATAGTTGACTTCTATGCGGTTGAAGTCGTCCTCGGCTTGGGCGTAGATCGCGCCAAATACCGCGTCCGCGTCGGTCTTTCCTTTTACGTGAGCGATGCCCCAGGTGTCGCGAGTTATGGTCACGTTCGCCGCCTGCTGCTGCCATCTGGTCAGCTCTGCGGGGTTGGCGTACGTGAGAGAGGCGAAGCTGAGGATCGCGATGAGAACGAATTGTCGTTTGAGCATGCAGCAAATATAACCGCGTGGCCCTTTCCGAACAAACGACGCCTATTCCATTCTTTTCGGCTTTTTGTGATTAGCCTTAAAGGTCGGACGACAGAACGCACAGAAACAATGCAGGAAAACACAGAACAGAAGGGCACTTCTCACCGTCGGAAGTCTCAAGATTAGCGTTCAGAGATCATTCTTCCTTTCGATAGCAGGTCTCGCCTTCTTTCTCGGTGAGGCAAAGCAGTTCCTTGCCGTAATCGTCCTGTTTTCGCTGATAGTAAATAGTTAGTTTGGTGGGAACCTTGTTCTGTTGTTTGTTGCCGCTGGCGGCACAGGAATTGGTGTTCTTCCAGAAGTCTTTCGACGGATTGAGGTTGATCGTCGAGTCGTTTACGGTGTAGCGGCCAACGATCGAATTGAAAAGGGTCGTTGTGCAGTTGTACATCGTAATTTCCATATAGCCAACGAATTCGTACGTTCCGTTCGGGTTGAATTTGTAGGTGAAGATACTGCCGCGACCGGGCTTGGTCGTGCCCGTAGTGCGATTCTGATATTGGATCATTCCGACACTGCCATTCTTCCATAGACCAACGATGTCGCTCGACTGGCCAAACGCCGAATAGGCCTGAACGGCCACTAGAAGTAGAAATATCGTGACCCAGATGGTGGTGGATGAAACTTTTCTTAACATAAATGCTCCCTGTGTATGAATGCCCGTCGGAAAACAACCGGCACATTCATACACGCGGAGCATTATTGAGAAAAGTATCGGAGTTACAACCGTTCTTCTACGAGGCCTGCGATCTTCATTTCGGCATCTTCATCGATCTCTTCGTCACCATTGATCCAGGCTTCGATCTGTTCGGGCGTACGGCCCAAGGCCAATGCGAGCTCTTTGTCGCTATCTTCAAAGACTTCCGATCTCAATCTGAGAAGGAGTTCAAGGCCATCGACCTCTTCCGTCCCGTCTAAAGCTGTTACTGGTTCCATAGATTCCCCCTTTTTGTAGTGCCGGAATCGATGATACTCATCCTATGAGATCGTTAAGTATTGTGGATTACCGAGAATTCAGATCCCTTGTCGTACTCGAGCCTCGACGGTCGATCTAATCTCGTGAAGGTGTTGCTCCGTGTCCGCTTCAAAGCGGAGGACGAGGATAGCTTGGGTGTTCGAGGCTCGTACCAAACCCCAGCCATGATCGAAAACTATGCGCGCTCCGTCGATCGTGATGACTTTGTGGTCTCGTGCGAAATGGGCGGCAATCTTTTTAACAACGTCGAATTTGATGTCGTCAGGGCAATCGACGCGGAGTTCGGGTGTGGAAAAAGTTTTAGGGATACCTTCGAACAGTTTCGAAAGCGGCTTGTCCGTTTTAGACAGAATCTCAAGCAGACGAGCTCCAGCGTAGGTGGCATCGTCGAAACCGTAGAAGCGGTCGGCGAAGAAGATGTGGCCGCTCATTTCGCCCGCGAGTTTTGCACCGGTGCGTTTCATCGCGGACTTTATGATCGAGTGGCCGGCACGTTCCATTATCGCCGTTCCGCCGCGAGCCTCTATGTCATCGAATAGAGTTTGCGAGCACTTTACCTCGGCGATTATCATAGCGCCGGGGTTTACAGCGAGGATCTCGCGTGAGAGAAGGATCATCAGCTCATCGCCCCAGATGATTCGGCCTGTTTCGTCGACCACGCCGATCCGGTCTCCGTCACCATCGAACGCGAGTCCGACATCGGCACCGTGCTTGCGGACGGCGGCGATGACGTCGTGAAGATTTTCTTCGACAGTCGGATCCGGATGGTGGTTGGGAAATGCGGAATCCGGCTCGATAAAAAGTTTGACCAGGTCGACACCGAGTTTTTCGTATGCCGGAACGGCCGTGACGCCGCCCATTCCGTTGCCGCCATCGACGACGACCTTCAACTTGCGCGGGCCAAAGGTGAGTTTGGAAGTTATGTCGGTTAGGTAGTCGTCGAGGACGTCGAGCGCTTCGACAGATCCGGGATCGGAAGCGCCAGTCGCTACCTCTCCCGGTTCTGACAGCGCGATCTGTTTGATCTCCTGGATCTGCTCGCCGAAGAGGGTTCTGGTTCCAAGAGCGATCTTGAATCCGTTGTGGTTCGCGGGATTGTGCGATCCGGTTATCATGACGCCGCCATCGACCTCTTTCGTGTGGACGGTGTGGTAGAGAACCGGCGTCGGGACCATACCGATCTGTAGGACTTCTCGCCCGGATGCGAGTAGAGCCTCGGTGAGCATTTCGTAGAATGGGCGGGAACTCTCTCTCGCGTCATATCCGACGGCGATACGTAGCGCGTCGTGCTGAGCGAAGAAGGTGCTGATCGCCCTTACGACCTTTTTCACTGTTTCGTCCGTCAATTGCTCGCCGACGATGCCACGAATGTCATATTCGCGAAAAATATTGGTATTCATTTGCTGTGTACGAGTATATATCGAGGGCAATGCGGAAAATAGGACGAACGGCCGGATGGTAATTGCTTCTGATATACTCGTAGGCTGCAGGAAAAGGCAACAGGATCACCCTTTCGGGCATCGAAAACCATTGAGTTTCACTCACTTCGCACGTTTATGAAGGCAGTTTCAGTTTTAGTTATTTTGACGGCGGCAGTACTTTTGTCGGTTGTTTCCGCGGCGGCCCAGGTCCCGACGGCTACGCCGGACGATTCGCTTCGCACGTTCGAGGTGCGGCTGCCGGTGACGGTAACGGATAAAAAAGAGCTTGTCACGGGGCTGAAGCGCGGCGATTTTGCGGTGTTCGAGGACGGTGTGCAGCAAGAGGTGACGTTCTTTACGTCAGACGCGACGAATCCGCCGGTTTACGTTGGTGTGCTGATGGATACGTCGCCGTCGACGGCGGGTAAGCTTCAGTTCTCACGCGAGGCGGCAAAGAATTTTATTTTTACGGTGACGCGCCTTCGGAAAGATAAGGCGGCGTTCATGACGTTCGATCACCAGATCCAGCTTCAGCAGGACTTTACCGATAAGCTCGATCTGCTTGACAGAGCGGTAGATAAGGTAAAGAAGACCGGTTCGCAGACCGCTTTATACGACGCGGTCTGGCAGTTTACCGATGAGAAGCTTCGTAGCGTTCCCGGCCGGCGAGTGGTCGTCGTGATCACGGACGGCGATGATACGTTCAGCCGTGCAGAACTGCAGGATGCGATCGACATTGCCCAGCGAACGGAGACGACGATCTTTGTTATATCGACGAAGGGCGGCTTCCTGGGATCGGTCCCGGGTGTCGAGGTGGGAACGGTAAAGGATAAAGGCGACAAGAACATCACACGCCTTGCGGAAGCGACCGGCGGCGAGGCATTTTTCTCGGGTGATATGACGCAACTTGAACGGTCGTTTACGCGAATCTCGAAAGAGCTCCAGGGTCAGTACATCATTACCTATCGGCCTGCTAACCAGACTTACGACGGGCGCGACAGAAAGATCGAGGTGCGTCTGACCAATAAAGATCTTGAGAAAAAATACAAGCTCCGCAGCAAGGAAAGCTATCGCGCGATCCGCGACACTCTGCGATAAGGGCGAACGCGGCGGAGTGTTCGGGTCATCCGACAACAGATGAAGAATCGAGTTAGAGCATTTTTACTTTTCAGCCTGCTGATGGCAGGCTTTGCGGGAGCGATCTTTTACGCACCCGACACTGCTGCGCAAAGCAACTCTGGCGTTAAGCCGACGCCCACGCCGCCCGATCCGGAAGACGAAGAGATCCGCATTGATACCGAGGTCGTGAATATTCTTTTCACGGCGCAGGATAAAGATCGACGGCTTCTGTTGGGGCTCAAGAAGGAAGACATTCGGATACTGGAAGACGGAAAGCCGCAGGACGTCGTAGCGTTTACGCGTCAGGTCGATCTGCCGCTCAGCCTTGCGATCCTGATCGACACAAGCATCTCGCAGGAACGCACGCTGCCGGAAGAAAAGATGGCGGCGATCTCGTTTCTTGAGTCGTTTATTCGTCCCGAGAAAGATGAGGTTGCGGTCGTGTCTTTCACTGGTGAATCGACGCTCGAACAAGGGATGACAAACAACCTGACTCGTCTTCGCCGTGCGATCGATCGGGTCAAGTTTGTGGCTCCGGCAGGGTACATCGGCGGGGGCGTGATGGCTCCTACACCGCCGATATCGAGCACCGGAACAGCGGTCGCAGGTTCGACCGCCATCTGGGATTCGATCTGGGTAACCTCTGAGGACGTTCTCGGGTTCTCTCCCGACAAAACGCGACGGGCGATCATTTTATTGTCTGACGGTGTGAACACTTCGGGACGCAAGAAATTGGATGAAGCGGTCCAGGCGGCTCAACGTTCGGAAGCCGTGATCTATTCGGTCGGGATCGGCGATAATTTCTATGCCGGCGTCGACGAAGGCGCACTCAAGCGTATCTCAGAGCGGACCGGCGGACGTGCTTTTTTCCCGCGGAATGAACGGCAGCTTCGTGAAGCTTTCAAACAGATCGAGGAAGAGATGCGGTCGCAGTATCTTTTGGCATACGAGCCGACCAATCCTGCGTTGGACGGATCGTATCGCAAGCTCGCAATAGAGGTCGTGAATCCGGAACTTTCGAAACAGAAAGTAAGAGTGACGCACCGCGAGGGGTATTTCGCGAAAGACAAGAAGGATAAGAAGTAATTTCAGATCTCTAATTTCAAATTTCAGTAGGGTGCGGAAGCTAATTACCGCACCTTTCCTTTTGCGGCGAGCTGAGTTTGAACGCTTTAACCCACGATATTTTCGGGATCGTTCAGCCACCACTGGTTGCCGTTCGGGTCGAGGAATCCGGCAGTGCGTCCGTAGCCGCGGTCGCCGGGCTCCTGATTGCTATTTGCACCGTTCGCTAGACCTTTCGCATAGATATCATCGACATCTTTGACCAACACGAACATTCCGCAAGGAAACGCGGGCCACTCTTCGCCGCATTGGCCGAACATCACAGTGCCGCCGTTGATGTCATACTCGGCATGCATCAGACTGCCGTCGTCTTTGTTCACACGAAGGATCTCCGTGGCGCCGAAGACAGCGGTGATAAATTTGATGAATCCCTCGCCGTCGCGAAGCACCATATAGGGCATCACGGCTGAATAGTGTTTGGGTATGCTCATTTCCTCTCCTGTGGCTCTCTTTAGCTAGTAAGGCATCACTTCGGTCTTGACGATCCGGCCGTTCTTCATTCGAATGATCCAGATCACGCCGTATTCCGACTCGTCGAGATTCTTGAAGACATCTTTTTTCCCGATGAAGTTTGCGAGGCCGGGAACCGAGTTACTGTGACCCGCGACCATGTGACGCTTGATCTTACTTTTTGTGATGAGATCGAGCAGTTCGGCGGGTTTGCGCGGGTCGTAGATCACAACCTGCTGCTTTCGTTTCGCGGCGAGCGGTACAAGCGTGTCTCGCGTGCGTTTGAAGTTGGTTGAGTAGAACGCACCGGGCTTGTACTTGCCGGCGACCTCTACGAGCCTCTCGGCACGCTGTTTTCCTTCGACCGAGAGTTCCGGATCCTGGCTCGTCGCGTCGGCCTTTTCGGCGTGGCGGACGAGGATGATCGTTTTCGTTTGCGCAGTCGCCTCTTGCGAAACGCACATGATTGCGAGGGCTAAAGCTATAAGCGAGAATAGTTTCATTGTGAAAGGATAATAACTTGTTTTAATGGCGGATCTTAATAAGCAGGACATACTTCGCACGCTTGCCTCATTGCTGGACGGTGAGCGGGCGGCCATTCTAGCGGCGAACGCGACGGATCTCGCAGCGTGTCCGCCGGATGATGCCGTGATCGTCGATCGGCTGAAAGTGAACGATGCCAAGATCGATGCGATGATCCGGTCGGTGGAAAGCGTCGCGGCGCAAGCGGACCCGGAAGGGTTCGTTATTTCATCTCATGTTCGCGAAGACGGCCTGCAGATCGAGAATCGGAAGGTGCCGTTCGGGACGGTGCTGATCATCTACGAAGCCCGGCCGGACGTCACGATCGAAGCCGCCGCCATAGCGATGAAGGGCGGCAACCACATCTTGCTGAAAGGCGGAAAGGAAGCGCGGAACACCAACCTTTTGCTCGTCGAACTGTGGCATCGGGCGTTGGGTGAGTCGGCTGAGATTGTTCGTTATCTGGACCTTTCGCGTGATGAAACGCGTTCGTTGATAGCTGGCGGTCGAGAGAAGTTTGACCTCGTGATCCCTCGCGGCGGCGACGCGCTGATCGACTTTGTTCTGAAGAATTCATCAGCTCCGGTGATAGTCAGTGGACGCGGGAATAACTTTTTGTACGTCGATAGTGAAGCAGACGTTGCCATGGCTGTGATGATCGCAGTCGACGGCAAGTCGCGGTTGAGCGTCTGCAACGCTCTCGATAAGATCTTGATCGATCGTTCACTTCCTAGCGTTGGTGACTTGGTAGCCGATCTAGTCGCGAGCTTTTCGGCGATACAGGTAGAGGTCTTTGGCGATGCGGAAGTTTGCGATTTGAACCCAGGGGTTAAACCTGTCGAGAGTGAGGAGATTTGGGACGAAGAGTTTCTTTCCGCGAAGATAGTGATCGGGATCGTCGATGGTCTGGACACGGCTATTGGGAAGATCAACAAGCATTCCGGCGGTCATTCTGAGACGATCGTTACATCAAACGCTGCAAAGGCAGAAGAGTTTATGAAGCGCGTCGATTGTGCGGCGGTTTATCACAACGCATCGACGCGATTCACTGATGGCGGCGAGTTGGGCCTTGGGGCAGAGATCGCGATATCGACCCAAAAGCTGCACTTTCGCGGGCCGCTGGGGGCAGAGCACTTGATGACTAACAAGTGGTTTGTGTTCGGCGATGGGCACGTTCGAGGCTAGCAAAGAAATCTACCAGGATGCACAGGATAAACTGGATGCTGAAACCAGACAGAAGGATCCTCTACATACTGTTCCTCGGTTTCAAATCTACCCATGAAGAAGAGACTTGTATTAAAGATCGGCACATCGACTCTAACGAGCGGAACGCGGCTAATTTCGCGCGGGAAGATCGAGGACATCGGCCGGCAGATACTCGTGCTTCGTGATCAGTTCGACATTGTGCTCGTTTCGTCGGGAGCGATCGCGGCGGCGAAGCAATATATCAATATCAAAGACGCGGGAAAGCCGATCGAGTCGAAACAGGCGATGGCCGCGATCGGGCAGCCGCTGCTGATGCGGACATACAATGAGGTGTTCGGCGACCTGGGCATTCCGACGGCTCAGTGCCTGATGACCTATCGCGATTTTGAAAACGAAACGTCACGGCAGAATACGCTGAACACGATCGAGGAGCTGATCAAATATTCATACCTGCCGATCGTGAACGAGAACGACACTACCGCGGTCGAGGAAATATTGCTCGGCGACAACGACAAGCTCTCTGCACTCGTCGCCGTGTTG
>JBDSLC010000046.1:0-8020 GCA_039916585.1 Pyrinomonadaceae bacterium | reverse complement strand
GGGTAAGAGTGGGAAGTGCTTGCCAACCTTTCCGAGGAAAATCTACACTAAGAAGCTTATCACGATGTACGAATTTGCCGTAACACCAGCCATAACGCAGCTTCGCCGCCCAGGCGTGACGATCACGGAGGTGACGCCGGACAGCCTTGGTGAGGAGCTGGAGCTGCAGCCGAACGATCGGATCGTGAAGGTGAATGGCCGAAACGTACGCGACTACCTGGATTTCAGGTTTCAGACCGGTGGTGAAACCGAGTTGACGTTCAACGTTCGCAAGGTGGACGGCGAGATGCTCGAGATCGAGTTCGATCGCGAGGAAGGTGAAGATTTCGGCTTGATGTTCGAGCAGATAGTGCCGCGGCAGTGTGCCAACGAATGTCTTTTCTGCTTTTGTAAAGGGAATCCTGCCGACGCTCGCCCATCGTTATTCGTGCGCGACGAGGACATTCGCCTCTCATTCCTATACGGCAACTACACCACGCTGTCGTCCATCACTGACGACGAGATGAACCGCATCATCGAACAGCGTCTCTCCCCGCAATATGTTTCTGTTCACGCGACCGACCTGAAGACGCGAGCGTATCTGCTTGGCGTTGAAGAGAGTCGTGCGGATATATTCGAAAAGTTTCAACGGCTGCTCGACAACGACATCGAGATCCACGCTCAGGTCGTGTTGTGTCCGAATATCAACGACGGCAAGCAGCTTGAAAAGACGCTGCGAGATCTTGCATCGCATTATCCGAAGGTTGTGAGTACCGCGGTAGTGCCGGTTGCCCTCACACGATACAACACCGATGATCGGTTGACCCGCGTCACGCCCGAGTTCTGCCAACGCACGATTCGCGAGGTTGAGAAGCTGCAGAAAGAATTTCGGCGGACACTCGGGACGACGTTCGCGTTCCTCGGTGACGAGATCTATTTGAAGGGCGGCGTTGAGATCCCGTCGCGGCGGCACTATGGCAATTATCCGCAGATCGAGGATGGCGTCGGGATGGTGCGATCTTTTTTGAGTGCGTTCGAGAAACTTTTGAATTCTTCGCGAAAGGCGTCGGACCGCGGTGATGCCGTGCAGATCGCTCGCCAGTTTCTGCGAAATACTCGTATCCGGCCGGAGGCTCGCGTGCCTGCCCGGGTTGAGGTCGCGACGACGCAGCCGATCGACCGGCCGCGAGGGAAGAAGCTGAACGGCACGATCCTGACGGGTGAAATGTTTGCCCCCATACTTGGCGGCCAGATCGCTGAATACGATCGCCTCACCGGATCGAAGCTTCGAGTCCTGTCGGTGCCTAATCTCTATTTCGGCGGAGATGTTTCTGTTGCCGGCTTGCTGACGGGCAAGGACTACCTCGCGATCGCCGACCAGATCAAAGGCGACTTCGCCATCATTCCCAAACACACCATCAAGTCCGACGAACCGATCCTGCTCGACGGAATGATGTTCGAAGATCTCAAGTCTAAGTTTCCCGTCCCCATCTACGATCTCGATACCCACGGCCTGATCGAATTCCTTGCAATCTAGAAAACCGCTACCCTCGCAGAGCTGATGCGACGAGTAGCGGTGTGGGGAGATGAGTGTTATTAGCGGGTGAAGTTGTAGACGATTACGCCGGTTACTTTCACAGGAACATTGGAAAGTTTGGTCGGTGTAAAACGGGCCTTCCACGCTGCCTGCTCCGCAGCTTGGCGAAGCAAAATATGCCCGCTCGCGGCCTTTGCCGATATGACCTTCCCGTGCTCGTCAATAGTTACTTGCACGCTCACTGCTCCTGACGCTCTAACCGCAAGAGCGGTAGGTGGATAAGGCGGCTTGGGCAGGTCAATAGCGATACCGTTCGCGACACCGATGGAGACGGTCCGTTTCGGAGCCTCGATTTTCGGCGGTGCCGGCGGTGCGGGTTTAGAATCGCCATTCTCAGGATCGGGTACCCGATAAGACTAACCATTGCCGATTTCGGTTCCGGGGTTTGCGTCCGGCAGCGGGCCGGTAGTGTCGCGGGGCCCGATTTTGAACTTTCCTTCCGGCATCGACAAATATGGGTTCACCGCTGTCGAGGTTGTAATCGGCACCCGCGTAGGGTCGCTCGTGCTTGCCATCACGATCTGTCGAGTCGTTTCGGTTGCCGTATTCTGTTGGTTAGTACGGGCTGGCGGACGCTGCGGTTCCGGCTCACTCGGCGGCTGATTCTCCGTGACGGGAGTGAGCAGTTCGGCGATGTCGAAATTGGAAGTTCCAAGTTCAAAGTCGGCGGCGTAGATGCTGGCGACAACTGCGGCTGAGAAGAAAACCGAGACCAAGACGAGGGCCGCGGCAAAGATTCGGCGGCGGGGCCGAAGGTCGGCACCGGTCGAAGACGATTCGACGAGTTTATCAAACATATTCAATTCCTCCTGATTTCGGTGCCGCTAGGTTAGACACCGCACGCGAGGAATTGTTCCAAGATCATTCTGAGTTCTTCACTGAAATGATCTCGGCGGCGATGCTGACGGCGATCTCTTCTGGGGTATGGCTGTTGATCGGGATGCCGATCGGGGTGCGGATGCGTGCAAGTTGTTCGTCTGGAATTCCTTCCCCTTTTAATTCCTTTAATAGAGTCGCCATCTTCGCCTTGCTTCCGAGTACGCCGAAGTACTTGAAGTTCCGATCGGATAAACCCTTGATCACGACTTTGTCGGATGCGTAACCGAGTGTCATTACGACAATGTATATATCGTCGCGGATGGGAATGAATTTGCTGACGTTCTCATAGTTGCTGATTATTGAGATTTCGTCTGCGAACTCATTTTTCGCGATCGTGTTCAGCTCAGGCCGGTCGTCGAAGATAGTGACGTAGAAACCGAGTTTCACCATTAGCTCCGACAACGCGAGAGCACAGTGGCCGCCGCCGAGGATGTAAAGTGCCGGCTGGGAAAAGAGGCTTTCGCGATAGTGGAAATTTCCGTCTTCGTCCTTCGAAAACGTGATTGGCTCCTTCGCATCCTTGGGTGAGATCTTCTCTAATCCAAAGCGTGAGCGCGTGATCACCAGTGCGGATGAAGCATCGCTCTCGTTGAGCAGTTGTACTGTTTCCAGATCACTTGCTCCGAGCCGTTTGATGATCACCGTCTGCCTGCCCGAGCAGATCATGCCGGACGCGTTAGGAGAGTTGGTTTGATGGACGCACTCTCGGAACCCGGTCGCTATCGCTCCCGGTTCTGACAAGAGCCTTCGAGCTTCCTCCACCAAATTGACTTCCATCACGCCGCCACCGACAGAGCCGTAGAGTTCGCCATCAGCCGAAACGGCCATCTTATATCCGGCACGGCCGGGACTCGAACCACTGCTTTCAGCGACGATGAGGAGAATCACGTTCCCGCCCCGAGCGATGCGGTCGTGGATAAATTGCCAGAGTTCGAGTTCTTTCCGCACCAAAGAATTCTATCGCACAAACTAATCGAACAGGATGAACCCGATAAATAGGATGTCTATCCTGTGCATCCTGGCTATCCTGTTTGAATCTAACGCGAGGAATATAGATTCATCAAAACCTTCTCAGGCGTGAACGGAGCGTCGAAGTCGGGCGAGCGATCGCGGAATGATTTGATCGCATTGCGAATCGCGAAATAGGCGCCAATGCCGTACATTAGGGGCGGTTCGCCGACGGCTTTGGAGTTGAGGACGGCTAGATTTTCCCGATCCGTTTCGAGAGGGGTTATCGCGATCTCTTTCGGGACCGAATGGATGTCGGGAACCTTGTAGGTCGATAGAGCGTTCGAGCGAAGTTTGCCGTCGGTATCGTAAACAACCTCTTCCATCGTCATCCATCCAATTCCCTGGACGATACCGCCCTCGATCTGGCCGTTGTCGACTGCCGTGTTCATCGATGTGCCGAAATCGTGGCAGCACTTTACATAATCGACCTCGTAGCGCCCGCGAAGGCAATCGACCGTAACGCCGACGATCGCAGTGCCGTAGACGTGATATGCGAACGGATGTCCTTTTGCCGTGCTCCAGTCAAAGTTGATGCCGGGAGTCGCGTAATGGGAGTGCTCGCTGAGATTCACGCGTTCGAGATGAGCGGTCATTACGAGCGTTTTCCAATCGAGCGAGGTTCTCTCACCGTTCAAATGAACGAACCCATCCGCAAGAGTGACGCCTTCAGCCATTTCCGCTTCGACTAGCGGCACTGCAACTTCCAGCAATCGTTCCCTGATCGTCTCGCACGCCAACTGAGTTGCCTTGCCATTCAGATCGGCGGCGGCCGATGCTGCGGTCGGTGATGTGTTGGCGATGCGAAGCGTGTTCGCGGTGTGAACCTTAATCGCTTCGATCGGCAATCCAAACACTTTCGCCGCGACCTGAGCCATCTTCGTGTTCACTCCCTGGCCCATTTCGACTGCTCCGGTCGAGACCGCGACACTACCGTCTGTGTAAACGTGTACGAGCGAGCGAGCCTGGTTCATTGGCGTTTTCGTGAACGATATTCCAAAGCAAACCGGCATCATCGCGAGGCCTTTCTTGAAATACTTGGAAGATGCGTTGAACTCGTCCGCTTCACTCTGCAACGCGGCGAAATCATACTTCGCATCGCCCTGTTTCCAACTCGTGATCGCATCGCTTTCGGCAATCTGGCCGTACGGAAATTCGTCGCCGTTGTCGATCAGATTCTTGCGTTGGATCTCGGATGCGGGAACGCCAAACTTCTCCGCCGCGTGCGCAATAGCCGATTCGATCACGAACATACCCTGCGGGCCACCGAATCCGCGAAAGGCAGTGTTGGGCGGAAGGTTTGTGCGGCAACAGTATGCCGTCGCCGTAACGTTCGGGATGAAGTAGCTGTTGGTGCAGTGAAAGAGCGTGCGTTCGAGAACCGGCGGCGAAAGGTCGGCCGACGCTCCCGCGTTCTGATAGAACGTCGCTTCATACGCGATGATCTTCAGATCTTTGTCGAGCCCGATCTTGTAGTCGGAAGTATACGGATGCCGCTTACCGGTCATCCGCATATCTTCCATTCGGTGCAAAGCGTATTTCACCGGCCTTTTTGTAAGCTGCGTCCCGACTGCGCAGATCGCGGCCCACGCGTTCGCCTGATCTTCCTTCCCGCCAAACCCTCCACCGAGCCGCTGAACGTCGACCTCGACTTGATGCATCGGCAGCCCCGTAACACGGCAGACTGCACGCTGAACCGCGGTCGGGCCTTGTGTCGATGAATAAACTCGAAGTCCCCCATTCTCAGTGGGGACGGCGTACGCACCCTGCGTTTCGATGTAGAGATGTTCCTGCCCGTTCTGCTCCGTTCGGCCTTCGAATACGTACTCGCAGGCTTCAAAAGCCGCAGTCGTATCTCCGAGTATGAACCTCTTCGGCGGCACTATTAGATCACCGTTCGCCGCCGCTATACGCGGATCGGTCACGATCGGCAGGGGTTCGATCTCGGCGGTGATCTTCCTCGCCGCCTTTCGTGCAAGCTCCTCGGTTTCCGCCAGCACGACCGCGATCGGCATTCCCTGGAAATGAACTTCCGTGTCCGCAAGCAGCGGTTCGTCAGGCACGATCCCGCCGATCTGATTCTCGCCGGTCAGGTCTTTCGCAGTGATGATCCGAAACACACCATCGGACTTCTCCGCTTCGCTCGTATCAACGTCCATCAGCTTTCCATGAGCAACCGGCGAATCAAACACGCACGCAAACAACGTCCCCTCGACGAGCGGAATGTCATCAAGGTAAACGCTCTCGCCGCGAACGTGTGAATGTGAGTCGATATTCTTCAAATTTGAGTCTATTTCGGGTCGTAGTCGATCCAGTATATTCCTTGACAGGTAAATGGCACGTCGCTTCGAATTCTGATCTTTGAATACCTTCTGGCTGGCGCGAGAGATTCGACAGGTCTAAATACGACGGCGTCAAAATATTTCCTTCCAAATCCGCTATGCCTCATGGCTAGCCTTTGACCAGCCTCATCGTAGATTTCAATTTCCGGCCTGACAATCGTACCGTCCGGTAGCTTGATCTCAGAGACATTCGGACTAGATCCCATATCGAAGTCAGCAATTCTCAGATTTAGCGACTGGCTCCTATGTTTGGCTTTCAAGGCAGGATCAACGGTAATGTCTGTCCATTCACTAGTAACGTGTATGTTCTCGGCAATGGGACTGGCGGGCCAGTTTATGTAAACAATGAGCGCAAAGTAACCGAAGATAAGCAGTGAGATCGTCCCCGAGACGACTCCTAAGCAGACTATGACTTTGTTTTTCGTCGTCATTAGTGGGTGCTCTGTGGAAATAGTTCGACAAAATGCGCTCGAAAGAGCTGACCGAGTAGTAACCGCTTGTAGTTCTCCGAACCGCGGACGTCGGAGATAGGCGAGATCTCGTCCTGTATGATCTCGGCCGCCAGATCTAAGGTTTCCTCACAGACCTCCTTATCGATGAGGAACGCCGAAGTCTTGCGCAGGTATAGCGGTATCGGTGAAACTCCGCCAGCGGAGAGATGCGCGATTTGGATTCTAGGTTTCGGTGCTTCGATCTCCGACAGTAACACGGAAGGAACGGGAGGTCCGTCGTCGTATAGTTTTAACGAGATGGCTGTATTCACGCTCGCGATGTCGAGATAGGTGCGCTTACAGACCTTTTCGAAGTTGAAACGGAAATCGCCGAAGGGTTTCTTGAATCGAACTGCCGTGACGATCTCGTCGTCGGTTTTCGCGAGCTGTTTGTAGCCCAGATAGAAATCAGCGAGCGGGATCTCGCGAACGAGGGAACCACCCCGTCCGCCCAAACCGGCGGCCCCCCCTCCTTCGTAAGGAGGGGAGCTGATTAGGATCGAAGCGTCCAACGCGAGAAACCAAACCGTCATATCGCCGATCGGCGAGGCGTTTACGAAGTTGCCCGCGAGCGTTGCCATGTTTCGGATCGGGGTCGACGAAACGAGCTTTAGATGTTCGTAGAGATCCGGGAAAATTGCGTTCATCACCGCCGATTCGAGCAGGTCAGTTACTGTTGCAGACGCGCCGATCTCGATGTAGTCACCGAGGTCTCGGATGCCGCGCAGAGCGTCGTTGTAGAAGAGATGCGCGGCCTCGGTTTCTGCGAGGAGTTCGGGTCGCTGGACGTAAGCATCAGTGCCGCCCGCTACGAACGGCAGAACCGACAGCGTAAGTGGCTGGTCAGGAGGTGACCCATCTGCAAGGCCCGAAAGTCGGCGGGCGATGCTATCGAAATATTCCGGCACCAATCGAGGTCCCTTGGCAGCCGCCTCGTCACCTGCTAACGCAGGCGGTTCTGCCTGCGAGCACAACCGCGCGGCTGCACGTTCAATAGACTTGTAACCAGTGCAGCGGCAGATGTTGCCGTCGATCGAGGATATCGCGGCGCCTGTGGGTGAAAGGGAGCCCTTACTTACGTGCGGGCTACTGACAGACGGACGGCCGACACCGGCGTCGCTACCAAGACAATGTCCGGTCAGCGACATTACGAACCCGACCGTGCAGAATCCGCATTGGGTACCGCTTTCATCGACCATCGCTTGCTGAACCGGTGTGAGAGAGCCGTCCGCGCGATTGATTCCCTCAATGGTAACAATATGCTTCCCGGCGGCGTTCGCGAGCGGCATTAGGCATGATGTCATCGAGCGGTATCGCACCTTATCATCCATCAACTCCCCGACCAAAATCGTACATGCCCCGCAGTCACCCTCGCGGCATCCGATCTTCGTACCCTTCAGGTTCTGCCGATAGCGGACGAAATCGAGCACCGTCATGCCGGATGGTAGATCGGTTGAGACGTCCTGATTGTTAAGGATGAACTGGGTCATCAAGAAAAGTAAGAGTGACGCCTTTAGGCGTTCGTGCTAGCAAGAGGCAAACGCCTAAAGGCGTCACTCTTACGAACTAAAATCTTCGGATCAAAATAACGCCCGCAGTGATCAGCAAGATCCCGCCGAGCCTCGCCAAACTGACTTCTTTAACCGGAAGGCCCAATAACCCGAAATGATCGATGACTAGGGTGACGACCATCTGGCCGGCGATAAGCACGCTGAACGTCATCG
>JBDSLC010000045.1:0-18664 GCA_039916585.1 Pyrinomonadaceae bacterium | reverse complement strand
GTTTCGGCTCGTGACGGCCATCTTGTCTTCTCACCTGCAGAGGGCGAACAGAAGGCGGCGGTTAGCTGATAGAAACCTGAAGGGCTAAAATAGAAGTTTTAATTGATCATGATTAACGAGACTGACGGAATTCTGGAAGAACTCTTGGGTGATGACGAAGTGAATATCCCTTTTACTGACAAAACACGCTTTAATGCCGACGGCGAGCGCGTGGCTGACGATCCGGCTCTTGACAAGGGCTCCTTGGCTTCAGCCGCGGAGATCGCCCTTGAAGCAAAGCTAAAAGCGGAGACTGAACGGCGTGAGGCGGCTGAGTCGAAACTGATCGGCGTGCAGGCGAAATTCGAAGAGGCAAAAGCAACCCTCGAGAAGGAAACCGCCGATATGCGGGCCCGTTTGCTAAAGACGCTCGAGGACCGATCAAAGCAGGCGCAGTTCAACTTTTTGACTACACTGCTTCCGGTGCTCGACAACCTGAATCTTGCGGTATCTGCCAGCGAGACGGATCCGTCGATCGAAAATCTTCGCAATGGAGTAGTCGGCACTGCCCGATCGTTCGAGCAGGCACTGATCAGCGTTGGGGTTGAACCGGTAGGGTCCATTGGAATGACCTTCGACCCCGAAGTGCATGAGGCGATCGATATGGCTGAAGTTGATGCCGATCAGGATGGGAAAGTAACTGCAGAATACTCACGCGGGTATAGATTTGGCAATCAATTGCTCCGACCCGCAAAGGTGCAGGTCGGCCGCGGAAGGGCTCAGTCGGCGGGCTAAAGATGGCGGATAGCGGCAGTGAAAAACGGAATTGGATTACGGCCCGGGTTAACGCCCGGGCTTTTTGACCCAGGTTTTAAATCTTGAATGATACATCGCTCGAAATGGTAGAATGAGTATTGGCATAATATGCCAGATCCTCGGCATCCAACTATTCGGGCTTTCTCCACCAAAGCAATATGGCAGACATCGACGCATACAAAGACAAATTTAGTGAAAGCGGCCGGCGTGTTCTGGAAACCGCGCTCGACGAAACGAAGCGAAGAGACCAGAACTATGTCGCTATCGAACACATACTCCACGCGGTCACTCGCGAGGAAGACGACCTGTTCACCTCGACGATGCGCGATCTTGCCGTAGATCCGCGTTCAGTCAAACTCCTGATCGAGAAGCGGATGGAAGCCGGCCGGCAGCACACCGGTAAAGGTTTCCGGATCGCACCCGAAACGACGGAGCTTTTCAAGCGGGCAATGGATAGGGCGCGTTCGCAAGGACGCCGCGTTATCGACGCGAGCGATATCTTTTACGTTCTGTCCAACGACGAGCAGAGCGTGTTGAACGACGTGCTGCAGAATCTTGGCGTTCCAGCTGACGAGGTAGCGCAGACGGCAAGGACCCGAATCCGAAAGCGTGAGAAGGAAGAAGAAAGATCGCGGCAGAAGTACGAGCTTCCGAGCTTCCTACGCCACTTCGGCGTTTCGATGAACAAACTCGCCCGGCAGGATAAGATTCCGCCGACGATCGGGCGTGACCGAGAGATCCGCCAGATGATCGAGATCCTTTCGCACAAGGAGCGCTCGAACTCGCCGATGCTTGTCGGCGAACCCGGAGTTGGCAAGACGGCCGTTGTCGAAGGCCTCGCACGGCTGATCGAGCTCGAACCTGAGAAGGTTCCGGCCCGACTTCGCGATGCACACATCGTCCAACTTCAAATGGGCGGACTTGTCGCGGGCACGATGCTTCGCGGTATGTTCGAAGAGCGTATCAAAGGCATCATCGATGAGGTTAAAGAGAAAGATCACATCATTCTTTTCATCGACGAAGCTCACACGATCATTGGTGCGGGTGCGGCGATGGGCACGTCGAGCGATGCGGGCAATATGTTCAAGTCGTCACTCGCCCGCGGGGAACTAAGGATAATTGGTGCCACCACGATGACCGAGTACAAGGAGTACATCGGTGAAGACGAAGCTCTCGCTCGGCGTTTCCGCCTGGTGAAAGTCGAGGAGCCGACGATCGACGAAACTCGCGAGATCTTGATGGGTTTGAAGCCTCGACTCGAGAAGAACTATTCCGTCACGATCTCGGACGAGGCGATCAACACCGCCCTCGAAATGTCGCCGAAATACATCCGAAATCTCCACCTTCCGGACAAAGCTATAGGCTGGCTCGATACAGCTTCGGTAAAGGTTGAGATCAACGAGCCGGAAAAGCTGGTCGTCGAACCTGAACACATTATCGACGTAATCTCTCAGGAATCGCGCATTCCGAAGGATATGATCTATCGCGACACCGCTGATCGGTTCTCAGCGATGGAGCTAGATCTCGGCGGACGTGTGATCGGTCAGAAGGATGCAGTCCGAGCCGTCGCCGAAAGGCTCCGCTTGAACAAAGGCCCGCTAAAAGAGAATCACTACGCTCCGGACGGCGTGCTCCTGTTCCTCGGGCCAACGGGTGTAGGCAAGACCGAGCTTGCCAAGGCCGTTGCCGAGTTTATGTTCGGCGACGAGAATAAGATGATCCGCATCGATATGTCGGAGTACGGTGAGGGCACCGTCGGCATCGAAAAGTTGATCGGCATGCCTCGCGGTATCGTCGGCAGCGAACGCGGCGGAATCTTGACCGAACAACTTCGGGACAATCCTTACACGGTATTGCTGCTCGATGAGGTTGAGAAGGCGAACCCGTATCTGATGAACATCTTCCTCCAAGCGTTCGACGAGGGTTGGATCACCGACGGCCGCGGCAAAAAAGTTTACCTTTCAGACGCGATCGTGATCATGACCTCGAACCTCGGGTCGGATAATTTCAAGAAATATGAAAAGCCGCTCGGGTTCGGGCAGAAATCGCTCGGTGATATGAAGCAGATCCGCGGAGATGTGATGAAGGCCGCTGAGACACGATTCTCTCCGGAGTTCCGTAATCGCATCGACGAGATCGTTGTCTTCTCGCCGCTGACAATGGACGAGGTCCGCGAGATCGCACGCCTCTATCTCAGTAAGGTGAAGCGAAACATGGAACGTCAGGGTAAGTTCGTGGAGATCACGGAAGCCGCTGTAGATGCATTGACCGAGAAAGGTTTTTCCCCGGCCTACGGGGCAAGATTCCTCAAGCGGCACATCGACCAAAAGGTAAAACTCCCGATCACCAACCTCTGGAAGACCGCCGGCCGCTTTATCGTCGACGCAACCGACGGCGAGATCGTCGTTTCGCCAAACGACGCGTTCAGCTTGAACTAAACCTTACGCGTCGTTCACGCATCAAAGGCTTCGGTGATAAACTCGCCGAAGCCTTTTCTTATGAGCAAATTGATACTTATTTCCCTCACTCTCTTAGCGCTTGCATTCTCGACTTCCGCTAACATTTTCGCGCAGGATGCCGAAGGCATCCTCAAAACGGCGAGCGATACTATAGGCGGCGACCGTTATCTTAAGGTGACGAGCCAGGTCGGACGCGGCAGATTCAGCCTGTTTAAGGACGGCATGATCGCGTCTTCGCAAACCTTTATAGATGTCATCGTTTATCCCGACAAAGAACGAACCGAATTCAAGGGAGGGAAGACTAAGTTCGTTCAGACAAACGTTGGGACGAGCGGCTGGGTTTATGACGGTGATCAGGAATTGATCAAGGTCCAAAACGAGACGCAGATAGATAACTTCCAACACGGTATGCGAGTGAGTCTCGACACACTCTTACGCGGCGCCTGGCGCGGGAAAGGCGAGCTCTCCTATGTCGGCAGACGCCCGGCGACCCTCGGTAAGCGCAATGATGTTGTTCGGCTGAAGTACGAAGACGGGTTGACCGTCGAGTTCGAATTTGCCGAGGACGGAATGCCGATAAAGGCAAGCTATAAACGGACAAATTCCGACGGCGAAGAAGCCACCGAAGAAGATCGTTACGCCCAATGGGTAGACGTCGGCGGCATTCGCACGCCTTACATCGTTGACCGCTTTACGAACGGCAAACCGACGTCACGCATCAACTATGAATTTGTCGAGTTCAACGTCCGCGTACCCGAATCGATCTTCAACAAACCCACGAGCCCTAAGGAATTGAAAAAAGATCTCAAGCTCTAGGCCGCCTGATGTCCGGGTCGTTTAAGTGGAAGTGATTTACGATCCGGACTATCTAAGCAACTACGCGAGAATGCGCGAAAATTGGATCAAAAGCCGTCTGAAAAGGCTGGCAATTTTTGTTACCGTGCAAAAACTGGATTATGTATAATCAAGACTACTCAAAAGATCTGATCATTTTCTAGCTACCTAAGATCCGTACCCCCGATGCCCAAATTCACGTTCTCCCTTGCCGAACGTCGTCCGGAGCTTTACAGGACCTGTCAGCTTCCGACAAGCACGCCAGTGACTGTCAGCTATGAGGGCAATTTTCTGGGTGAAGTCGCAATTCCCGCATCGGGTCTAGTCGACCTCCCCGTCACCGAAAGCCTTATCCCCCGCATGGAAAGCGATCGCGTAATGGTGATGATCGACACGACATCCCTGATACCGCACGACGCTCTTGACGATTTCCAGATGGTACGGATCGTCGGCATTGAGATCTACGATCGAAACTAAAGTGACATACACGAAAAGAGGCTAGCGATCATTTTCGCTAGCCTCTTTCAATTGTCCTCGTCGCCCCTCGATCTAAACGAACGCGAAGTCGTACTGTGCCTGATGTATGTGCGGATCGGCGGTTACGTCGATGTAGCCAAGGTGCTCCTCGATCTCCTCGAGGACGCTCCGTTCACTTGAGCGCAACGCTTTTGCGACATCCGGATGCACACGCAGGGTCGTCTGTCGAACGTCTTCCGTATGCTTCGCGAGCCGTCTCGCTTCCGTCAGGATCTCGTAGCAAACGGTGGTCGGCGATTTCACCCAGCCCGCGCCTTCGCAATACTCGCAAGGAGCGCACATAGTGCGTTCGAGCGACTGCTTCACGCGTTTGCGGGTCATGATGATCAGCCCAAAGTCATTGAACGACAGCACCTTGGTCGGCGACTTATCGCTCGACAGTGCTTCCTGCAACGCCTGCGATACCTTGTGCCGATTGCGGCGATCTTCCATGTCGATCAGGTCGAGCACGATGATGCCACCGAGGTCACGCAGACGGATCTGGCGAGCGATCTCGTCGACCGCTTCCATATTCGTACGCGTGATCGTGTCCTCGAGCCGGGCGTTGCCCTTGCCGACAAACTTGCCGGTGTTAACGTCGATCGCCACGAGCGCCTCGGTCTGGTTGATCACTAGATAACCGCCCGATTTCAGCCAGACACGCGGCTTCAAGGCCTTATCGATCTCTTCCTGAACGCCATACTGCTCAAGGATCGGCTCCTCTCGCGTGTAAAGTTTGACGCGATGGACCAGCTTCGGCTGAATGCGGTTGATGAACTCGACGGTGCGGAGATATTCGTCTTCGCTGTCCACGCGGATCGCCGCAAAATCATCTGAAAGCTGATCGCGCAGTAGACGTTGGACAAGATCCAGGTCCTGGTGAACCATCGCCGGCGACTTAGCTTTCTCGCTCGTCTTTCGAATGTCGAGCCACGTACGCACGAGGTAACGCGCGTCCTGCCGCAGGTCCTCTTCCGAGATCCCGATGCCCGCCGTGCGTACGATGAATCCGCCCGACGGAACATCTTCTTCGGCACGGATCCGTTGGATCAACGTACGAAGGCGGCCGCGTTCGCTCGACGATTCGATCTTTCGCGAAACACCTACATGCTCGATCGTCGGCATATAAACTAAAAACCGGCCCGGAAGAGCGATGTGCGACGTGATGCGCGCACCTTTTTTCGCGATCGGCTCTTTTGCGATCTGGACGAGGATCTCCTGGCCTTCGCGAAGCAGGTCCGAAATGGTCGGCTGCCCGCGGCGTTCGCCTCGATCGTCACGTCCGTTCGGCCGCCGGTCACCTCGTTGCTGATTGTCTCGGTCACGAGGAGCATTATCCCTGCCTCGCGGTTGAACGTCGTCTCGTTCACGCGGAGTATTATCTCTACCTCGCGGCTGAGCGTCGTCTCGTTCACGCGGAGCATTATTCTCACGCTCTCGCGGCGAATTGTTTTCGCGTTCACGTGGTCCATTGTTCTCTCGATCACGGCCGCGGCCGCGACGCGGTTCACGGTTCCGATCGTCACGGCTATTGCGCTGCGGGCCACGATCGCCGTCCGCGTTCGGAGCATCCGTCACCTCAACTACAGTCTCCTCGCCCTCTGCCGAATCCGGTTCGCTAACAGCCTCTGACTCGCTCTCCGATTCAAATTCGATCACAGGATCGCCGTTCTCGGCCGCCGCTGGGCTCTCCTCGGAGCCCTCCTCATCATCGGTGACCCCTTCGACCGAATCGGTGCCGTCCTCTTGTTTCTTCGGTTTTCCGCCGCGACGACGTCCGCGCCCGCCTCGACGTACGGCCATCGGCGACGTGTCGTCCGTTTCGCACACACTCGCATCCGCATCGGCAAGAGGATCCTCAGCGGACTCGTCAGTCTCAGCCTTCTTCTTCGAACGCGAACGCTTAGGTTTCTCGTCCGATCCATCATCGGCCTTCTTCTTCCCGCGCGATTTCTTCTCGGCAGGAGCGGCCTCGGTATCGGCCGCCTTCTTGGAACGCGATCGCGCTGCAGGCTTTTTCTTCGGCTTTTCGTCGACTGCCTCGTCTTCGTCTGCGATTCGTTCAAAGCCAGCGTCGTCGGCAGCGACTTTTCTCAACAGCGACCCGACCTCAGCCGGCGAGTCATCTTCCTCAAAGCTGAACTCGATCGCACGGACGCGGTCTTGGATCGCCTCCTGCACGTAGGCGTCCTTGAACATCTCGCCCGTGTCCTCGTCGCCGATTCGCTCAAAACCTCCGTCATCAAACTCGATAACGGGTGCTTCGGCAACGTTCAGGTCGAACGTCCCTGACTGACGCTCATTCTCACTCTCATTCTCACGTTTATTCTCACGTTCGGTCTCACGTGCGGTTTCAGATATATGGATCTCTTCGGGCGGAGCGGTCTCGCGCTCTGGACGATCACCGCCTCGCGGCTGATCTCGGTCCCGATCTCGGTCCCTATCGCGTCCCCCGCGTCGTGAACGCCCACGGTCTCGGTCACCGTCACGTCCGCCCCTATCAGGCGGGGCGGCAGCCTCAGAAGCTTCGCCCTCAACGATCGGCTCAGCGATCTCCTGGGTCGATTCCATCGCCTTTTCACGGTCGATGCGAGCACGGTCGATCTTATCGTTAGCTTCGCGGCGAGCTTCCTCGGGTGAGAGCTGTTTGCCCTTCTCCATCACGATGCGTTCGATCTCTTCTTCCTCGTCAAAGAAGTCCGATACATACAGGAAGGCGTCGCGTTCGAGCCCGATGTTTACGAATGCCGACTGCATTCCCGGCAGCACGCGCTGTACGCGGCCCTTATAGATATTCCCGGCGATGCCGCTATTCTCTTCGTCGCCACGCTCGATATAAAATTCGGTAACCTTACCGTTATCGAGAATGGCGATCTTCTTTTCGCGTCCATTGACGCTGATGATCATTTCTTTAGGCATACAAAAGTCTTGTGTCCTCAATTTGTTTAGGATCGAGTTTGGGCTGGATGAGAAATTGAGCGGGATTCGACGAACAGACGTGCGACAACAGTTAGATAAACCGCCGCGACGGATCTTGTGTATGTATAAACTTATTGAGTTCGGTGAACCGGAGGCTTGCTCCGAAACAACGAGAGTAGGTTTGATTCACACTAGGGATCGTTTTAACGCGAAGGCCCTATCATTGGCCTTTCGCAAAGGGAGCACAAATCCGAAACCGCGATGTGCTCGACCTCTCAAAAATCTGTTTTCTAAACGGGGCTCTGGAAAAGCACCCTATCGAATCCTTATCGTTCGCTCCCGGACGCTCAATTCCTATCAAGCACGGGCTCCAGGCAAACTCACGAAAAGTATAACCAAATAAACCAATTAGGCAAAATCTATTTTGGGTTCCTTATCTCGTATCGATAGGTGACTGTAGCCCTAGCCCTGGATCTCAATCCCCGGCAAGAGGCCTCACCCACTCCTGTAGCGCGTCAGCGACGAATGATCGGTTTGGGAAATCGATTTCGGCGAGCGTCGAACGCGCCGACTAATGGGATCCGTAGGCGTTACGTTAGGTTAACTTTCTAAAAGTTTTGACGCGAATTTTCGCTAATGTTTTTCTGTGTTGTTCGCTATTCGAGTTCACGACAATTTGTTATTGCGAATCCCCCTGCGGGCTTCCACGGACGACACGCCAGGAGTAAAGTTCGGCACCGTCTCATTTCGCGTTTCAGATGGCGTTTCAAACCGCGATCGAAATGAAACGAAACACCAACTGCCCGGCAGGTGTTGATGTTTCGCTGATCAAGTTGAGGGATCGTTTACTTTACCTTGTCGAGCTTCATCTCGAAGAATTTCGTCCAAGTTTTCGCGTCTCGCGAATATTCGCCGACTTCCTGCCAAGTGGAAGCGGTCGCCGTGATGGTGTATTTGATGGTCATTCCGCCGGCTTCAAACCCCCACTCGAAATTCTCCCCCACGGCCTTGAAATCGTATTCGCCGCTGATGCCGCTGGCGAGGTAGGTCTTCATTCGGTAGTTCCCGACCTTGGGATCGAACGACATCGCAGCCAGGGTTTCGTGGATGACCTTGCCTTCTGGGTTGGAGAACTTGCCTTCGATCAGTATCGCAAGGCCCTGGACCTTGCTCTGGACGTTTTCCGTCCCGGCAAAGGTTTCGCGATTCGGGCCCTGCTGTATCCAACCGGAACCTTTCCATTGCCCGACCAGCTTGTCCAGCTTTTTCATCTCGGCTTTCGCAGCCTCCGGCGAAGGAGGCGCCTGAGCCTGTGACGTGATCACTACCGCTGCCAGCATAAAAATGACCGATAAGAATGTTTTCATATTTTTTGCGAACCTTGAGTTCGAGGTTGAGTATGCTCGCGTTCGGATGTTGCGTATTGTGAAAACGCGACATTGCGCCATCTTTCTACTCGATGATGTGGCCGTGTTCGATCTTCGATACGTTCTCGGCGAAAGAGTTGGGAGATCGGTTGGTGAGGCTGACGACCTCGCGAGACAGGTGAGATTGATCGGCGAAGCCAAGACTTGCGGCTCGTTCGGCCCAGTTCGGGGCGCTATCCCTGATAATGTCGATCGCCGCTGCCCTTATCCGCCGCGCACGAATGTACTGTTTTGGCGACAGCCCCGCACTCTGCTTGAAGCGTCTTTGAAACTGCCGGGTGCTGAGGCCCAACTGCCGAGAAAGTTCGCCCACACGTATCTCGCCCCGGTTTTCCTCAATGATCCTTACGGCCGCAGCGACCAGCTGGTCGGCCGCGTGGGGACCAGCCGCGATATCGCGTATCCTGCTTTCAAACACGCTAACAGCCTCTTCCAGATCTATCACCGCGGCCATTTCTTCGGCCAGTCCGGCGAGAAGTGCAGGATTCGCATCCGCCCCGAAGAAGCTCGTATCGATCATCTTTTTCGGGTCTTCGCCAAGCACGGACAAGAGGGCTGCCGGCGAGATTCGCATTCCCCAAACGGAGTCGCCCGGCGTCATCGGTTTGGATACGGTCTGGAGATGGAGCCCGCTCAAACCGACAACATGCACTCCGGCCCGCTGATTTCGCACGCAGATCACGGACACGCAGCCGTCAGGGAAGATCTCTTGTTGGAAAGGCGGGACTGTCTCAGGAACCGCGAATTCCCAAAAGCTCAGCACCAGGTTGCGCAGATATTGGGGAGCCTCGAGCTCACGGTAATACATGAGTTATTCGGACCACGATTCGGCGATATTGATGTTCCGCTTCTTGAGTTCCGCGACGAACTTCTCCGGGTCGATGGCGACCTCTTGAGGAGTCGCCCCGCGAGTGGACACCTCTCCCCGGGCCATCATTTGAGCGACGATCGATGCGGGGAACGCGGTAGTACGCATCATCGCGGAGAGGCCAGTGGCGGTGTCGAGACGATCGACGATGTCGTAGGTCAGCGTGGAGGTGCCATCCGCAGCGGTGGGCGAAGGCGTCCGCGT
This sequence comes from Pyrinomonadaceae bacterium, assembly GCA_039916585.1. Classification (GTDB taxonomy): domain Bacteria; phylum Acidobacteriota; class Blastocatellia; order Pyrinomonadales; family Pyrinomonadaceae; genus OLB17. The sequence continues at coordinate 8,642 of JBDSLC010000045.1, read as the reverse complement.
TCCGACGAATTCAAGTCTCACCAAGACGTAGTCCGGGCCGTCAGCGGGAAGATGTTTTTGGAGCAGGTCGCCGAAGAGCTTTCGAGGCTTTACCTTCTGGAAGTCGACGACCATTTCCTCGCTCGAACAAAGGCCGAGGTCGATCATCGTCTTGAACTTGTCGCAGTGGCCGGCGTAGCGGATGGTCTTGTAATCAAGGTGCTTGATCTTGCCCAGGAAAGTATCCGGCAGCGTCGACGTTCCGCCAGAGGTCTGAAATGCTTCGAGGGGTGGAAAACCATCGAACGAGAGCGCTTCGACCTCGGTCATCGACGGAACTTCAACGATCTGACCGTCGCGGATAACACGTGCGACCTCGATGTACTCATTAATAAGGCCTTCGACCGAGAAGACGAGTTGGTAATCGAGGGGCGGCTGCGGATCTTGGGGCAACCCGCCGACCCGAATGTGGAGCTCGTCGAGCGTGTCGAATTGTTTCGCCCCGTGCATCGCCAGGACCGACACCATTCCCGGAGCAAGCCCGCAGTCAGGGATGATGCTGATACCTGCCGCCTTCGCCTCAGCATCAAGCGCAAGTTGTTTGTCGACAACGTAGTTGTTCCCGCCCAAGTCGCAAAAGTTCGCACCGGTCTCGATCGCCGCCTTCGACAGCGATTCGTTATACCAATAATTAACGCAGGAGATCACGGAATCGTGCCCGCGAAACCGCTCGACCGCTTCATCATAGTTGCCCGCGTCGATCTGCTTGGAGGTTATCCGGTCAGTACCGATCTTCGCCGCCGCATTTGCCGCGAGATCGGCATGAAAGTCAGCGATCGTCACCGACGTAACGTCGGGCGAATTGTAGATCAGGTCAAAGGCCGCACCGTATCCCATGCGGCCCGCACCGAGTACCAAGATATTCATCATGTTTGTGATGTCGGAAGACAAGAGACGGGAGATGATGCGAGATCGGAAAGGTTAAGATGCTCTCGTCTTCTGACTCCCGTCTTCAAAACTACCAGTCGTCCTCGCCCTCGGGCTCTTGGGCCCGGACGATCGATTCGGCGAGGTCGTACACCTTCTTTTTCCAGGCCCGCATTCCTTCGACAAGGTTAAGGGCGACCTGCGGATGCGCCGCGTTTCGCTCCAGGCGAATCACCTCGGCAGTGACCGTTACTTCATCGTCAGGATTCTCGATCACGGTCAGCTCAACCTTGGTGCCAACGTTAGGAAGTTTTCTGGGCAAGTACACAAGCGTGCCGATCGTACCGACGTTCTCCGTAAGCCCTTCCTCACGCACTTCGGCGCCATTTTCATCCTTCCAGCGAGCCCTGATCGGGAAAGAAACAACGTATCTGGAGCCACCTCGGCGTTCCTGCATAGTGTTAACCTCGGAAAATCTGAGAAAACTGGGATCGGCAAAAAACCGGCGAATTCGCGGCCTGACTTGGGTCTAGAGTGTACCAAAATGAAAAAAAAATGCCATCCGTAAGCGCCTCTAGCGACAACATTTGTGTCGGAATGTACGGTTTTAGTCCGTTGTTGAGGGTAGACAGTGGCGTAATAGTGATGATAGCCTTTCAAAATGTCTCGGACACTGTCGTTCGCGACTCGCGGAATTCGCCGCCACCACTGTTACCCAAATATCGCTTCCACACTTTCGAGCACGCTTGGGGGAACCGATGTTCCTGTCCGAAGCTCGGCGGGATATTTGGATAACGACTTTGACAGGAGATTGATAAATGAAAAAATTCGTCAGAGGAGGAATGATCCTGACAGTTTTGAGTATGTGTGTTGTTGTTATGTACGCAAACTCAAACGATTCAGGGATCCTCCGTTCAGCGAACATTTCGCAAGAGATTTTTGAAAACGTAGTTTCAGATACTGTTATTTTACCGGAAGTTCAGCAGACGCAGCAGCAGTCCAATGGCTCAAAAACCAAAGGTAAGGTTGCAAAGACCGGATCAGTCCGGCCGACTGCAGGTGGAACTTACACCGCGACCGCATACTGTCTTAAAGGCAGAACTGCAATGGGTCACGGTGTCCGCAAGGGATTGATCGCCGCGGATCCGAGAGTTTTAAGACTCGGCAGCAAGGTCAATCTAGGTGCCGGTGCACACAGCGGTGAGTACCTCGTCTCTGATACGGGAGGGGGGATCAAAGGCCGCAGGATCGATATTTGGATGGCAAGCTGTTCCGAAGCTCGTAAATTCGGACGCCGAAGCATCATGGTTACACCACTTTAATTACAACTAAATATTACGCACGATTTAACAAGAAAGCCTCGGGAAACTCCCGAGGCTTTCTGATCTTTGAAGTAAACTGGGATCCTACACATCGAGATTCTTCACATCGAGAGCGTTGCTTTCGATGAACTTACGACGCGGTTCGACCTGATCGCCCATTAGGATCGTGAATAGGTCTTCTGTCTCGACGGCGTCTTCGATGCGAACCTGAAGCAATGTCCGCTTCTCCGGATCCATCGTCGTTTCCCAAAGCTGTTCAGGGTTCATCTCGCCCAGACCCTTATACCGCTGCATCGACAGATCCTTCTTCGCCATCGCCGTGACGCGCTCAAGCAATGCCGAACGATTGGCGATCGATTCGCTTGTACCGTTCTCCCCGAGTATGAACGGGCCCGAGAATCCTTCTTCAAGATCGCTCATCAGCTCGACAGACTTCTGAAACTCGACGTAGCTCGCGAGGTTCCAGTCGAAGACGACCTTCTGTGCGTTGGTAAGCGTGACCTCGATCTCCGAAAGCCCGTGTTCCAGATCCGGAATGAGCTCGGTCTTGTATCCAGCCGCGGCGATCTTGCCCTCGACCTCCGCCATCAGCTCTTCTTGTGCGAAGACCTTTTTGATCTTTACCTTGTGCTTATCAAGCACGCCTTCTTTGCCCGCGAACGCGTCCAGGATCACTTGCATTAGCCGCTTGTCATTACCAAGGCGGCGAGCAAATCGCGACGAATAATTCTCGAGCTCCGTCGTCTGCTCAAGGGCTTTTGAAAGTTCCCTTCCTTCGACAGTGCGACCATCGATCTGAACTTGCACGTCATCCGTTCCTTGACGCATCAGGTAGCGGAACATCGCCTTTTCATCTTTGATGTACTCTTCCTTACGGCCTTTCTTGACCTTGTAGAGCGGCGGCTGTGCAATGTAGATGTAGCCCTGCTCGATAAGCTGAGGCATCTGCCGATAGAAAAAGGTCAGTAGCAGCGTACGGATGTGCGAACCGTCAACGTCAGCATCCGTCATTAGGCAAACTTTGTGATAGCGAAGCTTGGTGATGTCGAAATCTTCCTTGCCTATACCGGTTCCAAGAGCGGTTATCAAAGCCTTGATCTCGCCGTGGCCGAGCATCTTGTCAAACCGGGCCTTTTCGACGTTCAGGATCTTACCCTTGAGCGGCAGCACAGCCTGATTCTTCCGGTCGCGGCCCTGCTTAGCGGAACCGCCCGCGGAATCTCCCTCAACGATGTAGATCTCGGAATTTGCCGGATCTTTCTCCTGACAGTCTGCGAGCTTCCCGGGAAGTCCTGACCCGGCCATCGCACTCTTACGCACGATCTCGCGAGCCTTTCTTGCTGCGTCGCGGGCACGAGCGGCATCGACAGCCTTACCGACTATCTTCTTCGCTACCGCAGGATGCTGTTCGAAATATTCTCCCAGCTTTTCGTTTAGGAACGATTCGACCGGACCTTTCACCGGAGAGTTCAACTTCCCCTTCGTCTGCCCTTCGAATTGGGGCTGGGGGATCTTGACACTAATTACGGCCACCAACCCTTCACGAACGTCGTCTCCGGTCAGCGCGACCTTGGCGTTCTTGACCATTCCCGAAGATTCGGCGTATGCGTTGATGGTTCGGGTGATCGCTCCGCGGAATCCCGAAAGGTGAGTTCCGCCGTCAACCGTATTGATGTTGTTGGCGAACGAGAAGATCTTCTCGTCGTAGCTATCGTTGTACTGCATCGACACTTCGATCGACAGTTCGTCGGAAACCATCTCGAAGTAAACAGGTTCGTCGTGAAGAGGACTCTTGTTTCGATTGAGATGCTTTACGAATTCAGCGATGCCGCCCTTGTAATAAAACTCGTGCGACTTTTCTTCTTCATCACGCTCGTCCTTGATAAAGATGCGGATGCCCTTGTTAAGGAAGGCTTTTTCACGAAGACGCTCGGACAGCTTCTCGAAGCTGTAAACGGTTGTGTCAAAGATATCGCCGTCGGGTTTGAAGGTAATCTTTGTACCGCGCTTCTGAGTCGTGCCTGTTTCCTTTAGAGGGGTAGTCGTCACGCCGGCGTGAAACTCCATCTCATGGGTCTTACCGTCACGCCAGATCTCGAGCTTGAGCCATTCAGACAGAAAGTTAACGCATGACACGCCAACGCCGTGAAGGCCGCCTGAAACCTTATATGAGTTCGAATCGAACTTGCCGCCTGCGTGCAAGACAGTCATTACAACCTCAGCAGCCGAAACTCCAAACTGTTTGTGGATGCCCGTTGGGATCCCGCGGCCGTTATCGATTACGGTTATGGAATTATCTATGTGAATCGCTACTTCGATCGTGTCGCAGTAGCCGGCAAGAGCTTCGTCTACCGAATTGTCTACAACTTCGAAAACCAGGTGGTGCAGGCCGAGGTCGCCCGTCGAGCCAATGTACATAGCCGGGCGCTTTCGAACCGCGTCGCGACCCTCAAGGGCTGTGATCGAAGTCTCGTCGTAATCTGTCTTTGCTTTAGCCAATTTTATTAAAACCTCAGGAACTCTAAATGGTTGAAACTTCTGATATTTAGGAGACCTGCATAGGGCAGGATTCTGACTGTCAGATCAAAAGAAAATTGTACCATTTCGCAGGGTTTTCAGCGAACGGCAAGAGAGAGAAAATTCCCTGCGTTTTACTTGTGGAAAGGCCAGAAAAGGGGTACCAGAAGCATTGATACTGAAAAGACGATTATGGTCAGGATCGAGCCGATCTTGACGAAGTCCATAAAGCGGTAGCGGCCGGGCGTATAGACCAGGACGCAGGCGGGTTCGAGCGGGGTGATAAACGAGAAGGAGGCCGCGTAAGTTACTGCAACGATGAAGGTTCGAGGATTTAGGCCAAGGGCTATCGCCGCCTTTACAGCAACGGGAAGGACCACCAACGCTGCGGCTTGGTTCGACATCGGCTGAGTCAGCAGGACGGTCAGGGCAAAGAACCCAGCAAGGATCGCCATATCCCCGTAGTTGCTGAAGTAGTGAACTATCAGGCCGGCGAGGTACTGGTCCGCTCCGGTCTTCTCCATCGCGACACCGAAGCTCATCATACAGGCGATGAGTACTAGTAGCCGGAAGTCGATGAGCGGATACATCTCGGCATAGCGAATGGTCTTTGTTGCGAGGAGAACCATAACGCCGATCAGGACACAGATCGCGAGCGGTATATCGATCCCGATGGTGATCTTAGCGAGCGATAGGCCAAGGAACGTCAGGAACGCGGCGATCGCCCACTTTCGTTTCTCGATACGGAAGCTTGCTCGCGAAAGGTCTTCAAGCAAGATCACTTCTCGTTCGGTAACAAGAAGCTCGACATCGTTTCGTTTGCCCTGTACGAGCAGTACGTCGCCGAACCGCAGCATCACGTCGCTGAGTTTGTTGATGAAGGTGTCACCGTGGCGATTGATCGCAAGAACGGTCAGGTCGTAATTTTGGCGAAACCGGAGGGTTCTGAGCGTCTGCCCCACGAGGTCGGAATCGCGCATAACGATCACTTCGAAAAGCTCGACATCGCCGCCTTCGAGCAGAACGTCGTTGAGTGTGAAGTCCGGCTTTATCTCTAGTCCGATCTCTTCTTTAACTCGGAGAAGGTCGGTTATTGTGCCCTCGACGATCAGACGATCGCGGCGTTGAATCCGCTCGCCAGAGGATGGATTCGCGATACGCTCGTCGCCGCGAATGATGCCGAGGACGTTGAGTTCGAGTTCGGTCCCAATGTTAGCCTCGCCCAAGGTCTTGCCGACGAGAGGCGAATCAGGAAGCACAAGGAGCTCCGAAACATATTCGCGCATGTGATACTGCTCGGTCCGCGACTCTTCGCCGCCGCGATTAGGCAGCATAAGGCGGCCGAAGAAAAGCATATAGATCATTCCTACCGCAAACGTGATCACTCCGACGGCCGTCAACTCGAACATCGAGAACGGCTCCTGGCCGTACCGTACGATCTGCCCGCTTACAGCGAGGTTTGTCGAGGTTCCGATCAGGGTGCAGCTTCCTCCCAATATCGCTCCGAAAGCAAGCGGCATCAGGAGCTTCGAAGGGGCGATCTTGGCTTTAGCGGCGAGCCCGATAATGACAGGCAGGAACATCGCCGTTGTCGTCGTATTCTTGAGAACAGAGGCCGAGACGGCAGCGGTAGTCATGATCAGAGCCGTCAGTACGAAGATATTGTCGCCGGCGATGCGGTGCATGCGGCGGCCGATCAGGTCGACGATCCCGGTGCGGATCAGTCCGCCAACCAGCAGGAACAAACCACCGATGGTAATTACGACGTCATTGCCGAAACCGGCAACGGCTTCCTGAACCGTAAGAACTTGCGTTAGTACGAGGGCAATGACCAGAATGATCCCGATGATATCGACGGGAAGCTTCTCCGTCGCGAACAGAATGATCGCGAGAACGAGGAGAAGCAGGGTCATTGTGCCGTGATCCATGGTTTGCAAAGGATACTTAAATCAGGGACGTTTGAAAAGGTTTGGGCAGGGCGGCTTAAAGGCAGTGTTCCGCAGTCGGAAACATTTTGAACCGGAGTCGCGTTAAAGACTTATCAAAATACCAACAAGGTTTCGCCGAATGTCGTAACAGAAAGAGTGTAATCTGGCATTCGCTATCACTACTGAAATAAAACCTATGAAGAAGATTTTCATTTTTGTTCTCTTTCTCGCGTTCGCCGGCGTGGTTTCCGGTCAAACTATCGACGACAAAGTTCGCGAGATCGATGAATATGCGAACGCCGTTCTCGCAACTCAGGGCGGGCCGGGAATGGCGATCGCCGTCGTGAAAGACGACAAGGTCGTACTCGCTAAAGGGTATGGTAAACGTGAGCTAGGCAAAGAGGCTCCGGTTGATGAAAATACGCTGTTCGCGATTGCATCTAACTCCAAGGCGTTCACGACCGCTAGCCTGGCTATCCTGGTCGACGAGAAAAAGCTCGCTTGGGACGACAAGGTTTCGAAATATCTTCCTGCGTTCCAGATGTACGATCCCTGGGTGACCAGCGAACTGACGATCCGCGACCTGGTCACGCACCGCACAGGACTTGATACTTTCAGCGGCGATCTGCTGTGGTACGAGACCACTTACTCATCGGAACAGATATTGGAGCGTGTGAAATTCCTCAAGCCGGTGTCAAGCTTTCGCACCCGATACGGGTATCAGAATCTAATGTTCATTGCGGCAGGCAAAGTGATCGAAAAGGTATCTGGTCAGTCCTGGTGCGGATTCGTGAAACAGCGGATCCTCGATCCGCTGGGGATGTCACACACAACCTGTGGATTTGGAAACCTGGGCGACAACGCTGCAATGCCGCACAATGAATCCGGAGGTAAGCTGCGCCCGCTGCCTCACGGAAACGTCAACAGCGGTTATGGCGCTGTCGCGTTGAATTCGTCGGTTTCGGATCTTTCGCGTTGGGTCAGAACTCAGCTCGGAAAGGGCAAGTTCGAGGGGAAGCAGATCTTTAGCGAGGCTCAAGCGTGGCAGTTGCATCAACCTTATATGACGCAGCCGATCTCAGAAAATGCTTGGAAAGCCAACCCGACGCGTCATTTTTCCGGGGTCGGGATGGGCTGGTTTGTTTACGATTATCAGGGGCGGAAGATCATAAATCACAGCGGCGGGCTAGACGGAATGTTGTCTTACACGGTTCTGATCCCGGAAGAAAACGCTGGCTTCGTGGTACTGACTAACAGCGAATCGCCCGCGTTCATTGTGATGATGAACAAGATACGCGACGTGCTCGTAAACGCCCCGAAGCGCGACTGGAATGCGGAGGCGGCTGCGAATGTGAAGAGCAGCAAGACGGCCGCCGAGGAAGAGATTAAAAAGGTCGACGCGACGCGGGTACCGAACACTAAGCCAACGCTTGCGCTCGCGTCTTACGCGGGTAAATACAGCGATAAAATGTACGGCGACATTACAATTTCGGAAGAGAACGGAAAGCTCGTAATGCGGTTCCTTCCGTCGCCGAACTTCGTCGCCGATCTCGAACATTGGCACTATGATACGTGGGTGATCAAATGGCGTCCGTCTGTCTCGTACAACTTTCCGCGAGGGTTTATCACATTCTCCATCGACAAGAACGCCAAGCCCGACGAACTCAAGATCGACCAGCCGAATAACGACTTTTGGTTCTATGAATTAGCTCCGAGGCGGGTGAATTGACGAATCGGCTCGACAATTTTCTGCAAATTGTGCAAGAATCCTTGTTTCTTTAAGACTTTAGTATCAGAATAACAAGAGGAGATTTACAAAGCGTTAGATGTCAGAAGAAGCAGTGAAAGCGGCTGAGGCTCCCGAGGAGTCGGCCCACGAAGAGACACATTATCAGGCAGTAGAGAAAGACGGCAGCGTCACGGCGATCTGGGAAATGCAAGGCCAGAAGCACATGCGCACGATCGATCC
>JBDSLC010000044.1:0-7787 GCA_039916585.1 Pyrinomonadaceae bacterium | reverse complement strand
AAGATACGACCTCGGACTACGACCGTGAAAAACTGCAAGAGCGTCTGGCTAAATTGGTCGGCGGTGTTGCGGTGATCAAGGTCGGTGCTGCTACCGAGACGGAAATGAAAGAGAAGAAGGCCCGCGTCGAAGATGCAATGCACGCGACACGCGCGGCTGTTGAAGAAGGTATCGTGGCTGGCGGCGGAGTCGCTCTGGTTCGTGCCGGAAAGGTTCTCGACACTTTCAAGACGGACGAGAACGACACCGACGAACAGATCGGCGTTTCGATCGTCAAACGTGCTCTCGAAGAGCCGCTTCGCCAGATCGCGCAGAACGCGGGTCAGGAAGGTGCGGTAGTTGTCGGTAAGGTCCGCGAGGGCAGCGACCACTTCGGCTTCAACGCAGCCACCGAGAAGTACGAAGACCTCGTCGCAGCCGGTGTTATCGACCCCGCAAAGGTCACCCGCACCGCTCTCCAGAATGCAGCCTCAATCGCAGGATTGATGCTCACCACCGAAGCAATGATCGCTGATGTCCAGGACGAAAAGGGCGACGGCGGCATGGGCGGAATGGGCGGCGGCATGGGCGGCATGGGAATGGGAATGTAAGTTCCCTTTCAGATATCAAATATCAGATTCCCACTCCAGGAAAGAAAAGTTCTGAAATTTGAAATCCCAAAAGGCCTCGGCACCCGCCGAGGCCTTTTTACTTATGAGTGTTCAGACCCTCACGGCGAACTACCTCCGCCCGTTCGCCAGCCGGAAGATCGCGAGAACCACGATCGCGCCGATGATCGATGAGATAAAGCTCGGCAGGTTGTCACCGATGTTATTGAATGAACTTATCATCGGATATCCCAGAAAATATTTGCCGATAAATCCGCCGACGACCGCTCCGAGGATGCCGAGGATCGTCGTCAAGATCACGCCGCCGCCGTCACGGCCGGGCAGAATGAACTTGGCCAGGTAACCGGCTAGAAAGCCTAAAACCAACCAGATAAGTAATGAAACCATTTATTCTCCTTTGTTAGAACTCGTCAAAATGCGGGACATTCTCCGTCCCGGAAATTCCGGCGCCAGCTGTCGGGATAGTACGCCGGTTATGTACGTGTACGCTTCAGTGCGTAGTTGTCGATCGCTTCGGCGCGGGTCGAGCCGAACGCGTAGGAGTCGCTCTCGTCGATGCCTATGAATTCCGGGCCGATGACGCAGTATTGGTCGCCGTCGAGGAATATTAGGGTGCCGCCGGGACCCGGTTCAGATTCCAGGTCCGGGTCATTTTTGAGGGCTTCAAACTCGGGCGTCACGATTTCGGTGCTCGTTTGGCGGACCAGGTTTCTTCGGCTTGGCCGCCGAAGGAGATCGTCCCGCTCATCGAATCGCCGACGACTTTACCCGAAAACAGCAACGTCAGATCATTGCCGCCATAGGTGATCGTATAGCTGAAGTTAATGTCGTCGCCTTTGATCGTGCCAGTCAGGGGGACATCTCCGTTGGCACGCTTCACCGTACCGGAAAGCTTCTCGCCGTCGACCTTCAAGATCAGCTTGAACGGCCGTGCGCCGCCCGGCGTGTTGAACGATCCATCCCAATCACCTACGACGGACGTCTGAGCGGACGCCGCGATCGCGAAGAGGGCTACAAAAACTGCTGATAAAAGTGCTTTTCTCATATGTTTACTTCAAATACTTCTTAAAGTGTGCGAGCGTGCGTTCCCACGCAAGCTTGGCTGCCTCGGCGTCGTAGCGCGGGGTGGTGTCGTTGTGGAATCCGTGCTGTTTGCCTTCGTAGATGAACGACTCGAATTTCTTCTTGTTTTCTTTGAGGGCGGCCTCGTATGCGGCGATGCCGTCGTTCACGCCCTTATCGTTACCGGCATAATTGAACAGCAGCGGAGCCTGGATCTTCGGCACGTCCGCGACACCGGCCTGACGCCCATAGAAAGGCACGCCCGCGTTCAGGTCCTTGCCGAGGCGGACGGCTAACTGATTCACCATCCCTCCTCCAAAGCAGAATCCCACGGCTCCAAGCTTTCCGGTGCTGTCCGGACGTTTTTTGAGCCAGTACGCAGCCGCGACGAAATCTTCGGTCATCTTCTTGCCGTCCACCGTACGGAACAGTGCGACACCCTTCTGCTCGTCGCCGGCATATCCGCCGACCGAGGTCAGCCCATCGGGAGCGAACGCCATATAGCCTGCTTTTGCGAGTCGGCGCGCGACGTCTTCTATATAAGGATTAAGACCGCGGTTTTCGTGGATTACGAGTACGCTGGCGAACTTCTTCCCTTTTGCGGGTTTCGCCAGATAGCCTTTGATCGTTCCGTTACCCTGCGGCGATTCGACGGTCTCGTATCCGACTTTGATATCCTTGTCGTCCTTCGCCACGGTCTGAGCCCACGCGAAGTTCGGCGTCAGGCTTTGAAAGATCGCCGCCGCGGTCAAGCCGCCGACCGCGAACTTCCCGATGCTGCGCATAAAGTCGCGGCGTTCCATATCGCCGTGCTGATATTCGTGAAAGAGATCCAACAATTCCTGCGGATACTCGTCTGCCGTCTTTCTTTCCATATTTTCTCCCTGTTCCATAAGAATACCCGACCGCCCGCTTTCGTCAAAAATCAGACCGCCCGGAAGTGTTGAAAGCCCCTCCGCGGTGCCGACTTTTATCCGGACCAACTTTAAAATTCAACTTTTGCGCAATATGACAGTGACGAAGGCGGGAAATGAACCCAGTCGCAATGTGGCACGTGCCACATTCGTAGTGAATAGTTAACAGTTAACAGTGAATAGTGCCGATAAATACAGGACCGCTGATCACTATTCACTATTAACTGTTCACTGAAATGTGGCATGTGCCACATCTTGTTTCGGAATCGACTGAAATGCAGAAATGCCCGATCAGCGCCTGGAATAGATGGGGTTTGAAACGCGCTTTTGCCCCCCCCAGTCGCGCTCTCTACAAGGTACTTTTTCTTGCTTCCGTCCGGCAACTCCGACAACGCCAGCTCCTACACCGCCTCCGGCTAAAAACCACCGCACCGACATATGCACCGGTGGCGCCGGGAAACTCAATTCCGCCTGTTCATTCCTGATCTTCTTGTTCTGTGGTTAGAGAAAGTTGAACCGCAGAACCGGATGACGAGGAAGAACGAGAAAAGCATGATCAGGTGAAAGGGGTATCGACAGTTGCGGAAAAATGGCTTTCGATGCTAAATTTCCGCTCAACTTTATCTAGGACGTGCTCCGCCCCAAGCGAGCGCAAGCTTCCACCCTGGAAAAGAACTTCTTCCGTGTTCCGCTTCTCTTACCGAACGCTTTGCTCAACGACGGCGAGAACTTAGAAATGCTTACGGACTTTCCGAAATTACATTTTACTAATGGCCCGTTCAACGAGTATGAATGGGAGGTCAAGTTGAAGGGTTGGTTTAGCGGGGTGACAGTTGAACTCGAAGGCAGTGCGTTTTACGCGGTTCATTTTTATGATCCGGTCCGGCTATCTCAAGAGCTACAAGCGCAGCTTGAAGGAATAGCGAAAGGATGGAATTCCGACCCATACATTGCGGACGTCGCGATGATCGTAGTTCCGGAGATAACCGAGTCAAACATCCGTTTAGCTGTTCAGAGGCTATTCGACGCCAACTGGTTCGACCGATTTGTTCCACTTAGTTCGCTAGAAGCCTAAACTTGCAACGCATTCCCCTTGATGCTAAATTTCCGCTCAACTTAATTTAGGACGTGCTCCGCCCCAAGCGAGCGTAAGCTTCCACCCTGAAAAAGAGCATTTCCGCGTTTCAGCCCGCGTAGGCGGGCGACCAGCATAAAGCTACGGGCGTGAGCCCGTGGGATAAACAAGGAAAAGAAACAAACCCGCGACAGCGGGTGACAGAGAATGCCGCGATCTTTTACAAATCTCATTTACCACATCGTGTTCTCTACAAAAGGTCGGCGCCCGTTAATAACCCCCGACAAAGAAGCACGCCTATACGAATATATCGGCGGGATCATCAGAGGCCTCGGCGGGATCCTGCTTATCATTAACGGCGTGGAAGATCATGTCCACGTGCTGGCAAAACTTCGCCCCGACAAATCGGTCTCCGATGTTCTCCGCGATCTGAAGGCAAACTCTTCAGGATGGATGCACGGCGTCTTTCCGGATGCCGCTGATTTTTCGTGGCAGAACGGATACGGCGCATTTACGGTTAGCGAATCGCAGATCGACGGAATCAGAAAATATATCGCCGGGCAAAAGATGCGCCATCAGCATGGTAGCCGCTTCCACGGGTTCGACACCCGTGGCTTTATGCTGGAACCCGCTACGCGGGCAATAAGACTCCAATGATATTTCTGCGATGTCTTCCACGGCTCAGCACCCGTGGCTTTACTGATACCGGCTACGCGGGCCATAAAACTCCAACCTGCCTCGCCGCCGGTATCATCTTCCGTGTTCGCTTTCCAGCCCCCAAATTTACCGACGACATGCTTCCAGAGATCAAAGCCGAAGCGGAACACATAGCATTCAATGATCACGAAGTTTCCACAAAGAAAATGAAAATATTGAGTTACCTGTTTCTATTAATCGGCTTTGTTTCCAGCGCGTTTGGACAACAGCAAGCCATGCCAGCGAAGTTCGACGAATTCACGCTGAGTTCTGAGTACAATTATTTCTTTGACGATGAAGTGTCGTTCAAGGAAAGGCTTGTCCGATTTCAGAAATACCTAAAGAATAAGCGAGGCAGCAGGGTTTACGTTGTCTACTACCGTCCAAGAATACTTTCGAATTCCGTCGACCGGGGAAAACAGCTTGCCGATCGTGCACAATGGGAAATTGGATACGAAAGCCCAATAACAATAAAGCATGATGATATCGAAGTGGTTCAAGGAGGAATAAGAGATCAGGGGACGATCGAGTTCTGGATAGGGCGACGAAACAGTCTTCCGCCGAAACTATCGCCAACTTTTCAACCGTCGGAAGCCATTGACTGCCATTCATTGTATGTTTCCCTTCAGAATCCTGCTTTCGATCGAGACGAACCGGTTGTGTTTATTGCGAGTGTATTTCCGAAAGCAGACTTCAAGGCGAACTGGAAGGTCTCCTCGGGTTTGATTCTGGATGGGCAAGGGGCAGATTTTGTGAAAGTGGATCCTCAAGGTGCCGAGCGTATAACAGCGACCGCAACTGTAGATGGAATCCAGCCTCCTTGTAGTAATTCAGCGATAGCAACCGCCGACATTGGACCAAAACCATACTTATTGGACGAATATGGAGGACTTCCCAATTCTGATCTTATCGGTAGGCTTGATCTTCTTATGGCTGCGGTCTCGAGTAGTCGTAGGGTAAAAGGCGAAATCATCATCTATGGCAGGCGATCCTCTTCAAATACCTTTGCCGCGTCGATGAGACTGGTTCAAAATCACTTCCGTTTTCGCAGATTTCCGCCGGGTCGGATCGCCATAACGGAGGGAGGCTATCGCGAAGATGGCGGAATGCAATTGTGGTTATACCCGGAAGGGAGTATGGGCCCTCAGCCGAGACCAACTGTGGACAAGCAGTTTGTTCGACCACCAGCAGGACGGAAAAAGAGTAGAAAGCGGTAAGGGGGCAGGAGTTCCGGCACTACATCCGCTGGAAAACAACGTTATGTGGCATTCATCAAATTAATCGGCCCACAATAGCAGCGCGGCAATCGTCACCGCGAGCAAGCCCCGCAAGAACAAGCCCCAGCCGATCAAGATCAGCGCGCTTCCAAATGCGTTCTTTAGTATCTGCGAAAACGACAGGGTCAACCAGTTTTCCGTAGTATCCGAGTCGAAGAGTCTGTCGCCGAGATATATAAATCCCAAAGAGATCAGTAGCACAACTAACGACTGAATACCTCGATAATCGATCGCTGTAACGATGGAAACACATACTATTCCCACGATCAACGCAATATAGAATTGTCGGCTGAGAAACCAATCTAGCATTCAGATTCCTAATTGCCTGTCGAAAACAGATACGACGTTGTAATTTCGGGTGGAGTTGAACGGCGGGTCGAGATAGATCAGGTCGACTGACTCGTCCTTTATGTAGTCCCGCAGGATGTTCAGATTGTCGCCGTAGTAGAAGGTGCTCATGGGAAATCTGTCGGTGGCCCCGCACATTGGTAAGGGCTGAGCTCGGCTGACATGAGCCTTACTCGCGTGGGGGCTGCCGACGCGACGGGGATCATGAAAGTTGGACAAATGTAGCATTTTCGATGGGCGACGGACAATAGACGATTCTGAACTGCGTTGGCGGCTCTAGCTCTCGGCCGGTTGGGTTCGCGGGTGATGGGCGTGTGTTTCGCGGGTTGATGTTTTTTAGCCACGAATTACAGGAAATTACACGAAGCAGATCCCCGAAGAAGATCGAGGATTTTCACCACAGAATAAGATGAGCAGGAAGAAGGAAGATGAAAGAGGAAAGCGGGAACCGGAGAAGCTCGTATCCATCGATCGGTCGGGTGATCGAGGATCTTCACCACAGAATAAGATGAACGGGAAGAAGGAAGATGAAAGAGAGGGAACCGTAGTCGTATCCACGAAATTCAGGGAACGCACGAAAGGGAGATATCATCGGCGGCGTTTGCGGATCGGGCGGGGTGAATCTGTCGGGCGGGATAGTGCGAAGATACGGATATGAAAGATCTGCTTGGCGTGTTGTTGGTCCTCGTGTTTGCGTCTTGTGTAGTTTCGGCTCAGGCGGTCGCGGGGAAGGATTTGGGGGTGCTTGAGGGTGGGACGTGGGTGGGGACGCTGGAGTATTTGGATTATGGAAGCGGGAAGAGGACGGCGATCAGATCGGACTTGAATGTGGTGAAGAAGGCGGACGGGGTTTGGACGTTTGAGTATGTTTATCCGGACGAGCCGAAGGCGAACGAGAGTTCGGAGGTGGTGCTGTCGGGCGACGGGAAGACGTTTAACGGGCAGGCGGTGGCATCCAAACAGCGTCGCGACGGGCGGCTTGAGATCGTGACGACGAAGGACGGCGACGACAATAGCAAGAAGGCAGTTTTCCGATTCACCTACTCCATCTCGGCCAAGGCGTTCTCGATCAGGAA
Source organism: Pyrinomonadaceae bacterium (assembly GCA_039916585.1). Lineage (GTDB taxonomy): Bacteria > Acidobacteriota > Blastocatellia > Pyrinomonadales > Pyrinomonadaceae > OLB17. The sequence goes on along the minus strand of JBDSLC010000044.1, from coordinate 731 downwards.
GGAAGTGCAATACGTCGGCGAGTCGGGATGGTTCGAGCGGAATATTTATAGTTGGACGCGGTAGATCTTTGAATCGTGTTCATTCGTGTGATTTCGTGGTTCAGTTTTCATGAATATTAACCACGAAATCACACGACACGAACCTACACGAAGAAAAACCACCGTCGTCGAAGCGACGCCACCCCTCCTTCGTAAGGAGGGAGTTTCGTTACGCCGCTATGCGGCATAGAGACAAATAAACCTTTCGGCGGCGGATGCGTATCAATCGGCAACCTCACTTTGGCCGCTGAGGCGGCTTGGATGCATAATCGAGTCAACAATTGTTTGAATTTAAGGAGTACCCCGATGTCTTTACTAAAGCGTTCGATCACTTTGTCTCTAGCCCTCGCGTTCGTTCTTTCCGCAGCCGGTTTCGCCGCCGCCCAATCTCGCCCGCCGACGCCGCGTGGGAGCCAGAAGGGTAAGCTCATCCAGACTATCGGCACGACCGATATTTCGGTCATCTATAGCCGGCCCGCCGTCAAAGGCCGTGTTGTATATGGCGATTGGCCGACCGAGGTGAAAGGCGAGGGGACGCTGGATGACAGCAATGCGCGCCCGAAAAATGCGGTACTGGTTCCGTGGGGACACGTCTGGCGTACGGGTGCGGACGAAGCAACGATGTTCGTTGTCAACGACGATGTGCTGATCAACGGTCAGCCGCTCGCCGCGGGCACGTATAGCCTTCACTC
>JBDSLC010000043.1:0-2575 GCA_039916585.1 Pyrinomonadaceae bacterium | reverse complement strand
TATCCCGATTACTACCTGAACATGGGCCTGACCGCCGAGAACCTCGCGAAGAAATACGAGATCACCCGCGAGCAGGCGGACGAGTTCTCGATGCAATCACATCAGAAGGCTGCGGCCGCGATCGCCGCGGGCAAGTTCAATGACGAGATCGTGCCGATGAATGTCTATCTCGACGAATTCGACGAAAAAGGCCGCGTCCGACGCAAAGAGATCGTCTTCGCGATGGACGAAGGCGTGCGTGCGGATACGTCGTTGGAAGGCTTGGCCAAATTGAAGCCCGCCTTTCACGCGAAGGGAACCGTGACCGCAGGAAACTCGTCGCAGATGTCGGACGGAGCGGCTGCTGCTGTCGTGATGTCTGCCGATAAAGCTAGAGAACTCGGAATCACGCCGATCGCAAGGTTCGTATCGTACGCGACCGCCGGATGCTTACCCGAAGAGATGGGCATTGGCCCGGTCTATGCTATCCCGAAGGCACTCAAGCTCGCCGGACTGACACTAGACCAGATCGATGTGATCGAGTTGAATGAAGCGTTCGCTGCCCAAGGCTTGTCGGTAATGAAGGTGCTCGAAATGGATCCGTCGAAGGTAAACGTCAACGGAGGGGCCGTGGCTCTCGGCCATCCGCTCGGCTGTACGGGTGCGAAGCTAACCGCGACCATCCTTCAGGAAATGAAACGCCGCAACGCCCGCTATGGCATGGTCACCATGTGCGTGGGCGGTGGCATGGGCGCTGCGGGGATCTTTGAGTTGTTATAATGGAATCGGATGATAACTTCGTTTAGGCACAAGGGCCTCAAACAGTTATTCGAATCAGGCAAGTCGAAGCAGATCTCGCTCGATTTCTCCGCTCGGCTTGTAAGGCAACTCGACGCTCTGGAACAAGCAGATGAACCGAGTCAATTGAATTTTCCGGGATATGACCTTCGTGAGTTGAAGGGCGAACGCACGGGAACCTGGTCGATGAAGGTCAACAAGAATTGGCGGCTTACATTTCGATTTGAAGGCGGTAATGTGGCCGATGTTGATCTAGAGGATTATCATTGAGAAACGATATGTCTATGAAATCAAAAAGACGTCCAACGCATCCGGGAGCGATTCTCCGAGAGGATGTACTTCCCGAACTCGGCGTTTCCACGATCGATTTCGCCAACGCCTTAGGAGTGTCCCCGCGAACAGTCAGCGACCTTCTGAAGGAGCGTTCGCGGCTTACGGTTGACCTCGCACAGCGTGTCGGGCTTGCTCTCAATATGGCACCTGAGATCTGGTTGAGGCTGCAGCAGGCTGTGGACCTCTACGACCTGCGGCTGAAAAATCGAGTTGCATACAGGCAGATACCTAGGATCGCGGCTTAGATGAAACCAGCATTATTGATCATCGACATGCAGAAAGAATTTTACCAGGGTGAAACTCTTTCGCAGATGGACGCGGCGGCGGAGCATATTAATTGGGTGCTGCCGCGGTTTGAGGAGAAAGGTTTGCCGGTGATCTATGTTCAGGACGTGGACGACGACGGCGGAGTCGTGCCTGGAACTCCGGGCTTCGAGTTCATCGATTCGCTCACGCCGAAAGACGGAGCGATCCGCATCCATAAACGCTACGGCAACGGCTTCAACAAGACCGACGTCGATGCGATCCTTAAGGAACATGGTGTCGACACGCCCGTGATCACCGGCTTCTGCGCCGAATACTGCGTTCTCTCAACCTATCGCGGAGCCAAAGACCTCGACTATTTCCCCGTAATCCTCAAGAACGGAATCGCCAGCGTAAAGGAAGCCAACAAGGAATTCGTCGAGAACATCAGCGAGACGATCACCGCCGGGATGTTAGTCAAGCTTTTGGACGAGATCTAGGAGACGAGAAACTCTACTGCCTAGTCCTTTTTGCTTGCTGAATGAACGTTCATTCAGTTATAATTTCTCTCACCAACCGAACGATTTACTTAGGAGAACTCCAATGGACACACGACTCGAGAAAGAATATATGAAGGGCGGCGAATTTTTGATCGCTGATCAGACCGCGGCTGAGGTGTTTACGCCCGAAGATTTTACCGATGAGCACCGGATGATCGGCGATACGTGCCGGCAGTATATCGATAACGAGGTCGTGCCGAATCTGCCGAAGTTGGAGGCTCACGAATGGGACATCGCCCGAGGGCTTTTGCAGAAGGCCGGTGAACTTGGCCTGCTCGGAGCCAACATTCCGGAAGATCTCGGCGGTATGGCACTCGATCAAACCTCAGGCTGCATCATCGCGGAGATGGTCGGCCGCGGCAGCGGATTCGGCTCGACTTACGGCGCGCAGACGTCCATCGGCTTGCTGCCAATACTCTACTGGGGATCGGAAGAACTCAAGAAAGAATGGATCCCTAAGATCATCTCGGGTGAGGCTGTTTCGGCTTACTGCTTGACCGAATCGAGTTCGGGTTCGGACGCTCTCGGGGCCAAGTGCGTGGCTAAGTTGACGGAAGACGGCCAGCATTACGTGCTGAACGGCGAGAAGATGTGGATCACGAACGGCGGGTTCGCTGACGTGTATCTGGTTTTCGCGAAAGTCGATGGTGTGAAAGAAAAAT
>JBDSLC010000042.1:0-20222 GCA_039916585.1 Pyrinomonadaceae bacterium | reverse complement strand
CCCAAAGGAAAAGAGACATTGCTGCCGTTTCGTTCGGCCCTCGGATCGGTCATGGATTTTATGATGGGTGACAAGATCGAGTGGCGGATGGAGAAGAAAGGCGAGGGAGCGAAGCCGGTAGCGATGATCGTTCGCCTTAATAAGTTTCAGAATCCCTCGGATCAGAACACCATTGAATCGTTTCTTGCGGTCGTTCGACTCGGCGACGAAACCTGCATCACGGATATCGTCCCCGCGTCTGCGGATCAGAATAAAAAGGCACGCGCGTTGGGGGATACGAAAGGCCGGAAGTGTATGAATGTGAAGAGCGAGTAGGTCATTTGTAATCAGAGAGCCGAGCTTGCGGCTTGCCGCGATGATGAGCGGAAGGGCTTCCCCTTCCGGGTGGTGGCTTTAGACATATTTAGCGAAGGCTCTGAGCTTTGGGGCTCAGAGCCTTCGCTGTTGGTTGTGTGATGCTCGACGGTGAGGCGAGCCTCACCGCTCATCATTGCGGCGGAGCCGCGAAGTCCGAAATTCACGAAACAAGAACGCAGGCTTGTGCAATAATGCGTGTATGAAAACGCTCACGCTTCTGGCCGTTTTGCTTCTCGCGTCGTTAGCTGGTTACGCCCAGGTGACGAGTGTTTATACGCCGTTGGATGATAAGAAGTGTAAGACGATCGAGATGACAGATGAGGAGGGCGGGTCGTATAAGGGCGTTTGCCCGGGGGTTGCGGGATATAAGCTGCAGCTGATCGAGGGTGACCTGCGGCAGACGGTAACGATCGTTGACCCGAAGGGGAAAGAGCATCCGTTGGAGTTTTGGAATCTGACGGGTGCGTTCAATGCGGTCGGCGAGACTGCTGAATGGCGGATGCGCGGTAAGAAGCCGATCGCGTTGATAGTCCGGCTGACCGTCAATGAGAAGGTCGACGATCCGGCAGATGTGAAAGGCTATCTCGTCGTCGCGAAGATCACACCCGCGTCGACATGCGTAACCGATTTTCTCGCACCGACGCGATCGCACAATTACGAAGCCCGCAAGGCCGCCGACAAATCAGCCACGCGCCCGTGCAGATTTGAATCCACACCTGAGTAAACTATACTTTCCTAACTCAAAGTTTATTTTTCACGGAGAATTACCCTATGGAATGGCTTGCCGATCCCAATGTTTGGATCGCGTTCGCGACGCTAACCGTCCTTGAACTCGTTCTCGGAATCGACAACGTTATCTTTATCTCGATCTTGTCGGGCAAGCTGCCGCCCGAGAAGCAGGCTAGCGCTCGGTATATCGGACTCGGGCTTGCTTTCGTTATGCGGGTGATCCTGCTGCTGTCGCTTTCGTGGGTGATCGGTCTGGTCGAGCCGCTCGTCACTATTTGGGGGCAATCGATATCCGGGAAGGATCTTGTGCTGCTCGTCGGCGGGCTGTTCCTGATCGCGAAATCGACGCACGAGATCCATGGAAGTTTGGAAGGGCCCGAGGCTCACGATCTCAAGAAGACCTATTCCAGTTTCGCCGGCGTGATCATTCAGATCGTGCTGCTCGACATTGTGTTCTCACTTGATTCGGTGATCACGGCGGTCGGTATGATCAGCGATCAGTACGGGTCGCACGGGATCTACATCATGATCGCCGCGGTGGTTATCTCCATCATTGCGATGATGGCGTTTGCCGGTTCGATCGGGAACTTTGTCCAACGACATCCGACCATCAAGATGCTCGCGTTGTCGTTCCTGCTGCTGATCGGTGTGATGCTGGTCGCGGAAGGATTCCACCAGAAGATACCGAAGGGCTACATCTACTTCGCAATGGCGTTCTCGGTGGCGGTCGAGTTCCTGAATATGCGGCTGCGGAAGGGATCGAAGAAGCCGGTGGATCTTCACGACCCTTATACCGACGGCGACGCTCCGGAGCAGGCGGCCTAAGGTTGGTAGATACTAGATGAAGAAAGAGTCGAGCTAATTAGCCCGACTCTTTTTTATTGCCATTGTCGTGATGCTTACCGATTTCGCTGGGAAACGCCCATGAGCCTTGCCGGGAACGTGCCGAAATCTTCGATCTCGACCACGTACTGGTTCGACTTTTTGTCACGCTTCCAACGGATCTGGGCTGCCTCAAGGAACGTACCGTCGCCCTTGCCAGTGGCAGGGTCGATCGTGAGTTCGAGATAGCCGAACGGGTAATCGGTCGAACGGTAACCGCCGCGGATCTCACCGAAGTTCATCCAGCGTTCGAAGATCGCCCGGATCCGCTTTTTGCCGTCGACCTGATCGATACGCACCCCGATGAGATCGCGGCCGAGCCGACCACCCACCGAGAAATTACCAAGGTCATTCTTGCGGATCGCATCCAGGAGATCGTCCTGCCCGCCTTCTTGCAAGACCGAAACAGCCCGATCAACATCCGCGTCGGACGTAATTCCGTTTATATTCAAGGTGAACGTATTAGTGGACGTTCGAGTGTTCATCCGGCTGCCGTAACTGAGGACGGTGCCGGTATAGGTCTCTTTCTGTGCGAACGAGGCAACGGACAATCCGGCTACCAATACGATCGCAACTGTTAATAATCTAAATATTTTCATATGGGATAACTTCCCTCCTTGACGTAATATTTGATGCGAGAATCTTGGCTTACGTCGCCAGCCGAGTTTGTAATCTTCAGTACGCCCGTTAACATATCGACAATGGAAGAACGCGAGCTAATGACCAAAGCGGACATTCACGCTTTCGGGATCGAGATAGTTTATAAGCAACTGGAAAAGGACGGCTGGATGCTGGATTCGGCAGATGTAGAGGCGGATCTCGCTACGGAGCCGCAGATAATCGCCCGAAAGGACGGGGAATTTGCATTCTTTATCGTTCGGACTGACATTCACCCGGGCCGGGGTAAGTTCGAAGAAGGAAGTGCGGCGTTCGGACAACTCGTTCGACACGCGAAAGATCACGGAGCGACGTGCTATTTCGCGAGTGTGGGTATCGCTAATTCCGAGGGTGAGTCTGACGAAGAAATGGCTACACCCGTAAAAGGCGTAGCCTACCATGTACAGTTTGATGGACTGATCAAGATGGAGCTGCCGCCAAGCTAAGCGCTTCGGCTGCCCATAACCAGTCTCACGAGCAAAAGCACAACGATCGCGCCGATGATGGACATGATCCAGCCTGCGGCGTAATTAGTTCCGCCCCAAAGAGCTCCACCCACGAACGTGCCGATAAAAGCACCGACGATACCCAATACCGCAGTAAGCAGCCAGCCCATTGCTCCCGGCGGGAAGGCTTCCTTGCCCGGAAGTAACAGTCGAGCCAATGCGCCAACGATGATGCCAATGATCAGCGTCCAAATAATAGATCCGAGAGACGAAAACATATAAAGATTCTCCTTTTTAGTTCAGACTTCGGAAGTTGCAACGATGCAATACTTTTACTACAACCCCGACGAAAGTACAACGAATATTTAGACCTCAACTTTTCTGTGAGCGATCATCCGAAGCAATCCATTGATCGCTAGATGAAGCAGCATATAAACGACGATCGCCACGACGATCGGCAAGGCGAGCGTGAATCCCTCCGGAGTCGTCGGGCTCGCGACTATTCCCTTAAACGGCGCATATATCGGGTCGGTTACCGATCGGATGAACTGCACGAATCCCGCACTCGAACGTGCCGCAAATAGCGCGAGCAGAAGCCTGATCGTCAGCAGCCCGTAGACAAGGAAGAAGACGTAATCGACGATCTGCGAGATGCGCGCTACAAATCTGCCGCGTTCGACTTCCCTTTCGGTCTGCACGACCTCGGTAACCGCTTTCTCACGCATTCGCTCGGCTACAGAATCGATATCGCTCGACTGAGCCGGCGTCACGGCACGTGCTTCATATGCGATCTCATTGCCTACCCCGTGCTTCACGTCAGACTTTATCGCCTCGTAATTTGCGGCTCGTTGAGCCTCGTCCTTCTCAAGTTTATTGTCGGTCATTTTTCTCCGCCTCCCGTTCGACCTGATGCTTTCGCTCCTCGCTGCCGTGCGGAGTGTCCTCGTGATCAGTCCCACCGGCGACATCGCGTTCATCGGGATCACCTTTAGTCTCATCACCGCGCAGGGGCTGGCGATAGATCTGGTCGTGGTCCGGTTTGCTAGCTTGTTCAGCGATCTCGTCCGGCGTAAGTTGCGGGGTTTGATCAGCATTCGAGATGCTCATAATCTCCTCCAGATGAAGTGAACTTCTGCCGATCTGTTAGCAAATGTGGTGCCAATTGTGTACGTGCCTAAATTAGTGACTCTTATTGAAATAGGCACTTCGTGCGCGTATTCATTTGGGACACAGCACTTCAGTCCCATGGTCTAAAATTACTCCAGCGATCAATTGTAACGGTAATCCGCTGTCACTCGACGTGGCATCTGGGTTGCATAGACTGTTACCAGAAGTAGTAGTAAATCTTTTTTTATAACTCGGAGGACTTTAAGATGTCAGAAGAAGAAAGCACAGGCAGCAACCTCATTTGGGCCGTAGCACTGATCATTATTACGGCGATAATCGCCGGGGCGTTGTATTACAGCGGGGCGTTAACGGGTAAAGCTAAACCGGCAACTCAGGAGATAAACGTCGACGTTAAGGTTCCGGCAGCCCCGGCTCGCTAATCCATCGATGTAACGATAAAAGGTCCGGACGATCGTCCGGACCTTTTATTTGTTTTATCATCCTACTGCAACTAACCCGCCGACCGCCGCCAACGTAGCTTCACAAACTTTAGATCTGATCTTCCAGTTTATGCCGTTTGATCATTCCATATAGACGGGGACGATAGAGTCCGAGGAGGTTCGCGGCAGCCTGCTTGTTTCCGTTCGTACGCTTCAATGCCGCGAGAACCACGCCGCTCTCTAGGCCGTCGAACACATCCTTGGTTTCCGTGCCGTCGGACGGCTCAGGAAGGCGATCAACGATCAGCTTACCGATTGATGTAAACATTTCCTCGCCGTCCATGATCACCGGGATATCGAAATTTTCAATCGTGCGCACTGGGGCCGGTGCGAGGTCAGAGATCGATATGGGATTGGGCGCTGGGGCCGAACTAGATACATCCAATGAACTCGAACCTGCCGCGGCTACTGAGACTGAAACTCCCGCATTTTGCGAGATATCAAGCTTCTCGATGTTGGCGGATTTGCTGAGTAGGACCGCTCGCTCGATCGAGTGTTGAAGCTCGCGGACGTTGCCACGCCAGCCGTAATTGAGCATCTGATCATATGCAGATCTAGCAAAGACGGCGTCAGGTTTGTTGTACTTTTCACCGTACATTCGCAGGAAATGTTCGGCTAGCATTGGCACGTCCTCGATGCGGTCTCGCAGCGGAGGGATCGTGATCTCGATAGTATTAACGCGGTAGTAAAGGTCCTCGCGAAGATTACCCGCCTTGATCGCATCGAATGGATCGCGGTTGGTCGCACAGATCAGGCGAAAATCCGCAGTTTGCGGTTTGTCGCTGCCGACGCGGTAATAAACTTTCTCCTGCAGAAGGCGAAGGAGTTTCGGCTGAAGGTCGACCGGCATCTCACCGATCTCGTCGAGCAGCAGGCTGCCGCCGTTTGCCTGACCGATGAAGCCGACCTTGTCCGCGTTCGCCCCGGTAAACGATCCCTTTACATGTCCAAACAACTGCGACTCGATCAGATCCTTCGGAAGAGCCGAACAGTTAACCTTTACAAACGGCTGACTGGCACGTTGCGACTTGTAATGGATCGCGTTCGCGATGACTTCCTTACCGGTGCCGGATTCACCAAGGATCAGAATGTTAGCGTCGGACTCAGCAACGTTCTCGATGATCTCATAGATATTCTGCATCGAGCGTGCTCCGCCGATAATTCCTTCGAAAGACGTGCGGCTCGAAAGACGGTCGCGTAGACGTTGGATCTCTGCCGCCTGTCGTTCGTTGATCTGAGCCTGCCGTCTACTCTCGACTGCATTGCGGACAGACGTGAAAAGCTTGTCGAAATCGACCGGCTTGAGAATGTAATCGAACGCTCCCTCGCGTATGGCCTCAACTGCCTTCTCAGAAGAATCATCGCCGGTTACGACAAGGATCTCAGTGAACGGCCGGATCGCCTTGGAATTCTTTACCATCTCAATGCCGCTAATATCCGGCATATTGAGGTCCGTCAAGATCACGTCGAAGTCCTTCTTTTTTAAAGCTTCAATCCCTTGAGTCCCGCTCGACGCGGTTGTGACCTCGAATCCTTGGGCCTTGAGCTCGTACTCGAACAACTCGAGTGTGAAGCTTTCGTCATCGATGATCAATGCTCTGTGTGGCACGTCGCTTGAGTCTCCGTTATTTGCAATTAGCATATTGTACCAACATCGGACGCTTTTGGGTCTCTTAAAAGTAGGAATCGCAATGTGTATGCCAAATGCGAAAGCTCAGTGAAGAATGCGAATCGTGCAAAAACGTCCACCGTGCGATGTACGGATTTCATACAGTTCCGACTAACTCTCGCTCGGATCGTTCAAATTATTCAGTATTTTTTAGGTCCGGCCTGCCTGTTGAAGCGCGGGGACCGCAGTACATCTAATTTTCTAATGCTAAAACTCGCCGATCAAGTACGAGTAAAGGGGAAACCCTCCTACGTATTACGAGTTCCTTGCTATTTCCAGAAGGATCACACGGAAGACATTCGGCGGATTCGGGACGCAATAATTCTTCAGTGGTCGCGTTCTTGGGAACCGCCCGGTGACTGCTGACGGATAGAATAAGGACGGCCACCTCTGTTAAGATAAGCCTTTGATCAACACTATTTCTCACACGTATCCGAATCACGGGACGAAAAATGTCCGCAGCAACTATTGAACCGACGCAGACCGCGCCGATGGAAGGCTTTGATGCCAACTCGACGGCAATATTCCACCGCGCCTTCGACCTATATGGGGTCCTCGACGGCGAAGGGCATATCCTCGACCTCCGCGGACGTATCTTTGACAGAACGTCCGCGCAACCCGATCTGCTGGTCCGGCAACCATTCGCTGAATCGGTTTTCTGGCAGACTTCCGAAGCGAACGTGCGCGCGGTAGAAAAAGCGTTGTCGGACGCGGCTACATCGGACACGATTCGTGTAGCCGATCAGTCGATCCGTCTGGATTTCCGGATCAGTTCGGACGAGAAGATCCCACTTGAACTGCGGTTTGAGCCGATCGAGTCGGCGAACGATGATCGGCGCGTATTCGTTTCGGCTCGAACCTCGGAGGCCTCGGGGCTGATCGACTCTTTCCGAAAGGAGAGCGATGAGTTGATACTTGGCGCCGAACAGGCTGATATCGGCCTCTGGTATTGGGACCACCTTCGAGAGCGGCTGTATTCGACTCCGCGGTGCAACGAGATATTTGATCTTGCTGCCTACGAAGACCTGAGCTACGACAAGGTGTTGACGGTCGTTCATCCCGACGACCGTGAATTCGTCGAAAACTTCTTTGACGAGACGCGCCGTACAGGTTCGAAATATGAAGAGGAATTCCGGGTCATTTACTCGGACGGGAGAATCGAGTGGATATGTGCCCAAGGGAAATCTTATCTGGACACGTCGGGCAGGCCCGAGCGCATGGTTGGCGTCGTCCGCCGGATAACCAAACAGAAGATGGCCGGCGAAGAACTTGATCGCGTTTACGAACGCGAACGGCGGGCCCGCGAGGAGGCTGTGATAGCGAACAGAGCGAAGGACTTTTTCCTTGCTTTCGTTTCACATGAACTTCGCTCGCCGTTGAACGCGATCTTAGGCTGGTCGCGAATATTGCAGTCACGCGAGGTAGACGACGCGACGCGCAAGAAGGCTTATGTAACGATCGAAAAGAACGCGAACATTCAGACTAAGCTGATAAACGATCTGGTCGATTCAACACGGGTTGCGACCGGTAAGATCAAGCTTGAATATAGGCAGTGTAATCTCGTCGATCTTGTTAAAAGCTGCTTCGACGCTCAGCGCCCGGCGGCGGAAAATCAGGGGCTGGCATTCGAGTTCACCGCCGCTACCGACAACGCTCCTGTCTTTGGCGACAGTGGCCGGTTGCAGCAGGCGATGGGTAACTTGCTGTCGAACGCGATCAAATTCACTCCTAATGGCGGAAAGGTCGCCGTTTCAGTTCGAACCACCGAGGACACCGCGATCGTAGAGATCGTCGACACCGGCCAAGGTATCGACCCCGTCGAGCTGCCGGACATTTTCAAACAATATGCACAGGGCGATGCCGAACGTGTGCGGAAAAGCGGCGGACTCGGGCTTGGCCTGTCGATCGTCAACATCCTCATCACCAAACACGGCGGCCGTGTGATAGCGGAAAGTTTGGGGCTTGGACACGGCTCGCGTTTTGAAGTAACGCTCCCGCTCAAGACGGGAACGGATACGGAAGTTCCCGTGGAAATGCCAGCTCAGAAAGAATCAGGCAAGCGCCTCGACGGTTTTGATATTTTGATAGTCGAAGATGACCCGGATTCGCGCGAAGTGCTGCAGCTATTTTTGGAGCAAAGCGGGGCGTCAGTCCGGGCAGCGGAGTCGGCTCGTTCTGCAATGAATCTGTTCATCGATGCCCGATCGAAACGCCCCGACATCATCATCTCCGACCTTGCAATGCCCGAAGAAGACGGCTATTCCCTGATCTCACGCATCCGCCAGCTTCCACCGGAAAAAGGCGGCACAATTCCTGCGCTTGCGCTCAGCGCCTTTGCTTCTGCCGAAAGCCGCCAGAAAGCATTCGAAGCCGGCTTTCACCGATATCTCACTAAACCGTTCGAACCCGGTCTGATAGTCGATCAGGTGGTGGCGTTGAGGAAGTTGGGAGAAGAGGAATCTGTGGTTTAGGGACGATCGTTCATTATGCTCGAGTTTAATTTAGTAGCATTCACTGGAACCTCGCCAGTTGGGGTCGATCTCCGCTCGTTGCAGCGACAGCGGAAACCATAGGAGTGGCTTTTCGCTTCATTTTTCTTTCATGAATCTTGCTTCTATTATGTCGCCGCTTCGCTCACCCAATCGAGCCGTCAGCCGCGGATAGGTTTCGTGCTCAGTTTCGAGATCTTCGATCCCGAGTAATATTTCAGCCTCTTCGATCGCGGTGATCGAGCCCTCGATCTCCATGTAGCTGCCAAATGGAAGTTTGTCGATAACTAGCTCGACAGAGCGGAACTTCCAAGTGTCACGATATTTTTCGTAGACCAACACGGGCTTCAAACCGAGTTCAGTGATTATCTCAGTCATTGCTTCAGCGTTATTGATCTCAGTCTCGTGCTCGATCTGCTGTTTAACGTCGAATTGATTTTCGATGCGGCGTTTGAACGTGAGGATCGAACGGCTATCTGTCTTTCGGATGCGGACGATCGAGCCGGTCGAGCGGAGGTGATCGTTCGAGTAGATCGTATTCTCCTCGAATTCCCTGCCCGCGAACGCTGCTCCCGCCTCATCGAGTTCGATCTTCAGCAGCTCGCCACGATCCGGATCGAGGCGGTATTTTTTCTCTATCTCGATGGACATCAGGGTTGGCGTATCCACTTCCACACTTCGGGAATGGTCGCGCGTTTGCCATACATCAGCATTCCGACGCGGTACACGCGCGATGCCAGCCAGACTAAGGCGGCGATCGCGGCGAGGTTGAGAATTATGGATAATGCGATCTGCCAGAACGGCGGCGTCTCGGCGAGGATGCGGACGGGCATCGTGATCGGTGCGAGAAACGGTGCAATGGTCGCCCAAAACGAGACGCTCGAATTCGGATCGCGAATGACGGCAAAGCAGAAATAAAACGCCGCGAGCATGATCATGATCGGTGGAAATGCGAACTGGCCGCCTTCCTGAACGGTTGTAACCATCGAGCCGATGAGCGCGAAGATAGATGCGTATAGAAAAAATCCGAGCAGGAAGAAGATCAGGAAATACAGGACCATCAGCGGCGTGATCGTCGGGACCGTCGAAAGGATGGCGGACATATCTGTCTGCAACGCGAGAAATCCGAGAAGGACCGCGATCGTGCCAACCCAAATTCCCAGTTGCGTTAATCCCGCGAGCCCGACCCCGACGAGTTTGCCCATCATCAGCTCAAAAGGACGTGCCGACGAGAAAAGTATCTCCGCGATGCGGGTCTCCTTTTCTTCGACGACCGCTCCGAGGATCTGCTGGCCGTAGATCGCGAGTGTGATGTAGATCATCAGGCCGATCACGAACGATGCGATGAATACGCCTCCAGTGTCTTTCTCTTCCCCGCTCTCGTCGAGCCCTTTTGCGTCTAGATCAGCAGCGGCACTTAGCTGCGAAAGGCGGTCTTCGCTGATGTTGGCGTCGGCGAGCCGTTGGGATCGGACAGCATCGTTGAGGGCATCCTTGAGAGTATCATTCGACACAAAATCGCCGCCCTTGCGCGAGCGGAACTCGAACTGGGCATTAGGGGCGCTTATGTCGGGCGGCACCAGCAGGTATGCGTCGATCTCATTTCCTCGGACCTTATTGAGTAGATCAGCGCGAACATCGTCCAGGCTTCCGGCTCCGCTGTATGCAACTAGTTTGAACGCCTGCATGAACTGCGCAGCGTTGTTCTTCATCTTCTCGTCCTGAGAGACGTCCATTTTCTTGAACGAATCTTCGGCTGCTTTTTTCGCCTTCTCAACCATCTTTTCGGCGGATAGATTCTTTTCCAGCCGCGGCAGGATATTTCCGGTCGGGTCGTAAACCGCGATTCGCGTCGCCTCGCCTTTAAGCGAGAAAATGATCATCGGCACGAACGTGAATACGATCGCCAGCGTCGGCAGCAAAAGCGTTCCGATCAGGAACGACCACTTCAAAACGACTTTCTTATATTCGTGTCTAACTACCGCCAGAAATTTACGCATTCGTCACCTTCTCGATAAATATGTCATTCAGGCTCGGCTCCGTGATCTCGAATTTCGTAACCAAGGCTCCGGCATCGAGCAAGGCCTTTAGGACTTGCTGCGGATCGACGCCATCGGCAAGGTGCAGTTCCTGTTCGTCGGCGTGAGATACGGCTTTTTCGACAAGCGTTTTGTCCCCTATCACCCTGTCGGCATTGGATCCGCGGAAGGCGATGAGGTTCGTACCATAGCTTTCTTTTACCTCTCGAAGACTGCCGCCGATCACTTTTCGCGATTTGTTGAGCAGGATTATGTCGTGGCAAAGGCGTTCGGCCGTCTCCATTAGGTGCGTCGAGAAGATGACGGTCTTTTGCTCGTTGCGAAACTCAGATAAGACATCGATCATAAATTCGACGTTTACGGGATCAAGTCCCGAGAAAGGTTCGTCGAGAATGAGCAGATCGGGGTCGTGGAGGACGGTCGAGATAAACTGGATCTTCTGCTGCATCCCCTTTGAAAGGTCGGTCGTTTTCGCCTTCTTCCATTCGTCGAGGCCCATTCGCTCAAGCCAGAAGTCGATCTTTTTGTCGGCAACCGAACGCGACACGCCTTTCAACTCCGCGAAATACTTGAGCTGATCGACAACCTTCATTTTCTTATAAAGGCCGCGTTCTTCGGGCAGGTAGCCGATGCGGTTCTGGGTCGCGTAAGAGACGGATTCGCCAAAGAGCGAGATAGAGCCTTCGTCTGGAGCGGTGATGCCGACGATCATTCGGATCGTCGTTGTCTTCCCGGCACCGTTCGGACCGAGAAATCCGAATACACGACCGGCCCGGACGTCAAAGGTCAGATCCTCGACGGCGGTGAAATCACCGAATCGCTTGGTGACATTTGAAACTCGTAATGAAACGTCGGAATCGAGGGTTTCGGGCATTCCTTATTATTTTGAATTCCGGGCACGGCAAATGCAATCGGAGGAGTCATAACGCGAGAACGAATGGAATTGCTTCACATAGTTCCGCGATGGAGGAAAATCGCATGCAGAACGACCAGAAACAGACGCACCACGGCGGAACAGGACAACAGGAGACTGAGTTGGGAACGGTTCCCGAGAAGAAACGGCCAGAAGATATTAACGGGGAGGCCGACTCTTCAAGTCTCAGGAATCCCTCGGGCGACGACATTCTAGATGCCGTAGATGGCGACGAAGGAAGCGGCCGGACCGTTTGACGCTTATCCTATTTATTCGTGTATAGTTGCGGATGGTCGCGACTATGGAGATATTCGTTTATCGTAACGGTGCGCAAAAGGTCGAGGAGGGCTTTGGTGCCGAGGAACTGCCTGACCTTCTCAACGACAAATCGAATCTTATCTGGGTCGATCTGCGCGGCGAGTCGCCAGAGGAGATCGAGCAGGTCAAATATATCTTACTGGACGTATTCAACTTCCATCCGCTCACGGTCGAAGACTGTATCGAGACGCGAAACCAGCCCAAGGTTGAAGCGTTTCCGAGCTATATCTATTTCATAGTCCACGCGATCAAGCCGGGTGAGACAGGGCCTACAAATTTCGTCACCAAGGAGTTGGACGGTTACCTCGGTGATAACTACGTCGTCACGTTTCACACGCAACGCTTCCGCAGCATTAAGGCGGTCAAGACCCAGATCCGGGCGAGTCATTTCTCGTGCAGCCGCGGCCCCGCTTATTTGCTGCATCAGATACTTGATCAGATAGTCGATCTCTACATGCCCATAGTCGATGATTTTGACGGTGCCATCAATGATCTTGAGGACCGCGTTTTTGATATGCGGACAAACGGTACGGCGATCTTGGAGGAAGTGATGGATCTTCGTCGAAGCGTCGCCCGATTACGGCGAATTTCCGCGAGGCAGTTAGAAGTTTTGTATCGCATTTCCCACGGCGAGTTTCCCCAGATCCCGGATCATATTCTTCCGTTCTTCCGCGACGTTCACGATCATCTTCAGCGTATATCGGACCTCGGCGACGGCTATCGCGATCTAGTGAGCGGGCTTTTCGAGATCCATTTCGCGGTGGTCTCAAACCGAACTAACGACGTAATGAAGACGCTCGCGGTCCTGTCGGCGATAATGCTTCCATTGTCCTTGATCGCGGGGATCTACGGAATGAATTTCGAGAATATGCCCGAACTAAAGACCGGATACGGGTATTTCGCAACCCTCGGAATGATGGCCGTGGTCGCGGGGTTATTGCTGGTTTACTTCTGGAGGCGCGGTTGGATATTTCAGCGGGACTCCATCGAAGAATTAAATGCGAAGAAAGTTAAGCCGGATGACCATGATATGTCTTAGATCGAATCCAGCAGCCGTTCAACCTGTAGGTCACCAAATCCGTAAACGCCGGCACGCTTTTTGAATTCAGGGAAGACCTCTTCGATCGTGGCGAACCCCTCGGATCTGATCTCGCGAACGATCTGCAGGGGACGCGTTTCGATCTCGGACGCGGCCTCCGCAACCTCTTTCAGGAATGGCATTGAGGCCGACCGGTAATCACCAAGCTTTCGAAGATCAACACCTTTTCGATGGCGAAATGCGCTCCACAATTTTGATCCTTGATCGAGATCTTCTTGCGAGACCTCAGTCCGGGATTCAAATGCAGCCGCAAGGTCATCCGCCTTGTGTTCGCCGAAGCCTTTCCATACATCGTCAGGCTCAAGATTGATCGGAGCAACGCGGAATATGGGGGCTCCAGAGTCTTTCAGCTCGCTTAGGCAATACCAGAGATTAACGCTGCAGAATAGTTCAAATTCGAACCAGAGATGCACCTCGTCATAGGCATCGACCTCGTTGAGCCGCAGAATGCCGTCGGCGACCTTTTCATGGTAAACGATCTCGTCTTCACCGTATTCGCTTAAAATGAACCGAGCCCGTTGATCCCAAAAGTCGTTCGTGTCTACAGCATCAAGTGGGCCGCTAATAAAGGCCTCTCGAAAGACGATCACTTCGCCGGGGATTCCGGTCTTCTTGAAATCCTCGACCTGCGCATCGCCTGGAAGTACGTGATAGATCATATGGAAAGACTAACCGCGTACAAGACCGCGAGGCAAATTCCCGCATAGACGCCGGCAAGAATATCGTCGGCACAAACCCCGATGCCGCCGGGTAGGACTTGCAAGGAATCTATCGGATATGGCTTCCAGATATCGAAGAGGCGGAAGAGTAAAAAGCCTGCGAGGACAAACGGCCATCCGATACCGAAGGGGACGAACAAAAATACGATGAGTTGTCCTATCACTTCGTCGACGACGGCTTTTGATGGGTCTAGATCGCCGAGCAATTCAGTCGAACGGCCCGCCGCCCAAACTCCGAGGAGTGTGAACAAAAGGAAGGCGATCAATATGATCGCATGAACCCAAGCCGCAATATTCGGAGCCCATTTAACAAGCTCGTCTAGTGGAAGCGGCCCACTGACAGGGATGGAAAGCCCCGCGAAAAAATGGATATAGCCCGTGAGGAAGAAGATTCCCACATAAATCGCTACACCCACCATCGAACCCCACGTTCCTGGCGCGAGCGGCAGATATCCGACGCCGAAGGTCGTCACCGCGAGCGACACATAGTCGAGCAGGCCTTGAGGTTTTCGGCGTTCGATCTCGTGTTTCATGAGAATGCGGAAGCTCCCACATTGGTGCAGGACGTAGCTTCCAACTTGAATGTAAAGCCCTTGCTCACGCGCGGCTTCTGCATTAGAACTCGATTCCTTGCTGAGCGTAAATACCGGCGTGGAACGGGTGCTTGATCTCTGTCATCTCAGTAACGAGATCGGCGGCCTCGACGAGTTCCGGCGGTGCGTTGCGGCCGGTTGCGATTATGTGGAGGTGGGGCTGCTTTTCACGAACGGCCTTGATCTCATCCAGCACCATTTTCAGATCCAGAAATTTATAGTCGAGGACGTAGATCAACTCATCGAAGACCAGCAGTTCATAATCTTCACTCCGCATTTTCTCTAAACAGAGACCCCATGTTTCTTCGCTCGTCTTGATATCCTGCGTTTTGTCGTTGGTATCCCAGGTGAATCCGTCGCCCATGGTGTAGATCTCGACTCCCAGTTTTTCAAGCGATTCGTGCTCGCCATAACGGTCGGTCTTCGATTTCATAAATTGGATCATGCAGCACTTCAGCCCGCGTCCGACTGCTCGTACAAGCACGCCGATAGCCGCGGTCGTCTTGCCTTTACCGTCGCCGGTGTTGACCATCAAAAGGCCTTTGGTAGTCTCGCGATAATCTTCGCGCCGCCACTTATATCGTTTTTCTTTGGTCTCGGCCATAGGCTAATCCAGTCCAATTATTTTACCGCAGCCCGTCCCAGACCAAAGACCCCGAGCACCACACTTTCCTCATCCTTGGTAATTAATCCGGTGAAATATAGAACAAAAATATATGCCAGGCTGCCCAGTCCCCAACCCAGGATGAGTTCGCTCCAGCCCGGGGCCATCCGCGAAAACACGAAATACTCGATAACCGACAAGACGATCGCGGCCGCTGCGATCTTTACAGCAACAGACGCCCAAAAACGCCATTGAACAGCACCAAGAAAACGCCTTTCAACGTAAAAGATCATCGGGAGCGTTGCGGCGACACCGATAGTCCTCGATACAGCAACGCCCTCGGCGTGCCACTCGTTAGCTAATAGCAGCATAAGCGGTATCGTGACGCACGCCCATATTCCCGTGAGCAATGCGTTAGAACCGACTGAGCCATTAGCTTCGTTCAACTGCCAGCTTGCGAGCAACAGCACGATGAAACTAAATGTGAGCGAATGGATCATTAGTATCCGATAGCTCCGCTCAGCAAAACCGGAGTCGATCCAAACAGCCAGGAACGCCTCGGCTCCGAAATAGACCGAGAAGAGGAACAACACCGTCAGGGAAAGTAATAGCTTGCTTACCTTTCGGTACAATTCGATCGATCGGTCTCGATCGTTGAGAAGCTCATTGAGCACCGGGAAAGCCGCCGAAGTGAGGCTTGTCATGAATCCGTGAAAGTAGATAGCCAAACCCATTGGCACTAGATAGTAGGCAGCGGTCTCGGCTCCGAAATTACGGGTAACCCAGGCACGCTCGAAAACAAGCAGAGCACTTCCGAAGAGCTGATAAAGAAATATGCTTGACCCGTAAGCGGCTACCGGTCGAAGCATGCGTCCCGCTGACGCAAACTCTATTCTGTATTCCGGCTCAGATCGCCTTGCGGTCACATAGGTCAGAGCAGCGATCGCCGTGATAACGGTGAGTGTCCAAAGGATCAGCGCATCGATACCGAATCCGAGAATGACCAGGACGACATTCCCGGCATTTAGTAGCAACGAGTTCAAGCTGGTGATCAATGACACGGCACCGAATCGGTGTGTCCCCTGGAGGACATTCTGAAAGACCTGTCCGGCGAGTGTTAGAGGAATACTGAAGCCGCCGATGATCAGTGCCGTGGTAGCCGTTCTCTGAAATGCCGGCGAGATCTGTAGTAATTCAGTGACGAACCATTCTGCAGAAAACGCAAGAACGAAGGCTCCCAACACCCCGACCACGAGGCTAATGTAGAAAGAAGCTGTGATCGTCGAATTTATTTTGTGAATATCACCGCTTGCGCGATATTCGGCAACAAACTTAGCAACCGCTCTTCCGACATTAAATGTGAAGGAATATCCGATGACGCCGAGAATGACCAGGTATACGCCATAAGCTTCAACTCCAAGACGTCTGAGAATAAATGGGGTGACAAGGATCCCAAGCGCGACCGGAGCCAACCACGAAAGAAGGCTGTAAATTGAATTGAGGATCAGCCTCGCGGACCTATTCTGCATTCATGGAGTCGGGGATCTGCGTAGTCTGACTGAACTAGAAAACGTCGGGGGCGACGGTTATGTCGCCGGCCGCGATGGCCTCGGCTCGTTCGACGGCGTCGCGAACCGCCTCAACAAGTTCCTGCTCCTTCTCATCCCAGTCACCATCGATGCGGAGTCCTGCAGCGTTTCGGTGTCCACCGCCGCCCCAGCGTTCGGCGATCCGGGCGACATTGATGTCACCTTTTGATCGCAGGCTGACGCGATACGCATTGTCACCGATCTCGCGCATATAGACGCACGCAAGAACGTCGCGAGCCGCCAGGGGAATATTTACAAACCCGTTGTTATCGCCGTCAACAGCCTCAGCTTCCTGACGCATTTTCAGCGTCTGGCGAAGGCTTGCGACCTTTCCGCTGTCATCGCGTTTGACCGTAGACATCACTTGCCGCATCAACTCGATCCGCGACCATGGGTAATTGTTATAGACCGCCTCAGAGATCTCAGCGGGCTTCGCTCCGGCCTTGATCAGTTCCGAAGCGACCTTGAGGGTGCGATCGGTCGTGTTGGAGAAGTGAAATGAACCGGTATCGGTAACGAGCGCCATATAGACGCATTCGGCGATCTCACGCGTCACGCGGCCACCGATGGCCTTGACGAGATTGTAGATCATCTCGCCCACTGCGGATGCAGTCGAGTCGATCCAATTTACGGTTCCGAAATGCTCGCTGGTGGCGTGATGGTCGATGTTGACCGTGAACTCTTGGTCAAGGCCGGCGATGCCCGGACGGTGAAGGTCGGAGCATTCGATGACGAAGATCGCATCGTAGGTCTTATCCACTTTTTCAATGTCGCGAATATCGTCGGCACCGGGAAGGCTGCGATATGCAAGCGGAATGTCGCCGCGGACGACGACCTCAGCAGATTTTCCGAGTGACCGCAAGAGCCAGCAAAGCCCGAGCGACGATCCCACACCGTCTCCATCGGGTTTGATGTGAGTGGTGATAGCAAAATTCTGCTTATTTTCAATTAACTCAACTACTTGGCTTAACACTATTTGAATAGTGAATAGTGAACAGTGAACAGTGAACAGTTTTTTCGGAAACTATTTACTTACGCGTCTGATCTCCATTCTCTTCCTTCTCGATTTCTTCGCTCTCGATCGTGATACCGCTCAGCAGCTGGTTCACGCGGGCGGCGTTCTCTTCGGCCGTGTCGCGAGCAAAATGCAAATGCGGCACATGGCGTAAACTTAAATTCATCGCAACCTGCTGTCTCACGAAAACCATCGCGTTCTGCAGGGCTTTCATCGCTTCACCGACCTCGTGTTCGTCACCATGGACAAGCACGAAAACCTTTGCATCGCGAAGGTCTTCGGTGACCGTAACATCAGTTACGGTCACTCGTTCGAGCCGCGGGTCATCGAGTTCGAACCCCACAACCTCGCTGATCTCGTCTTTCAGAGCTTCGGCTAGTTTCAACGATCGTCGGGCCATTTTCTTACAACTCGGTCGCCGCGATCCTCTCGATCACGAACGCTTCGATCTCATCCTCAAGCTTGATGTCGTTGAAGTTTACGAGGCTGATACCGCACTCGAAGCCCTGTCGGACCTCATTGGTATCGTCCTTAAACCGCTTGAGTGCGGCGATATCGCCCTCCCAAACGACCAAGCCGTCACGAATGAGACGTGCACGGGCCTGTCGGCGAATGACGCCGTCGATGACCCGGCAGCCTGCAATCGTACCGATGCGGGAAACCTTGAACGTCTCCTGAACGACTGCCTTTCCGAGGATGACCTCTTTCTCGATCGCGTCGAGCATTCCGATCATCGCGGCGGTGATCTCTTCCTCAACCTTGTAAATGATCGAGTGGAGGCGGATGTCGACATCTTCGTGTTTAGCAATATCGGCAACGCGAGCCTCCGGCCTCACGTTGAAACCGATAATAACGACTGCAGTCGAGGCATCATCCGCCTGAGTTGCCGAGGCAAGCAGTACGTCGGATTCAGCGATGGCACCAACGCCGGCACGGATCACACGAACCTTGACCTTCGCGGTCGAAAGTTTCTCGAGCGTTCCACGCAGCACTTCGACCGAACCTTGAACGTCGGCCTTAAGGATGACGAGAAGTTCCTTGATCTCAGCCAGGCCGAGCGATTCGATACCACGCTTGGTGGTCTTGAGCATCGCTGCCTGACGCGCCTGCATCTGCCGCTGTTGAGCGATGTCCTGAGCACGTTCGACATCCGCTACGACCTGGAAGGTGTCGCCGGCTTGCGGAACGCCTTGCAATCCGAGGATCTCGACAGGCGTTGCGGGTCCAGCTTCAGTGACCAATTCGCCTCGGTCCGAGAACATTGCACGAACCTTTCCTGAAAACTGCCCGACGATGAACGGATCCCCCACGCGCATGGTCCCTTGCTGAACGAGTGCCGTCGCGACCGCGCCTCGACCCTTATCTAGTTTTGCTTCGAGTACGACGCCTGAAGCACGGCGAGTCGGGCTGGCCGTGAGTTCGAGGATATCCGCTTGGATAAGGACCGTTTCGAGTAATGTGTCTAGATTCGTTTTTTGCTTAGCCGAAACCGGAACCATTTCGACGTCTCCGCCCCATTCGACGGGCTGCAGGCCAAGACCGGCGAGGCCCTGCTTCACCTTGTCAGGATTCGCATCAGGCTTATCGATCTTGTTAATAGCAACGATGATCGGCACGCCGGCGGCCTTAGAATGTTCGACAGCTTCGATCGTCTGCGGCATCACCCCGTCGTCCGCTGCGACCACGAGAATTACCACATCGGTAGCCTTGGCTCCGCGGGCTCGCATCATGGTGAACGCTTCGTGGCCAGGTGTGTCCAGGAACACGACACGACGCTGTTCGCCGTTATCACCGCCCGGCACCAATACGCTGTAAGCACCGATGTGTTGTGTGATACCGCCGGCCTCGCCTTCAGCGACGTTCGCCTGACGGATCGCGTCGAGAAGTGAAGTCTTACCGTGGTCGACGTGTCCCATGACAGTAACGACCGGAGCACGGGGCTCCATCACGTCGTCGGCGTCTGCTGCGATAAGTTCTTCGAACTCCTGCTCGACTACCATCTCCTCGAACGGAACGAAGCTGACGTCAAACCCGAACTTCATTCCGAGCTCGACCGCCATCGTCTCGCCGATCGGTTGGTTTAGCGTCGCGAAAATTCCTTTCTTTACGAGGAGCTGGACGATATCGCGCGGCGGAACTCCAAGAGCTTCCGAGTATTCGCGGATCGTCGCACCTTCGACTAACCGGACCGTCTTGAAATCATCGCTATCCTTGCGGCCGATCTGATCGGCAATGCGTTCCTCGATCGTACGCTGACGCGGCTGGTCGAGATCGCGCTCTGCGAAGCGGCCGCCTTTGACATCTCTGCCCTTACGGCCGCCTGATCGGCCGGGCTTACGCCGGTTGTCCGCCGGTGGAGTGTATACCGTTTGCGGCGAGGCCGTCTCACCCGGCGTTCCTCGAAACTGGCCAGGGCGCCCCTGATTTCGGGCGGCGATAATGTCGGTTGCCAGTTTTCCGGCCTTTGTCGGAGCTTCCGAAACCACGCGTTCACCCG
>JBDSLC010000041.1:0-3756 GCA_039916585.1 Pyrinomonadaceae bacterium | reverse complement strand
CGCATTTTACCGAAGTGCTCGATCAGAGGTGTCGAGGCCGTCTTGTAACGCAGTGTTGTGTTCTTCTTTTGCCTCGTAGCGGACCATTCAAGGAATTCCGCCATTGCCTGCTTGAACGTGGGGTAGTCCTTTTTCTCAAGGAACCCTACGCCGTCGTTCCGAAGTCGTGTCCGGAAGGCCTCCGCGTAGGCCTCGGCCTTTCTTTTGTTCGTGTAGCCGGTTGACCGCTCGACCCGACGCCCCTCGAATACGAACCGCATCGACCAGGCTTTTCCGTTGAGCTGTTTGTACAATTTCATCTCAATAGGTGGCACTGGACGGTAACCAATTTGCTTCTCATGTAAGGCGGAGATGGCTTAGCTTTCCTTACTCTGTCGGCCGCTTATGTTTTGGCTTTTTCGCAAGCGTTGTGCCAGGGGTATCAAGGTGAGCGATGTTGAAAAATCAGAGGTTGGTTTGGACAGCCGGCGTATTTGTTGACGGGAAACGACGCGAATTTGCACCAATGGTGCAGGTTTGCACCGGGGTGGCGGAGATCGACAGGGGTAGTGGTGTCTCAATTCAAACGATAATTAGGACATTCCAGTATTTCATTTAGGGGTAATTGTGCGAATGTTCGCCTTAATCATAGGGAGAATCAGACACATAATGTCCTGATTAGCATAAACGGGACATAGTAATGTCCTGTTTACCAAGTTAAATCGATGCCGAGCGTCGAGTTTAGACATGTTATACTCCCCTAATAACGGGCTCCGATTTTGTTGATGTCGAGTATGGCCGGGCGATAGCCATTCTGGCTGTATCGTATGTTTATCGTATGCGCTTCGT
Source organism: Pyrinomonadaceae bacterium (assembly GCA_039916585.1). Taxonomy (GTDB): domain Bacteria; phylum Acidobacteriota; class Blastocatellia; order Pyrinomonadales; family Pyrinomonadaceae; genus OLB17. The sequence continues at coordinate 2,928 of JBDSLC010000041.1, read as the reverse complement.
AGGATAGGGTGATACTGATTGAACGCGATCTTTCTGAAAAGCCAATAAATACGGTCTTGTGACGGTAGGTGACACTCAGTAAAGGGCCGCCAGTTCGAACTGCAAAACCTTTATTCATCGGTTCGATTCCGATCGCCGCCTCCAATAACCTCAATAAACACAACAGGATACGGTTAGTAACTTGTTAGTCCCATTAGTTTGATTTCGTACGATTATCGTAACTCCCCGAATCATAGGGACCGTAACTTCGTGCATCGAACGGACTTGACCCATCAAACGGTAATCTGGACAGTGCCCACTCGATGATTAGGGCCGCATCCGGATTTTCATCGCTTTAATTCTCGATACGAGTGTCGTGGGTTTGATTCGAAGAAGATCGGCGGCTCCGTCGGTGCCGTATATTTTGTAGTTGGTTTCTCGAAGAGCACTGATCAGATTTTCCCTTTCCAATTCTTTCAATTCTTCATAGTTTCTTATCCTTTTGTCTGCCTTATTGGAATCTGCTGCCCGCCCCGCATCAATGTCAATGAGCCGATCAATGATTTGCGGAAGAGAAAAATTCACCCGGTTACTCTGAGCCATGATTACCGCTCGTTCGATGATATTTTGCAGTTCCCGCACATTCCCGGGAAACGAATAACGTCGTAGGACCCGGATGTCATTAGCGGTTAGCTTTGATGATGCCTTCTGGCTTTTGCCGGCTAGCGTATTAAGAAAGTGTCTTGCCAAAGGGGCGATATCTTCGGGCCGTTCGCGGAGAGGCGGCAAATGAATGGGGAAAACACTGATTCGATAAAATAGGTCCTGGCGAAAATTTCCTTTTTCCACCTCGGCCCAAAGGTCTCGATTGGTCGCGGCGATCACGCGGACATCGACCGTGCGTGTCCGATCCTCGCCAACTCTTTCGAATTGCTTTTCCTGAAGAACACGCAACAATTTGCCCTGCAGTCGGAGTGGTAATTCGCCGATCTCATCGAGAAAGATCGTTCCGCCGTCGGCAAGCTGAAATCGTCCGACACGATCCTTGAACGCCCCGGTGAAAGCTCCTTTGACATGACCGAAGAACTCGCTCTCAAATAACTCGGGCGAAATGGCGGCACAGTTTACGCGAACCAGCGGCTTGTCGCGACGGGGGCCTGCCTCGTGCAATGCACGAGCGACCATTTCCTTTCCTGTGCCGCTCTCGCCGGTCAGCAAGACTGTCGCGTCGGATGAACCGACCAGATCGATCTGCTGTACGATCTTTGTCCAAAGGGGGCTTTCGCCGATCAAAAACTTGTGCGGGGTGATCTCACTGATCTCCTCGCGCAAATATTCATTCTCTTCCTCTAGTTGGCTACGCAGAGATTCGATCTCCTCGAACGCCCGGGCGTTTGCGATCGCGATCGAAGCCTGTTCGGCATAAATACGAAACCATTCAAAACTCTCGCTGCTGATATTCCTCCGCGAAAAAACGGCGAGGTCATCTTTGAACCTAAGCGGATGCGCAGCAAAGCCTTCGATCTTTTCGGACACCACCCAATCCTGATCTGCGATCCACGAATTTTCCTTAGTGCTCAGATCGTCGAGCAAGATCGATTCGCCCCTTTCGGCGACGTATCCAACTTTTCTTACGCCTATAGGAAATCGCCCAAACCGCCCGTTGACGTTCGACCAGGCATTCTTGCCCGCAAGATCTCTGCCAGCACTCACGGCTAAATGAAGGCAGCGTTCTTGGGTTGGACACACTGGACGCATTACGCACGCGTCACAGATATCGCCCTTTTCGATCAACCAGATACGTGCGAGAGCGACGTCCTCGTTATCAAACATCTGGGCGGCGATCGCCTGTAGCGTCTCATCGACCGGGCGACTTCTGACAATCAACTCATTTATCGATTCGAATGCGATTCTAGAGCTCAAAGGTGAACCTGCCCTCCCGACCTACGCCATATTTTTATAGAAGGCCTTTATCAGCATCTTGACCTCGTCCAGTGTTTTGTCATCCGTAATTTTGTACTCGTTGCTGACTTTCAATTTTGCGTGTGAGATCAACAGCTGTGTCTCATCCGTAATATTTGCATCAATAACTTTCAGGGTTTCCAGTAGCGAAGCATGTCCTTTCTCGCCAACAGACGAGGCCGTGATCAACGCAGTCGGCTTACGGTAAAGATCGGCCGACGAAACTGTCCAATCGATCGCGTTTTTTAGCGTACCCGGAACGCCCATCCCATATTCCGGCGTGCAGATCAGTACGCCGTCGGCCTCGCGTAGTTGTCGCCGCAGATCCGCTACGTGATCACCCGCCTTTTCGTTGTCGTTATCCGGATTGAATTGCGGCAGCTCCATGAGGCCCAGATAGATATTCACTTCAAACAGGTCAATGGCAAGATCGGCGATCGCGTGGATCAGATTGAGATTAGTCGATCGCTCCCGGGTGCTGCCCGATACTGCAACTATCTTTTTCTTAAGACTCAAATTCGACCTCCAGCCCGTATGCAACGATATGTCGTTGACAGTGCAACGAGGTGTCAGTGTATCACGAAATCCCGTTACTACATGTGACATAATGTATAGCCCTATATGGTTGCAAATGAACACTTTAGCTGATTTGAACTGAATGGCACGGCGTGTGCGATAGAGAGAGCCGTAGGACGAATGTCAAATTTAGCTCATAGGAGGACGAATGAGGAATCAAATGAAAAACGAAACGATAAAGGATGCTCTTCGAAAGTATGTACTACTAAGCTTGATCATGATCGCCGGGATGTCGACTGGTCTTAGTGTCCAAGGGCAAACTACAGATTCAGACCGCAATCTGGTAAGTGCGGATACAACCGCCGTGAAATACGGTTTCATCAAGGTCGACGGCCTGAATATCGCGTATCGCGAGGCCGGCAATCCGGCAAACCCGAAGGTCGTGCTGCTGCACGGTTTTCCCGCTGCATC
>JBDSLC010000040.1:0-26256 GCA_039916585.1 Pyrinomonadaceae bacterium | reverse complement strand
CGGCGCCTAGATCGGCACGGACCGCAGTAGCGAGTCCATCTACTTTGACGCTCTCAGGTTCGATGACTGCAATTCGCTGAGCATTCACCGCCGCCGAAAGCATCAGGATCAAAATAGCGACAGAAAGCTTCATTTAGCTTCGATACAACGCTTCGATTCGCTCACGAGCCTCAATCGGGAAACAGATACGATCGACGCGAAATCCCTTCTGAAGCCCGCGAACCGCGGCGCTCACTTCGGATATCTCACGCAACTCCGGCCGTGAAAATCCGTCCTCAACGTAGATAAGATCTTTCAGCTTTCCGCGATCGCTTGAATAGAAAAAGTGAGAATCGTTCCCTGCTGTATCTTCGATGAAGTAGTAATCGGGATCGAGGCCGACGGCTGCGACGGCCTCGCGGGCGGTTGCCACGAACTGGTCTCTTTCCTCGGATCGCATGTCAAGATCGAGTGCCTTGAAGAGGCCGCGGTTGGTGAACCGGGACGCGAGATCTGCGAGGATCTGATCGTCGGACTTACCCCATTGTTTTATGTGAAAAATGAAATCCGAGTCGTCGAGCGAGAGATGCTCGTCGAGCGAAAGCCTTTTACCCGAGAGCACTGATTCCATCGCAGTTTCGCGCGCACACCAAACATCACCGCCACTAGCCAACAGATGAAGGGCACGCTTCAGCGTTGACCGAAGAACTTCTTCCGCCGCACGCAGGGTCCTATGAAAGTACACCTGACGAAACATATAGTATCGAGCCTGTAGATAATCCTCGACAGCGTGGATCCCCGCGGCGGATACGTATAGCTGGTCGCGATCTTCGTCGATCTCGATCGACTTCAACACCCACTCAAGATCGTAGATGCCGTATTTGACTCCGGTCATCAAGGTGTCCCGAAGCAGATAGTCCATTCGATCTACATCCAGCTGCGATGAAACCAACTGTCCAAGCGCCATCCGGCGAAAATCACCCCGGACAATATCAGCAACATCAGTTGCCAGCGTCGCGGAGTGCCGCTTCAGCGCCGAGCCGATCTCACCTGATTCGTCCAGCACTGCCTCGACCGTGAAATCTTCGTGATGAAAACCGAGGGCGGATTCGATTACGTGCGAGAACGGTCCGTGGCCCACATCGTGAAGCAAGGCCGCCACCTTAACAGCCAGAGCGTCCTGATCCGATATCTCATACCTTCGCCGTAGGCGTTCAAGAGCGCGGGTCGCTAGATGGAACGCGCCGAGGCTATGCGTGAACCGCGAGTGTTCCGCCGTTTGATAAGCGAAATATGCCAACCCCAACTGCCGCACCCGCCGCAATCTCTGAAACCCCGCCGCATCGATCAGCCGCCCGATCAACTCGCCCCCCGCCTCATCAAGGTCAACCCGGACAATATTATGAACCGCATCGCGGTAGTTTCTTTCTTTCACGCGTATGACGACCATTCTAGCACCATCTTATAAAGCCTCGGCCAAGTTCATAATGCTATAAGTTTATTCAAAAATTTGGATTTTCGACGGAGCGGTGAATTCTAATAGTTTTCAGTCAAGTGTTCTAAAATTCGCTAAATGTTGGAGAAAATGAATTTAACCTGTCCCTGTCACGTTTCTGGAACGTTTCATCCCTATGGCTTGCCGATTGCCTCAACTGATGGCAGGACCACAATGTCCAAACTATCGATTTCGCGACAGGGTCGTGAAATCTCACACTTGTTTAATATCCATTCAGGAGTCAAATATGCAACGAATGACAAGAATCATCTCGATGTTTGCGATTCTTCTTACTGTTAGCGTCGCCGCTTTCGGTCAAGAGGTAAACGGCAGCATCGAAGGTGTAGTAAAGGATCCGACTGGAGCCGTCGTGCCTAGTGTTTCCGTGACGATCAAAGACGCTGCCGGATCAGTCGGTGCCGGATTTTCTCGGACGGTTACGACAGACGATCAAGGCTTTTTCCGGGTTCTACAGGTTCCACCTGGAACGTACACCGTAACTACTGCCGCAGCCTCTGGCTTTGGCGTCTCGACCGTTAACAACGTTAAGGTCGTTCTCGGAAAAGCGACCCAACTTGACGTCGCTGTTGCGGCTGGTTCGCAGCAGGTAACGGTCGATGTGACCTCGGTTGACGCTCCGCTTGACACGACTGCGAGCGCGGTAACCACTTCGCTGACGGCCGAGAAGCTTCAGTCGATCCCTAAGGGAACAGGCTTCACCTCCGCTTTGAAGGCTTCCCCGGGAACGCGTCCCGATGCACTCGCAGGCGGTTGGACAGTTGATGGAGCTACCAGCTCGGAAAACCAGTTCATCGTCGATGGTCAGGAAGTTACCAACTACCGTAACGCCGGCCTTAATGCCAACTATAACGTTCCGTTCTCGATCGTGCAGGAATTGCAGGTTAAGACCAGCGGTTTTGACGCCGAGTTCGGCGGCGCGACGGGCGGCGTATTCAGCGTGGTTACCAAAGGCGGTAATAACGACTGGCACGGCGAATTTGGGACAATTTTCAATACGCCGACGTTCGACGGCGGAAACCGGCCGGGCCTTACCCGTTTCACGGAAGGTTCTGGCGCTACCTACGTCGAGTACCCTGAGTACGTGACACAGCCGAAGAGCCGTTACCTGACGTTTCTGCCTACGGCCAACCTTAGCGGCCCGATCATCAAAGATCGTATTTGGTTCTTCGGTAGCTGGTCGCCCCGTATCAGCACGGATAACGTAGACGCAACATTTTACACTCAGCGGCGGGAAGCGTTTCGTACTATCAACACGGGCAGCGCTGCCCCGGGACTTCCCGGATACTTCACCGTTCCGCCCGGAAGCCGCCAGTCGTATAAGTCGGAAACAAGATCCGAGTATGCGTTTGGACGTATTGATGCACAGCCTTTCAGCAAGCTGCGCCTCACGGGTACCTACCTATGGAACCCGGTTGTCCGCAACGGCATCATCCCGGTTAATACGCTTGCCGTCGGAAGCGCTGACGCTCCGGTCAACTTCGGCGGAAGTATCGGGATCCTGCAAGGTTCGGACCTTCGCAGCCGCCAGGGCGGGCGTGATAACGCAAACAGTGTTACCGGATCTGCCGTTTACAATCCGTTCAACTGGCTTGTTGGCTCGTTCCGCTACACGCGTAGCTACTTGAATGCCCGCGGCAACAACTACTTTGTTCCGTCCGGAAACCAGTACTCGTGTGACACTCGTAGCACCACCGGCGCCGGCTGCAACCCCGGTGATTCAACGGCGAGTACTACTCAGAACGTTAAGGACGTCGCTCTTCGTACAAACTACGAAGGTGATGCAACCTTTCTATTCAATCTCGGCGGTCGTCATCAATTGAAGGGCGGCTACCAGAAGATGGAAACATTTAACGACCGTTCGATGAGCTTCTCACAGGTTGTCAACCTTGCTTACGGCCTCACCCTTGTCGATCTGGGTGCACCCGCCGCTACGGTGTCCAATCCGACAGCTATCGGAGCGGGTACATTGACTCGCTTTGGTTCCGTCGGCGTCGGTAGCGGAACTTCGCAGTCGTTCTATGTTCAGGATAAGTACACGGTCGGTCGTTTGACCATTAACGCCGGCATCCGTTCTGAGAGCGAAGATGTACCTTCGTTCAACGAATTCGGTTCAGGCTTCAACTTCGGTTGGGGCAAAAAGGTTGCTCCGCGAATCGGAGCTGCATATGACTTGTTCGGTAATGGCAAGACGAAAGTTTGGGGCAGCTACGGAAAGTTCTTTGACCACATCAAGTTCATTGTGGCTCAGGGCTCCTTCGGCGGCGACTTCTACCGCGTCGATTTCTTCGATATCCTGCCTGGCCAAACCTTTACTAATTTCACCACCGGTACTGTGCATGGTGGCTACGGCGACCCCATCGGTGGATCGTGCCCGACTACTGGCTTCATCTCAGCCGGCGCTCTGAGCCGCTGCCAGATCGACTATCGCGTAGCTTCGAATGACCCGAACAACGACGTCACCGTAAGCGGCGGTATCGACCCGGATGCGAAACCGTACCAACAGCGTGAACTCTCGTTCGGTATCGACCACGAACTGAGCAGAAACTACGTTATTCGCGGACGCTATGTCAACAAAAAATTGCTCCACGCGATCGACGATGCGGGTGCATTGAGTGCAGATGGTTCAGCAGAGATCTACATCACCGGGAATCCTGGTGAAGGCCTCCATGCTGAGTTCCTTAAGGAATTCGGTTATCCGGAACCGTACTACAAGCCCCGACGTGATTATCAGGCTGTTGAGGTTGTTCTTGAGAAGCGGTTGTCTAACAATTACTTCTTCAACGTCAACTACACATACAGCAGACTTCGCGGTAACTATTCGGGCCTTGCAAATACGGACGAAACATCGGGTGGCTTGAACGGTATCGCTCGTTCGGATCCAGGTGTCAACCGCTCGTTCGACCTTCCGTCGATCGGCGGAACCGCTCGGGGTGAGGACGACTACGGCCCATTGGCTACCGACCGTCCGCACGTGCTCAACGCGTTTGGAGCGTACACTTTTGAATGGCCTGGCAAGAGCAACTCAACGCAGTTCTCGGTGTTCCAGACATTTCAGTCGGGTACTCCGCAGACGACATTCGTTAGCTTCTTTGCAGCGACTATCTTTGACAAACGCGGTGATATGGGACGTTCGCCTATGTTTTCACAGACCGATTTCGGTGTCAGCCATACCTACAAGTTTGGCCGTGACAACCGGTTTGCTTTGAACGGCAACGTCAATATCCTGAACCTTTGGGATCAGGACACGGTTATTACCCTTTCGAACACCCTTTCAAACGTTAACGCGGCAAGCGGTGCTCTCTCGGTTTGTAACTGTGTTGACGGTGGTGGACACATCGACTACGTCAAGCTGATCGGTTCATGGAACAACGGCACAGCGTATGATGCGATCTACAACTGGCTGCAGCCAACTGCGACAGTAAAAAATCGTAAGAACTACAGCTATGGTCTGGCGAACCGCTTCCAGGGTCCCCGCCAGGTAACTTTTGGATTTGGCCTCTCATTCTAATAAAGAATAAGAGCTTCATTCCCTGCGAGGCCGTTCTTCGGAACGGCCTCATTTTTTGCCAAGAACACAAAGCTAGGATCTCAAACGGCTCGAGCCTCACACCTAGGCAAATATGAGTGAGCGATTAGCGTACTCTTTTATTTGGCCGACTTAGGGATGTGCAAGTGGAGCGGAGTGACCACACAGCTGGTCTGACAGTGCCGGCCCGGAGGGCTTAACCTTTTACCTGGTTCATTGACAAGGCAAGTGCACGTCCATTGCGACGATAGGTTGATTGCAAACGGCGATCTGAAGCTCGGACGGTGATCGAGTTGCTTGGATCCGACTTTCGGTGCTCCCGTCCAATATGATTTGTAACGTGAAGGATAAGCCGATAGCACCGCTGCGGCACAATTCGCGTGTTTCTGTAAAAGCTCGAAAGGGTAATGGAAGCGTCGCCGTCACCGGCGGCCGGACTCTTATTTCCCGTTGCCGTAGGGCTCGCTGGAACGCATTTTGGCGATCAGCGTCCTTACCTGATCCTTATTCTTCGAATCCTTATTGATCTTAAGGTAGTGATCAAGTTCGGCGGCCGCCTCGAGAGGCTTTTTGAGGTTGTAGTAGTACAGCAGGGCCAAGTTCCAGCTTATGTCCGGGGTCTTCCCCTCATCTAATTTTCGGGCCTGGAGCAACGCCGTACGGGACTCCTCATAATTCTTGGATTTTCGCTGAGCAAGGCCTAACATATACCACGCATTGATCGAGCCTTTGTCCATATCGACCGCTTTCTGAAGCGAAAGAAGCGACGCAGGCTTATTCAAAGAAAACTGAGCATGGCCCAGGCCGTACCAGCCGCCAAATCCCTGCGGATTTACATCGACAACGGTGAAGAACACATTTTCAGCCTCGGCATATTTTTCCTTCTGGATATAGATAGTACCGAGTTGAAGCAATGCATCATGATATCTCGGGAAGATCTTAACTGCACTTTCAAGTTTCTGGACCGCAACATCAGATCCGTCGCTTTCGGAGATCGACGTATAAAGATCTCTCGCTTCTTTCGGCACGTCTTGCGCGAATATAACGCCGTTCATCTGCGGAAATCCGTTACCGCGCCTACGTCTAGTCAAGTAAAAATCCACCTGCTGATACATCGGCATTTGGCGTCGCGCGTCGCCGGACTGATTATAGAGCTCTACGGGTATTTCCTGCTCTTCAAGGTCCGTTTCGAGAGGTTTAACGCGAACGACGTATTTATTGTAGGGAACGCGCGTAAAAGTATAGTGTCCGCTTTGATTTGTCTGGACCCGCTGAACGAAACTGTTGTATTCGGTCATCAATTCAACCCAAGTTTGTCCTACCGGTCTCCTCGCTTCATTGAAAACGCTTCCGCTGATCGTGTTTATCCCAAATTGAGCTTCAACACTCGCAGCACACACAAATACGACGAGAGACGAAAACAAAATGCGGGCCTTCATATAATTATCCTCCGTTGAGCAAATGTCCCATTTTTTCCTTTTTTACACGCAAGTAATGCGCCGCTGGCGCGTCGGTTTCGACTTCGATCGGGATGCGTTCGACTATGGTTAAGCCTGCATCTTCCAGCGCGTGGAGTTTGTCGGGATTGTTGGAGATGACCTTAACCTGGCAGAGGCCAAGGTCGAACAGGATCTCGGCACATTGCTCGTAGGTTCGGGCGTCGATAGCGAAGCCGAGAGCTTCGTTTGCTTCAACGGTGTCGGCACCTTGGTCTTGCAGAGCGTATGCCCTGATCTTGTTCAGGATCCCAATTCCACGGCCTTCCTGCTGCTGGTAGACGATCGCCCCACGGCCCTCCGCCTGGATCATATTCATCGCCTCGTTAAGCTGCGGGCCGCAATCGCACTTGATGGAGCCGAACACATCACCGGTCAGGCATTGTGAATGGATCCGAACGAGGGTCGGTACCTCGGCACGCATTTCACCTTTGATCAGAACGACGAATTCTTCATCGCTGATAAGTGAACGGTAGCCGGCGATCAGGAAGTCTCCTTTTTCTGTCGGAAGCTTAGCCGTTGCAACTCTTTCTACTGTGATCGTACGTCCAGCGGGCGGGCAATCGACGACGGGTTTAGATAGGGTTAGATTCTCCATGGGTTCTGAGACTGATTTCGTCTCAGGCGATTCGATAGATTCTATACCGGCGATTATAGCGCATTTCTACAACGCCAAATAGCATTTTCCAACGAAACCAGCCCCGTGTTCGAGCGTTAGCTCTTGCACGGGGCCGATTCTTCTTTGGGGGAAGAAACTGGTTGTTTACTCGCCTTCTTTCTCGTCGTCCTTTTCCTTCTTCTCGTCTTCGTCTTTCTCTTCGTGAGCGAACACCGCTCCATCCGTAGTACCGAAGATCTTTGAAAAGATGCCGCTCAAAACCTCTGAGATCTTTGAAGGTTCGGCGTGGGCAGCTACCTGTGCCGGGGCTTCTTCTGCAAACGCGAGGTCAAGCCTGACGAGTTCGGCGGTCGTGTGCCGGCAAAAGCCGCAACCGACGAGGTGCGTGACTATCGAATCCGATTCGCGTCTGTTCAGCGTTCCTTCGACGAATGCTGAGAGCGAATCGTCATCTATGTGACTGCCCTCCGCAGCTATGCGGTTATTACCTGAAGCAAGATACCGGTCAAGAAGTCCTTGAATCTGCAGCTCTTGTGGGTTTAATTTGATCTCGTTTTCCATGATCGGTATCAGCCTCCCGACTCTCAGACGCCAAATGCGGTTCACATTTGCGTAACTATTTTACAAAAGGCTAATTCGATACCTCCGCGGCAGATCTCGAGACGTTCAGATTGTTGAAAAAGCTGTTACCCGCAAGATCCTGAGTGGCAAGCTGCGTGCAGATCGCAATTTCTGCCTCGCTCAGCCCGCTTTCGGACACCAATTGCGTGCGGAACCCCTGTAGCACTTTCGCGTAACACTTTTCAAGCCAACGCATTACGGTCGATTCATGGATACGGCCCGCAGGATTCTTATCGCGAGTGGCCGACTTCCGCTGGAACCACGCCCGCAGTGGCGAATCTTCGCTTTCTACGAGGCGAGAGATCTCACGGAGCTTGAGATCCTCAACGTGATAATAAAGCAGAATAAGCTTCTCGTGGTCCTCTAAGTTGTTGAAGGAACTTTGGATAGCAGTCACGGTGGCAACGCGGTAGCGGTCGCGCGTGATCTGGTCGACCATTGTCTCGTCGCCGCCGACGGGCTGCTCGGCAAAGTTTGCGTGCGCGCCGCCTTCACCGACGTTTTCGGTCATCTCGTCGAGCGAAACTTCGTCGTGCCCGGCGCGGTGCCGATCGACAAGCGAATGCCAAATTACGGTCCTCAGCCAGCCGCGAATGCTGCCCCGGCCGCTGTATGTTGAAAACTTGCTTACCCGTTCACCGTCAACGATTCGCGTTCCGTAAAGCTGCTCATAAACCGCATCGACGATATCCGTCGCGTCCATCTCCGTTCGCGCAAGATGGCGGGCGACACGCTCCATATATGCCCGATGCTGCTGGTCAAAATCCCACCACGCGCGTTCGTTGCCGTTCGCACAGGCGATCGCCATAAACAGATCGTCCGCCTGGATCTGCCCGAGGAACTCCGTAACATCCTTTTCCGTGAGATCGTCGCTTGACGACTTCTCAAACTTTGCCAGCGTTGTATTTAAAGACTTCGAAAAGCAAGCAGACCCGACGCCGAAATTTGGTGCACTCTCATGACAGCGCTCGAACATCTGTCCGATCACCGAATCACAATGCTTTTGAAGGGCGTCATTCATATCTGGGCCTTAGTGCCCAACATTATAATTTATGTCGAAAGATTATCCTAGTTTTGCGTAAGAAGTGGTGCCGGATCGGCCGAAAGGTTGCCGGAATCAGATATATGGAGCTTTTCGTCGGAGTATTGAAGCTGGTACAGACGCCAGTAGAGGCCACGTAAACCTAATAGCTCGTTGTGCGTTCCGCTCTCGCGAAGGTCGCAGTGATGTAGAACCATTATCCGGTCGCATCGCTGGATAGTCGAGAGTCGATGGGCCACCACGAGCGAGGTTCGCCGCTGCATCACGGTTTCAACAGCCTGCTGGATCAGTTGCTCGGTTTCGGTATCGATCGAACTTGTGGCCTCGTCTAAGATCAAGATCTTCGGGTCGAACGCTAATGCCCGAGCGAACGAAATCAGTTGCTTCTGCCCGACCGATAGCCCCGCGCCGCGTTCCTTTACGAGCGACTCGTAACCGTTATCTAGCTTCTGCACAAAATCGTCTGCCCTTACCTCCTTCGCCGCCCATTCGATCCGGTCTCGGCCAATGGCTTCATTGCCAAGCTTGATGTTGTCTTCGATCGATCCGCTGAAGAGAAATACGTCTTGCAGCACGACCGCAAAATTCGCCCGCAGATCGTGCAGATCCCAATCGCGGACGTCCACACCGTCGACCAGGATGCGGCCCTTCTGCACGTCATAGAACCGCATCAGCAGATTCGTGATCGTGGTTTTTCCGGATCCTGTGTGGCCGACGAGTGCGATGCTCTCGCCGGGTTCGACCGTGAACGAAATGTCTTTCAGCACCCAATCTTCGCCCTTATAGGCAAATGAAACGTTCTCGAATTCGATCCGACCTTCGACCGTGCCTGATTTGAGCGGTTTTTGAGGGCTCTTGATGTCGATATCTAGGTCCAACAGGATAAAGATCCTGTGCGACGCCACGATTGCGGCCTGCAGCACGTTGAACTTGTCGGAGAGGTCGCGGATCGGCTGAAAGAGTTGGAGAGAATATTGTATGAACGCCGCGAGAACGCCGATAGTGACTACGTCACCCCCGGTCGTTGGAAGATGTTCGTACCCGAACGCGAAGATCACTAAAGCAATGCCAAATGAGCCTATGAAATCGACCAGCGGATAGAAGATCGAATAGTAGTAGATGGTCTCAATATTCGCGTTGCGGTAATCGTCGTTGATCTCATGAAATCTCGCCTGCGCCTTGTCCTCGGCGTTCATCAACTGAACCGTCTGGGCGCCCGAAAGATACTCTTGAAGAAATGCGTTTAACCGTGCGTTCCGCGTTCTCACGCGGTCGAACCCGCGTCGCGCGTGTTTGCGAAACCAGTTGGTACAGGCAAACAGGATCGGGACGGTGACGAGCGTTACGGTCGCAAGCGGCCAGTCGAGCCAGAACATCATCCCCATGATCGCGAAGATCACAACGAGATCGCCTAGCACGTCGATGACACCCGACGTGAACATCTCGTTCAAAGCGTCGACGTCAGACGTTATCCGCGTAATGATCCGCCCGACCGGATACCTGTCATAGTATGCAAGCTCCTGCCGCTGCAGTTTCGTGAAGATCTCCGTGCGCAGGTCGAACATTACGCGCTGCCCGACAGTGTTGAGCAATATCTCCTGTATGTAAGAGAAAAGGAATCGGAAAAGGAACAGGCCGAAGAATGCGAGCGCGAAAAGCCAGATACCATCGATCTTTTTCGGAACGATGAAGTCGTCAACCGCAACCTTTGTGAAGTAAGGCTGCAAACTAACAAGAATGTTCGTCAGAAGGGTCAGCGCCAGAGCTGCCGCGACGAGCCTCCAATACGGACGCAGATATCCGATCAGCCGACGTACGACCTGAAAGTCGTACGTCTTCCCGATCGCATCTTCTTCATGATATTTCTCGACCTCCGAGGACATTAATATCTGATTCTAGGTACTCGAAGGTCGATTATCAAAGACCGCTTTACTTCGTTCTAGGCAGGTACGTTCGGATCTGGCCGTGAATTTCATCGACAGCGGCCGCTACCTGGTCGATGCCCTCCGAGAGCTCGCTTTTGTCGAGCGTCCGGATGGTCATATCGATCCGGACGAACACATTGCCCTTGATGTCGATCCCGACCTTTACACGGTCATATTGGTCGTTAAGGTTCAGGAGCTTCATCAGGACGTCCGGAGGAAATTTGACTCCTTTTGACTGCGGGATCAGGGCAAACGTGACCAGAATACCATCACCGACTCCGGCGAGTACGTTGATGTCCTTCATTGACTTGCCCTCGAAAGACATCGACCACGTATCGTCCGCTATCTTGGTGAACTTTGCTCCCGACTCGTTGAGCAGTCGAGAAACCTTGGCTCCCCCGGTCTCTTGCGCCAACGCTGAAGTTCCGGCTAACAGTACGAGCAAGAACATGAATGGGATCCTTACGAATGAACGCTTTTGGGGTTCTGTGTTTTGCATCTCGATCGATATCTCCGTTTCTAGAATTGTTAGTACCGATTACTAATGCGGAATCATATAACGAAAATTGCCAATAAATGTGGGAGCAACTAAAATTCAAGCTGGTGCATGAACCGCTTCATCGACGAACGTAAAGACAACTGGCAGAGGCTTGAGGGCCTGCTCGACATGCTGCGCGGCCCGAGCCTGAAATACTTGTCGAAAACGGAAGTTCGCGAGTTTGGCGAACTATATAGACGGGCCGCGACCGACCTCGCCATTGCCCGGGCCGAAACGCGCGACCCAAAAGTCATCAACTACCTTAATAGCCTTGTCATTCGCGCTCACGGGAAGGTTTATCGATCCGAGGGCGAAGGCGTCAGCATCATTCGACGGTTTTTTGTTAAAGAACTGCCGCACGAGATCCGTGCGTCGTCGCGCTTCTCTCTGACGGCCTTCGGGGTCTTTGTGATCTTTGCGGCGCTCTCCTTCGGACTCTGTCTTTACGACCCTGACTTCGGGACGATGATCGGGCTCGACGAGATCCAATCCTCCGCAGAGGCAAATTCTAAGTGGTGGGAAACCTTAAATGCCGCCAACCAGATCGGTTCAAGCCAGATACTTACGAACAACATTCGCGTGGCTTTTATGGCGTTCGCGTGGGGAGCATTATTCGGCGTCGGTACGCTATACGTTCTGATGATGAACGGCGTAATGATCGGCGGAGCCCTCGGCGTCTGCTATCGCGTTAATCCGGGCTTCGGCAATGAGCTGGTGAATTTTATGGTCGCCCACGGGGTGATGGAATTGACCGCCATCTTTCTCGCCGGCGGTGCCGGAATGATGATCGGTTACGCGCTGATCGACCCGGGCGATCTTACTCGTGTCCAAGCGTTGAAGAAGGCAGGTCAAAGGGCAACGAAGATCGTTATTGGCTGTGCCGTGATCTTATTTATCACCGGTATTATCGAAGGGTTCCTGTCGCCATCGGGAGTTTCGCCCACGATCAAGTACGCTACCGGCGCATTGACAGGTGTACTGTTCCTTTCTTACGCAATGCTCGTCGGGAGAGATGAATCCGTACCCGATCCAGCCTAAGGTTTTACCTTCTCGACCGGTCCAATCTCTACGCCGAACGCTAGTTTTGCTGAACGCTTCATCTGGCGCGAATCGCCGGTTGTCAAGAAGCGATCAATTTCATTGCCTTTCGTTGGAAAGCTTCCCAATCTTTGAACTACGGCCGCAGCGGGGTCGATGAATTTCGTTTTCGTAGACACGAGATCTTTTAATAGAGGTTCGATCGCGGGATAGTGGGTACAAGCGAGGAGAATGTGCGAACACTTCTCTAGCGGCGACAGGATCTGTTCAGCTTCGGATCGCAAGGCTTGCGAAGACGTATCGCCACTTTCGATCAAACCGGACAGGGGCTGCGCGATCCGCTGTTTGATATCAATCCCAAGCGCCAAAAAGGCTCTTCGATAAACGCCTGAAACGATCGTGCGCCGGCCTCCGATCACACCGAGATCCTTGGGCTTCAGCTTCGCAGCAGCCGCAACGGCTGGGTCGATGACGCCTTCGATCTTTATGCCATGCTCCGCCAGATCCGGTATCACCGTACTCGCCGCGTTGCACCCGATCACTAGCCGCGTCATTCCCTTCGCGATGAGAAATTCGATAACGGCGTCCAGCCGACCGGCAAGTTCGCTCCGTCCCATTTTTCCGTAAGGCGTAGCGCCGGTGTCCGAAAAATATAGGACGGTGGCGTTTGGCCTTCGCTTCTTAATGAGCTTATAGATGCTGACGCCGCCGATGCCCCAATCAATTATTCCAAGCATATCTATGGGTAGGTTAGTTTCGCCTCAATCCCGTTCTCGACCGGACCGCTGTCAAACGCGACGATGCGCGAGTTCCACGCCATGTTAAGCACCTCCATCTCCCGTCCGGGAAAGCGGCTCTCGAGGAACCACCTCATCTCGTGTTCCGAACGGATCGGGTTATATTCAAGCATCTTCGTCCATTCTGGGTGCGAGACGAGGCGTTGGAGGTGTCGATCGTAGTCCGCATTCGTCTTCTGTGCCTTCATCGTCCGCAATTTGTCCTTTAAGAGCCGCGGATATTCGCCAGTTTTTACCGGAACCGTGACCATGTCGACGATCAGGAGCTTTCCACCCGGCTTTGTTACCCGTTTGATCTCGGCGAGCAGCGGATCCCAATCAAGATAGCGAAACGACATGAGCGAGATCACGACGTCGAACGACGCATTTTCGAACGGGAGTACCGGACCGCTAATTTTTTCGAATTTCAAATTTGAGATCTCAGAATTTCGTTTACGGGCTTGCTCGAGGATCGCGGCCGATTCATCAACCCCGACTCCTTGGCGAACGCGACCGGCTAAAGCGTTCAGCAACGCCCCGTTGCCGCAGCCGATGTCGAGCACGCGGACGTCACCGGTTTTCGGAAGGTGTTCGTTCAGCCAGTCCCACTCGTCCCTACGCACCCGAATGTCGGTGAACACGGCGTCGTAGAGTTCTGCGACTTCGTTGTACGTGTCCTCACCGTCGACGCTTTTAGGCTCGAACGCCTTGATGTTTTCGGCTGGCATGAATCCCAACCGCTTCTGAATCGACGCCGCGTATCCGTGCGACTTCCGGCCCTTGCAGCCGATGGTGTATAGCGGAGCCTTGGTACTCTCTCCTGCAGCTAAATATTTCTCTTTGCTTTTCGAGAACGTAGTGTACCAGAAGAAGCCGTGCGAGATTACATTGAAGGTGCGTGCAAAAAAGGGGGCAAACCACCTGGCCGACCGGCAGCAATGAAAATAAGCGTTGGCATCCGTCGAGAACGGTATCTCCATCTGCTGCCACTCGTAGGGCGAGAACTGCTCGGGGAAGGCGACCGTCGCGAACATAGGCCCGTACATCCCGGAATGCCCGACAAAATGAAACTCGGCGATCTCCTTGTCCGCCTCGCGAATCTCCGCGATCGCCCGTAACACATCAACCTTGCTCTCGACCGCCCGGCAGATGATCTCACGCGAGAATCCCGCCGCCCGCCGATCCCCGGCAAGCGTCTCCGCCACGACAGGAAACTGGGCCCCGCCGAGGCGATATTTGGTTGTGTAAATTATCAGGATGACTTTGTCTGCAGGCATTGGGGGCTGATTATAATAGTCCTCGCTCCTTTACTCGTAGGTAGGTTTCCAAAAGACGCGGGCCGAGGGTTTGAGTCGTAACATCAAGGGCGAGGCCGCCTAACGATTCAACGAGACGTAGGGCTGCTTCACGCTGAAGAATGATCTCTTTCGCCGCCGATTGGCGAAATACGTCGCGGATGTTAGCAGGCGCGCTACTCACCATAGAACTCAGATCGCGATCGCCGATAGTTACGACGAGCGGCAAGTGACGCGGGCGAAGCAGCTTGAGCGAATTAATAAGCTCCTTCGAACTCTCTTTATCGACAAGGTCGGTCAGGATAACGACAAAGGCTCGTTTTTTCAGATTGGAGGAGATGAATTGAAACGCCCTCGCGTAAGACGGTTCGACCATCTCGGGTTCGAGATCGTGAAGGGTTTCAAGTACCGCGTCGATGTGTTGAAGGCCGCGTTTAGGCGGGAGATACTTCTTGACGCGACGTCCAAAGACCGCGAGGCCGCAGTTATCGCCGGCCTTCGCACACGCTGACATCAGCGCCAGCGAAGCATGGATCGCCGTGTCGAATTTCGTTTCATCATCTATTCGGCCCGTCATCAGCCGTCCGCCGTCAAGAGCGATGATGATGGTCTGATCGCGTTCGATCTGATACTGTCGAGTCGTCAGTTTTGATCGCCGAGCGGTCGCAGTCCAAGAAATGTGTCGAAGCTCATCGCCCCGAACGTAGTCTCGCATCGACTCGAACTCTCGGCCTTCACCACGTCTGACGGCACGCCGCTGAACCGCAAGGAACGATTGTGCACCGAGGGCTTTCAACTCCATCTCGCGAGCACGCCGCATATTCGGGTAGACCTTTACAGACTCCGCTTCAGCCAACTCAGCCTGGCACCACACGAGCCCGAGCCGCGATAGGAATCTGAGGGCAACTTTTCCGAAGCGGTAGTTTCCGCGACGCGACGGCTTCAGATTATAGAAAAATTCTGCTGTGGACCTCGGGGCTACCGAAAGATGAGCCTCGCGAGACTCTTCGAGCGTCATTTCGGACGGATATTCGTCTTTGATCCTGAGATGAAATGTTTGAGCCGTCTCGTTCACGATCTGCAGAGTGACCTTCGACGCGTCGCCGATCGCAAACCGCGTCTCAAATTCCCGTCTTATACTCAGGCCGCCGGAGAGGTTTCGCGAAACAAGAAAATCCAGTACCGCCGCGACGATCAACAGTAGATCGAATGCGAGTACGGCGGTTCGCAGGATAGAAAGATTCCACGAAAGCGACAGCGGCAATAATCCGATCGCAAGTAAAATGTAGAATCGGCGAGAGAAAACGAATCGCATAGTGACGCGAGTTGATTGTAGCATCGGCGAGAATCCGATTGCATTCAGTGGTGAATATGTGGTTCATTTATTCAGCTAGAATGTCCCGCAACCCAACTATTCATATCGAACGCCGAATACCAACCCGTAAGGAGGCAGCTGTCTTTCGCCTTAAAACTGTATTCCTTCAGGCCCGGCGTCTGTTTCGGGACAGAGTGTCGAATGGCATCGAGACATTTTCACCGGCCGATGGATTGAGTGACCTTCCGATCATCGCGAGCTCCATCACCCCGCTCTGGACCGAGTCGGAGCCGCAGGAAAGACTCCTCGTAGCGGGCAAAATCCAGAATTTGCGTATTGCGCTATCTCGACTAAATGGTGTTGAGATCCCCGCAGGTGAGGTTTTCAGTTTTTGGAAACACGTCGGACGAGCGACAAAGCGGCGGGGTTTCGTTGAGGGGAGAGAACTTCGCGAGGGCTGCATCATCCCGAATATCGGCGGCGGACTCTGCCAGATCTCGAACGCTCTCTACGATGTGGCTCTGCAGGCGAATCTCGAGATCATCGAACGGCATCGGCACACTAAGGTCGTCGCCGGATCTCTAGCCGAACACGGCCGCGACGCAACGGTCTTTTGGAATTACGTTGACCTGCGGTTCCGACCATCGAAACCTCTGCGAATTGAGGCTCGGCTTGACTCAGATAATCTGATCGTCGAGTTTCGCGGCGAGAAGGTCCCGAGGAAAACGCTGCATCAGATCACATTTCGAACCGACAAGCCGGTCGAGATCGGATCGTGTGCTACATGTGAGGTCGGCGATTGTCATCGCGTTATCAAGCCGCCTTCGGATCGAAACTTCGGAAGGTCGGGCTGGCTCGTCGATGAGTATGTGTCTGAGTTCGACGGATATCTTCAACGGGAAAGGTCGTCTGAGGATCTGCTTTGCATCCCAATCGACGGAAAACGATTCCGGAGGGTAAACTACGCTTGGAACACGAGCGGGTACAGCGAGGTGAGCGAGAGTCTCCTCGTTACGGCGGTGCGTTCCTATCGCTCGCGAAAGTTGTCAGCTCAAGGAGCCGCACGCCTGAGAAATCTGCTGAATATGCATGAGGCGTTGGCTGACAGTTACGCAAAGCGGCTTTCGTACAATTGCCTTCACGTAACGGTTCAACAGAATCTGCTCCCGTTTCTATGGCGCGGCGGACACCTTGGCGGACGCACCTTCGATGTGTTGATGACCGCGTTACCAATGGCCGAGATCCAAACGAAACTCGATCGCGCTGCCGAGCTTCATCCCAACAGCCCGACGCTTGGCGATTTTCGGGCGAATCCATCGATTGTCGACGCCGAGACTGAAGCCTTGAGAAACGCGCGACGCATCGTGACGACACATTCCGCGATAGCCTCCCTTTTTGGCGAACGGGCCGTCTTGCTCGACTGGGAAATGCCGATATCTGCAACCATCGAGCGGCTCCGCACGAATAAACCCACTATCGTATTTCCCGCCTCAACTGTCGGAAGAAAAGGCTGTTACGAACTACGCGAGGCTATCCGCGGGCTCGACTTGAAACTGATCACGCTCGGGCCGTTCATTGAGTCTGCCGATTTTTGGGACGGGCTTGACGTTGAACGTGGGGCGACGGACTGGATAGAACGTGCGGATCTCGTGGTTCTCCCAGCGTTTATCGAACACAAGCCTCGGCGATTGCTCCTTGCGGCTTCGGCTGGAGTTCCGGTGATCGCATCTGAGGAGTGCGGCGTAGGAAGCGTCCACGGCGTCACCGTCGTCGAAGCGGGAGATACGCAAGTGCTCGCAAAGACGATCGCCTCGGCCATTCAACACCGGGCGGCAACTTAATTGAACTGTAATAAGCAACTTTTCGACGTTCCGAAGGCTCAAAGCTGTAGGTTTGGCCCGCGAGGTTTGCGATGCGATTTGCCCAGATTTCCCTCTTCTTGTTTGTCCTGTCCGTCCTTTGTGGCGGAGCGTTTGCCCAATCGCCAAGGCAGGTCGATGTTGCTTCTTCGGTCTCAGTTGATGACGTATATCTTGCCCGCGACGACGGCGAGGGAAAGGCAGGCGAAGTGACTTCGATTTTCACTCCGAACGACATCCCGATCCACTGTATCGTTGTTCTTGCAAAGCCTGATCCGGCGGCGGTTCGTATGAATTTCGTTGCAGTGAAGGTAAACGGGGTAAAGCCCGATTCCAGAGTCGTTTCCGCGTCGTTCGCGACCGTTCAAGGACAGGATCGGGTTTTCTTTACTGGAAAACCGCACGGCAGGTGGACGGCGGGCAGCTATCGGATCGACGTTTTTGTTAACGATAAGCTCGAGAAGAGTGTCGATTTTGAGGTCAAAGGTGGCCGCTTACCCGCTGCATCTAACTTTATCCCAGTGAAAACAAAGCCTCGGAAACCTCTCAAAAAGATTTAGAAAAAGGCGGCCCAAATCGAGCCGCCTTTCCTTATAAAATTCAACTTGTCTGAGGCAAGTTACCAGCGATTGCGTCCGCCGTCGAAATCACGGTTGCCGCCACCGCCGCCGCCATACCCACCGCCACCGCCTCCGCGTTGACCACCACCCCCGCCGTATCCGCCACCACTGCGGTCTTCACGGGGTTTTGCCTCGTTAACTTTTAGCTGGCGGCCGTCAAAGTCGCTGCCATCCAGCTCAGAGATCGCTTTATTGCCTTCTTCTGCAGACGACATTTCGACGAATCCGAATCCGCGTGAGCGGCCCGTTTCACGATCTTCGACAACGGTAGCCGACTGAACGGTTCCGACGCCCGAGAAAAGCTGTTCCAATTCTGAATTGCCCGTTGAGAAGGGCAGGTTTCCTACGTAAAGTTTCATTGTCTGAATTATCCTATTTTCCTCTGTTCGAGGATCCAACGGAAAGCATCGTCTGGTGCGGAGAAACGGTCTGCTCCACTTCGACCCTGCGTGTGCGGCCCGAGGGACACTCTTGAGCTGCTTCCAAAACCAAAAAACTGCCTTACCCTCGAACTTCCAAAACACGCGCCTTAATGAAACTCTGTTCGGCCGGGCGCATCACCGTTGATGCGCGAGAGAAGGATTATCACTCGTAATAATGCACTTTTGAGTGCGCCGGTGCAAGTGCGATCTTGCTCAATTAGGTTCGACAGCTTTTCTGATCTCATCGAGCGAATCAACAACAGACTTGTACCCAAGCTCGATTAGCTCGTCGCGTTTGCTGATGTCATCCGGGCGGATGTGTGAGATGGCGGGTTCGATGATGACGTCGGCGCGGTAGTGCTGATGTCTGGACGTAGTCCGAAGCATGATCATCGCGGATTGGAAGAACGTGCCGACCAGCGTACTCGGCGAGCCCCAATAGGTCGTACCACACGTGATGAGATCTACGGCGATGATGACTTCGGCACCCATTTTCTTAACGGCCCGCGTCGGGATCGGCGAAACGACACCACCATCGATAAGTTGCCGTCCGTCATCGCTGACCGGTATGAACACACCGGGAATCGCACAGCTTGCTCGGATGGCATGCGTGAGATCGCCTTCGTCTTTCAGATAAATTTCTTCACCCGTTTCCAAGTCGCACGCGACGGCCGTGAATGGTATCCGTAGGTCTTCGAATTTCGTGACGGGAAAACTTTTCTCGATGAAGCCTTTCATCGCTGCGTTCGAAAGAAAGCCTTTTGGCGAATACGAAAATCCCGCTACGCCAAACCAACTGATCTTCTTTCCGATCTCTACGATCTCTTCTACCGAAAGCCCTGCCGCATAAGCGCCGCCAACAAATGATCCGGCCGACGTACCGGCGATCATGTCGATCGGGATGTCGTTTTCAACGAGTGCCTTGAGCACGCCCACGTGGGCGAACCCGCGTGCACCGCCCCCTGAAAGTGCTAACCCTACCTTTTTCGCCATAAATACTCGAAATTGATTTTAGCTACCCGCTGTGAAAAACTAAACCGCTCAAATGTCCTTACACGAATCTCAACAAATTGACCGTCCGTCGCTGATCTCCGATACAACGGCGGGGGATCGTGCTTGTCCCGTTTGCAGCCGCGAGTCGATCGAAAATTTCGAACCTATGTCGAGCCTCGACGAAGACGTCCGGCGGCTGCTGGTCGCAAATGCGGCTGATAAAGATGGATTCGACGAAGTTTGCGGCCGCTGCGTACGGATATTTTCGCTCGCTAAAGATCAGATCGTTGCCGACGCCGCCGTTCAGAAAGACGGCTCCCACGTACTCTCGACTCCGTTGAGATTGGACGCGGATGAGCGATTTACCGGAAAGGGTGTCACGATTGCGTTTCTAGACTCAGGTTTCTATCCTCACGTCGATCTAACATCGCCTCGGAACCGCATCGTCGCCTATCGAAGCCTGATCGACCCAGACGGCAAGCTCGATTCGCTCTTTCATCCGGATGTAGCGAGTTGGCACGGGATGATGACTTCGGTCGTCGCCGCCGGAAATGGATCTCTATCGAACGGGTTTTATCGCGGGCTCGCTCCCGATTCGGATGTAGTGTTGGTGAAGCTGGCGCGAACGGGTCGTATTACGGACGATGACATTTTCGTCGGTCTTGAGTGGATTCTTGAGAATCGTGAAAGATACGGCATCCGCGTCGTCAATATTTCGGCGGGTGGAGACGACGAGCAGAACTATCTGACCGATCCACTTTCACAGATCGTAGAACAATGTTCACGTGAAGGAATCGTGGTCGTCTGCGCCGTGGGCAATGCTGGGCATATGCCGAATCATCCCGTCGTGCCGCCGGCGAGTGCTCCGTCGTGCATCGCGGTTGGCGGTCTGGACGACAACAATTCGCTCGATCGTGCACGCCGCGGAATGTATCGATCGTCATACGGACCAACGATCGACGGACTTCAAAAACCCGAGGTCATCGCTCCATCCATCTGGGTTCCTGCACCGATCCTGCCGAATACGCCGACCTCCCAACAGGCGGCCTTGCTCAAGAAACTCGACGCCGCTGAGGACGCCGAACTGCACGCGATTATTCGGCAGAACGAAGGAGTAGACGGCGAACTAGATGCCGCACTCGACCGTCCGGTGCACAGCATCCGCCAGATCATCACTCTAAAGATCCGTCGTGAAAACGTCATCACGCAGCATTACAAGTATGTCGACGGCACGTCTTTCTCGGCACCGATAGTCTCGTCGCTCGTGGCTCAGATGCTTGAGGCGAATCCGTCCCTGAAGCCGCCGCAGGTCAAAACAATCCTTATCAAAACCGCCGAGCGCCTTCCGCACTACGAAGTCGATCGCCAAGGCTGGGGCGTCATCGATCCACGCCGGGCTGTTGAGATCGCCTTATCGTACGCGAATTGAAGATTGACCCCGCGGATGTGTGTCGATTCAACGCACATCCCCAAATCCGATCAAATTTCACCTCTATCTCTCCCACCAGCCCATTTCGCTCCCGTCTCCCCCCGCGGCTTCGTTGTTCAATACCGATTTGAGGGGTACCTCTATGGCGTCGAACGGACCATGGGCGTGATGATCGTCCGCGGGGTCGGTGCCGGTGTTCTCAACGGCGTAGGAGACGTGCCAGGACGGATAACTAGCGGAGTTGGCGTGGGGATCGGCGATCGCGTTGGAAGTGGTGTCGGGCTTTCATTGTCGTCCGGCGTCGGCGATGGGGTCTCCGCCGGACGCGGAGTAGCGCTGGGTGTCGGCGTGGGTGTCTTTGTGTTTGAGTTGCTGTTGGCGTTCGCGTTCACATTCGAGTTCGACGAACTCGTGTTCAAGTTGAAATCAAAGTTCGCGTTAGCACCAAGGTTGATGTTTGCGTTCGCGTCCAGATTCGCGTTCACATTTACATTCGCGTTCGAGGACGAACCGCTTCCATTCGAAACCAAAAAGTACAGCAAGATTCCGCCAAGGCCAACTACGATTATCGTTCCAAAGATCGTCACAAGCACGACCAGAGCCGTGTTGACACCGCTCCGGGGTTGACGAGCCTGATACTGTGCGGCGATCCGCGCCCGCTCACGCTGCTGTTCCTCGATGGTCGGAACGATGATCCGCTGGCCACCCGAATTTCGAAGGATGTCCGAAAAATCATCATCGACCGATGGTGGTGGCGGCGGAGCTGGAACCGGCGGCTGTTCTATTGCGGGCGGTACCAGAATATTGCGTCGGATCACCGTATGTTCTGACGGATCATCCAGGTCGACCTCCGCAACGTCGAGAGTCTCGCTCGGCATTTCAACAAAGTTCGGCTCCGCTTCATCAAGCAGCGGCGTGCCGTCCTTCATACAAAAACGCAGAATGTCCTCGTCGTAGCGGGTCTCGCAGGTCGGGCAATATTTCATAATCTGTCAGGAAAATACGAATCCGCAGGTGTTCAAGTTCGTACGCGTAGATAGTAGCACGCGTTCGGCAGAATCTTCGACAAGTGCGGACGCTCGATGTACTCTATTGCAATGCCAAATCGGGATAAATATAAGGTCGGGTTGGTGCAGATGTCGATGGGCACGGACATCGAGGCGAATCTCAAAAAAGCCCTTGAGTTTGTTGAAGATGCGGCCGGAAAGGGAGCAAGGATCGTCTGTCTGCCGGAGATGTTTCGATCGCAGTATTTCTGTCAGAAAGAGGACGCTGACCTGTTCGATCTGGCCGAGCCGATCGATGGGCCGTCAGTCGCAGCATTAGCGAAAGTTGCTGACGAGAAGAACGTCACCGTGATAGCTCCGATCTTTGAAGAGCGAGCTTTAGGTCTGTATCACAATAGCCTTGTAATAATTAAGCCTGGCGAGCCGGTGGCGGGCGTGTATCGCAAGATGCACATTCCAGATGATCCGGCATACTACGAGAAGTTCTATTTCACGCCCGGTGATATGGGTTTCAAGGCGTTCGACACAGAGGTAGGACGCATCGGCACGCTGATCTGCTGGGATCAGTGGTATCCGGAAGGCGCACGCCTGACCGCACTTCGCGGTGCACAGATACTCTTCTACCCAACCGCGATCGGCTGGCATCCGTACGAAAAAGATAAGTACGGCGATCAACAGCGTGACGCATGGCGAACGATCCAGCGATCTCACTCGATCGCAAACGGCGTCTATGTTGCAGGCGTCAATCGCGTTGGGCTTGAAGTATTTGTCCCTGATACTCCCGGAATCCAGTTTTGGGGAAGCACTTTCCTCAGCGACCCGTTCGGCGTGATCGTTGCAGAAGGCTCGATCGACAAAGAAGAGGTAGTCATCGGCGAGGTTGACCCCGCCCGCATAGAAGAGATCCGCCGCGGCTGGCCATTCCTCCGCGACCGACGCATCGACGCCTACGGTGAGATCGAGAAGCGGTTCATTGACTAAGACTTTCAACGGAGAGTAATCACTAATTGTTTAATTAGTAATTATTAGGGGCTTATATACTTGACACCACCAAATAAATAGGTAAAATAGTGGTAGATAAAGTTATTTACTGCCATGAAGTCCTATAATAGCCTACTTGCCGTACTCAAAGCATTTCCGAACGAAGAAAAATGCGTCCAACATCTTGAGAAACTTCGCTGGCCGAATGGTGCTACCGTCTGTCCGTTTTGTGGTAGTTCGCGGAAGTTCTACAAAGTAACCCGAGCATTCAAAAACAAGTGCGCGGATTGCTCGAAAGAGTTCTCCGTTCGTAAAGGCACGATCTTCGAAGAAAGCCGCCTACCACTCCAAAAGTGGTTCGTCGCCGCTTGGCTAGTGACCGCCAACCGCAAGGGCATTTCATCTTGCCAGCTTGCCCGTGAGATCGACGTAACGCAAAAGACGGCATGGTTCATGCTTGGACGACTCCGAGAGGTTGCACAGGCTCTAGGCGGGATCGGCGGGCCTGTCGGCGGTGATGTAGAAGCGGATGAAACGTATATCGGCGGCAAGGAACGGAACAAGCATATGAACAAGAAATTGTTCGCAGGTCGCGGCGGTGTCGGCAAAGCCGCTGTGATCGGTGCGGTCGAGCGTGGCGGTCGCGTCAAAGCGGCTCACATAACAAGCACTTCGCGAGAAACCATGCACGAATTTGTGAACAAAAACGTTGCTTTTGACTCGACTCTTTACACGGATTATCATCCATCGTATCGCGGACTTGCGGGCTATTCGCATTACGCAGTAAACCACTCTATCGGCGAGTATGTTCGCGGAAAGGCGCACACGAACGGTATCGAATCATTTTGGGCGTTATTGAAACGCGGTCACTATGGCGTGTTTCATCATTTCACCGTGAAGCATCTTCACCGTTACCTAGCCGAATTTGAAACACGCTGGAATATGTCCCGAGCAAAACTTGACGGCTCGGAACGGCTGGATTGCATCCTAGAATCGACGCCCGGAGTTCGACTTACGTACAAGGGGCTAACGCAATGAGGCAGAACGAACTAGACGAACAGATTCACATTCCGATGTCTTTCGAGGCCCTTTTGGGATCGGCGGTCAATGGCGTGTCGCGCAAATTGATCGAAGATTGGCTCGGGAAATGTCACCCCGGCGATGCCGTCGAAATGATGAACAAAATGCCCGCTGGCTCTGTCGGATGCGTGGTCACATCGCCGCCGTACAATCTGAAAAATTCAACCGGCAACGGTATGAAGGAAGGGACGAAAACGGGTAAGTGGAAAAACAATCCGCTTCAGAACGGCTATACAGATCATCACGATACGATGCCGCATGAAGAGTATGTCGAGTGGCAGAAAGAGGGCCTACGGGCCATGATGCGAGTCCTACGTGAGGACGGCGCGATCTTCTACAATCACAAGACGAGAGTGCAAGGCGGGATGCTCCAAGATCGGCACGATATTCTAGGCGAATTTCCCGTTCGGCAATGTATCATCTGGCAACGTAACGGCGGTTTCAACTTCAATCCCGGATACTTTTTACCGACTTACGAAGTGATCTATTTGATCTGCAAACCGAAGTTCAAACTCGCTCCGAAAGCGAACGCCTTTGGTGACGTTTGGAAAATCCCGCAAGAAGCCAACAACCCGCATCCAGCTCCGTTTCCGGTCGAGTTAGCCCAACGGTGCATATCATCCACAACGGCTGAAATCATCCTCGATCCGTATATGGGAAGTGGATCGACCGCCATCGCCGCCGAAGCACTCGGGCGCGATTGGATCGGCATTGATATTTCGAAAGACTATTGTAAACTCGCGAAAGAGAGAATCAACGCCGCAAAAAGTCTATTCAGAAAAGATGCCAACGGTAAATCATCTTCTAAGTAATCCTGTACCTGTAAACAAGTCCGCACTCTATACCCGACTGCGAGAAATCCTAGCGCTTGGCTGGCAGGAAATGCCGAAAGGCGTAGCCCGCTACAACGGCACAGGCGGGCCCGGAAACTTCCTCGAAGACCTTATCGGCCTCAAGGCTGGCAATCAGGATATTGCCGATGTTCTAGGCTGGGAAGTGAAGTATTACACGCCGCAATCTCACCTGATAACTCTATTTCATAAAGAGGCCGGGCCGTTCGGAATCATGCGGTATATGGTCAGTAAGCACGGCTGGAAAGATAAGGAAAATCGGCTGAGTTTCCGTCACACTATACACGGGCGATCTGACCGCTTCGAGGTGGTGAACGATGCCGGACAAATCATCGTTAGACCGCTCAAGGGCAACGGGCCTGTGCCCGTATGGACGCACGATGATCTATTGAACGCCGCTGGAAAGCTCAAACGATTGCTTCTAGTGAAAGGTGAGCGTAAAGGTCAACAAGTGCGGTTCATCCATGCAGACTGCTTCGAGAATCTACATCTGACCTTGTTCGTCGCTGAAATGGTGAACGGAACTATCGTGATCGACTTCGACGCTAGAGAGGCAAAACCAGGGAGTGCCGGACTCAGAAATCACGGCACAAAGTTCCGAATCAAACCGCAAAACATCTGCCGAATCTACCTCAAAAAGGAACGATTTTACTAGTCGTTTGTGGTGTCAAGTATATAAGCCCCAATTATTAATTAGGTATCGGAAACACATTGCAATATCGGATGCCCGCCGAGTGGGAGCCGCACGAAGCCGTTTGGATCGGGTGGCCGCACAATTCTGCGGACTGGCCGGGCAAGATCGCGGCGATACATTTCGTTTATGCTGAGATCGTCCGACGGATCGTCGATAGTGAGATCGCGAGAATAGTCGTCAACGACGCAGCACACGAGAAAAAAGCGCGCTCGATACTATTTAGATCTGATGTTCCGCTCGACAATGTCGAGTTTTTTCTGGTTCCATCGAACCGCGGCTGGACTCGG
Organism: Pyrinomonadaceae bacterium; assembly: GCA_039916585.1. Lineage (GTDB taxonomy): Bacteria > Acidobacteriota > Blastocatellia > Pyrinomonadales > Pyrinomonadaceae > OLB17. The sequence goes on along the minus strand of JBDSLC010000040.1, from coordinate 347 downwards.
GATACGGGTCCGATATTTGTGAAGGGCAGCGATGGCGCGAATACGGTTGCCGGATTCAGGTTCAATGGTTGGGCTAAATACGACGATCACGAACTCGACACGAAGATCGCACGGACGCTCGCAAAAAAGCTGAAGAAACCGTATTTCAAGGTCGAGCACGACAAACGCCATTTTGTCCTCGAAGGCGGAGCGATCGACGTCAACGGCAGCGGGACGCTGATAACGACCGAAGAGTGTTTGCTCGATCAGGAAGTTCAGGTGCGAAATCCAGGTGTGACACGTGAAGAATACGAGCAAGCATTGGCACAAGCGCTGGGTGCGACAAATGTCCTTTGGCTAAACAAGGG
>JBDSLC010000039.1:0-3445 GCA_039916585.1 Pyrinomonadaceae bacterium | reverse complement strand
GAAATTGGTCGAGCCACCGGCGACTCTCGACGTAGGTTGTCGGATAGATGAAGGGGCCATTCAGCGCTCCGTAGTTGTCGTTGAAATTGGCCTCTACATGGTATGTCGCTTCGCGAACGAACCCATTCTCAGCCGGAAACTCGACCTGTGGAGGAACTCTCGCTTTCGGATATTTCAGCCGATTTTCCGTGTCGAACGACCATTTTCCGCCCACCGGCTGAAATTGGTCGTCGAGCAAGATCTGTCTTTTCTTTCGCTGATTGGTGTAGAAGTCCGTCTGAAAGTAATGCTTTTTCGTTTGGAAATATGCTTGCAGATCTGCCCTTGAATTCAAGAACATCGGCGATTCGTGTTCGACCAGTCTTACTTCAGCGCCAAATCTTCTGATGCGTTTTTCGAGCCAGTTATCAGCAACATCGCAAAAATGGATCTCATCGACTCCGCTCTCGATCAGCGTCGGGATCAATTTTCGCACATCTGAAAGTTCGCTTGTGGATTCGACATAGACGACCTTCAAGCCTTTACGCAGCAGGTGGCTCTCGTAAAACTTCATCGTCGCACGATGATGTTTTAACTTTTGGCGGTGGAAATTGTACTGTCTGAAAAACAAAAACTCTTCGACCAGGAAAACCTCAGCATCGGGTACGATGGCAGGATTCTGTTCAAAGAGTTGATGCGGGAAAACTATGGTCGCTATCACTACTTGCCCTTGTTCGCACGGCACCCGTCACTGCAGAATTTCACTTCTTCCCAAACCTTTTCCCACTTCTTACGCCACGTGAATGGTCTATCGCACGCTTGGCAGATCTTGCTTGGCAGATGCGCTTTCTTAACATTCTTCATCAATCGTGTTCGCGTAATTCCCCTGATAGATCTCGCTTCCCTTATCAACGAACTCCTGCGCCTTAGCCGCCATTCCTACTGCAAGTGCTTTTTCTTCTTCAACACCATGCGTCTTTGCGTATTCGCGGACATCCTGCGTGATCTTCATCGAGCAGAAATGCGGGCCGCACATTGAACAGAAGTGCGCCAGTTTTGCACCTTCGGCAGGCAGCGTTTCATCGTGGAATTCCTTTGCTTTCTCCGGATCGAGTCCGAGGTTGAACTGATCCTCCCAGCGGAATTCGAAGCGCGCCTTCGAAAGAGCGTTATCGCGGTACTGCGCTCCCGGGTGGCCTTTTGCGAGGTCGGCGGCGTGAGCGGCGAGTTTGTAGGTAATAACGCCTTCTTTCACGTCCTGCTTGTTTGGCAGGCCGAGATGCTCCTTGGGCGTAACGTAGCAGAGCATCGCCGTACCGAACCACCCGATCATCGCCGCCCCGATGCCTGAAGTAATGTGATCGTAGCCGGGAGCGATGTCGGTCGTCAGCGGCCCGAGCGTATAGAACGGAGCTTCACCGCAGACCTCAAGCTGCTTGTCCATGTTCTCTTTGATCAAATGCATCGGTACGTGGCCAGGCCCCTCGATCATCGTCTGGCAATCCATCTCCCACGCGATCTTCGTCAACTCGCCAAGGGTATCGAGTTCGGCAAACTGAGCTTCGTCGTTCGCGTCCGCGATCGAACCGGGTCGGAGCCCGTCACCTAAGCTAAACGCCACATCATACGTCCGCATGATCTCGCAGATCTCTCGGAATCGTGTATAGAGAAAACTCTCTTCGTGATGGGCAAGGCACCACTTCGCCATGATCGAACCGCCGCGGCTGACGATCCCCGTCGTGCGTTTCGCTGTCAGCGGGATGTAAGGCAGACGCACTCCGGCGTGAATGGTAAAGTAATCGACACCTTGTTCAGCCTGCTCGATGAGCGTGTCGCGATAGAGCTCCCACGTCAGGTCTTCGGCCTTGCCGTTTACCTTTTCGAGCGCCTGATAGATTGGCACGGTTCCGATTGGCACCGGCGAATTGCGCAAGATCCATTCGCGCGTCGCGTGGATGTTCTTTCCGGTTGAAAGATCCATCACTGTATCCGCTCCCCACAGCGTCGACCAGCGCATCTTCTCGACCTCTTCCTCGATGGACGATGCGACGGCCGAGTTGCCGATGTTGGCGTTGATCTTAACGAGGAAGTTCCGCCCGATCGCCATCGGTTCCGATTCGGGGTGGTTGATGTTGTTCGGAATGATCGCACGGCCTCGGGCAACCTCGTCGCGTACGAACTCAGGGGTGACAAACTCGGGAAGGGCGGCCCCGAACGAATCGCCTTTGTGCTGATGCAGCAACGACGAGCGGTCCGCCCCGTCGCCGTTCTGCAGCGTCTCGAACGCGATCTTTCTGCCAAGATTCTCGCGGATCGCGACGAACTCCATCTCAGGTGTGATGATGCCCTTGCGAGCGTAGTGCATCTGCGTGACGCAGTGCCCGGGTTTAGCTCTAAGGGGAGCACGTCTGAGGCCGGGGAATTCTTCGAGCGCTCCGCTGTCCTTAATGCGGGCGATATCCTCGGCCCCTTTGGTCAGATAGCCATTGTCCTGCGGCACGATCTCGCGGCCCTCGTATTCTTCCACGTCACCGCGCGCTACTATCCAATCGCGCCGATGTGCCGGCAATCCGTCGCGTACGTCATATCTATGATCCGGTTCGGTCCACGGCCCGCTGGCGTCGTAAACGCGGACCGGAGCATTCTCCTCAAGGGTGCCGTCCATTGCCTTTGACGGCGACAGCGATATCTCGCGAAAAGGCACGCGGAGACCGTTCGATTCAACGTAAATTCTTTGTGAGGCCGGAAGGCGTGTATCCGCCGCGGATTGGTTAGAAACCTGTTCTTTCATCGTTTTTCTCCCTTCGTCGGTATTATCCGCATCAGGTTTTAGGGTCTTGTTCGGTTAGACAACTCTCAGCCACATCGGCTCCCCTGAAAACTTTTTGCTGTAATTCAATATTTTACGCCAATCGGCTGCCATATCCGAAATTTTCCGAAACCATAGTAAAATTTGTGAGCGCGGATCAGCCTGATTAGGGTTATACTCTTCAAAGTCTTTGTCCACGGTTTAACAATCAGGGTTTTATCTTCAAGGGAGGTCAGTCATGTGGAAATTGCTGTCTGGAATCGCGTTAGTTGTATTGTTGGATATCGCATTCATCTGGATGACTGCAGTCCAACCGGACGCTCCTGAGATAGCCCGTGTTATAGGGCCCACCGCCGCTGTTCCCGTTATCTACGAAGAGCAGGTATCCGAACCCATTGCGGTCAACGACAGCGCTGAACCCGTTGCCGACGATAACTATTACGATCGTGATATTCGCGGGTCACGGTCAAACAAGCGAGGCTCTTCCGATCAGGTCGCACAACCTGACAGGTCGGCTGTCGCCGCAACTGCTTCTCAAAAACTCTTTCAGGACACGATCATTTGGATCGGAAGGACCGAGGTTCCCGTGAAGATCGACGACCGCGAGGAAGTTCCGGTGATCGCCGAACCAAAACAAGAGGACACGATGGAGGCGAG
>JBDSLC010000038.1:0-10836 GCA_039916585.1 Pyrinomonadaceae bacterium | reverse complement strand
CGTCAGTCTCGTTAATCATGATCAATTAAAACTTCTATTTTAGCCCTTCAGGTTTCTATCAGCTAACCGCCGCCTTCTGTTCGCCCTCTGCAGGTGAGAAGACAAGATGGCCGTCACGAGCCGAAACCCGCACCGTCTGACCGCTCGTGATCTCTCCTTGCAGGAGTTTCACAGCAAGCGGATTCTGCACGAGTGTCTGGATAGCACGCTTGAGCGGGCGCGCTCCATAGACCGGATCGTATCCCTCGGTCACTAGCAGATCCCTTGCTTTCTCATCGAGCTCGATGCTGATACCGCGGTCCTCGAGCGTCCTTCGCAGCTTTTCGAGCTGAACATCAATGATCGTGGCGATCTCTTCCTTGCCGAGTTGCGAAAACACCACAATATCGTCGATGCGGTTCAGGAATTCGGGCTTAAAATGATCACGCAAAACCTGGAGCACTTCGACCTTTACATCGTGATCGGCCAACGGATTCTCATTCGCTGCCTGGATGGCACGCGAACCTAGATTCGACGTCATGATGAGGACCGTATTCTTAAAATCGACTACGCGCCCTTTGCTGTCGGTCAGTCGACCGTCGTCGAGGATCTGTAGCAGCACGTTGAAAACATCGGGATGCGCTTTCTCGATCTCGTCGAAGAGCACGACCGAATAGGGCCGCCTTCTAACAGCTTCCGTTAACTGCCCGCCCTCTTCATACCCAACATATCCCGGAGGGGCGCCGATCATTCTGGCGACGGCGTGCTTTTCCATATACTCCGACATATCGAGCCGCACCATTGCACGTTCATCGTCGAAGAGGAATTCTGCCAACGCCCTCGCGGTCTCAGTCTTACCTACACCTGTAGGGCCAAGAAAGATGAAGGAGCCCACGGGGCGATTCGGATCTTGTAAGCCTGCGCGTGCTCGGCGGACGGCGTTTGCGACCGCTTCGAGTGCCTCGTTCTGGCCGATCACTCGCTTGCTGAGATTTGCCTCCATCTGGATAAGCTTTTGCATCTCGCCTTCGAGCATCTTCGACACCGGCACGCCGGTCCACTTCGCAACGACCTCTGCTACGTCCTCTTCGTCGACTTCCTCTTTCAGGAAAACGCCGTCTTTCTGAAGAGTTTCAAGACGATCCTGCTCAGCTTGGAGCTGCTTTTCGAGCTCCGGAATTGTGCCGTATTGGATCTCCGCCGCTTTTGCAAGATCACCCGCCTGCCGTGCGCGTTCGAGACCCAGCTTCGCTTCTTCAAGCTGCTCCTTGCCCGTCCGCATCTTCTCGATCTCTTCTTTCTCCGACTGCCACTTGGCCTTCATCGCGGAAGATTTTTCGTTTAGATCGGCGATTCGTCGTTCGATATCTTCGAGCCTGTTCTTTGACTTCTCATCCGTCTCGCGTCCGAGAGCCTGACGTTCGATCTCAAGCTGAAGTGTCTCGCGTTCAAGTACGTCGATCTCCTGCGGAAGCGAGTCGATCTCGATGCGAATGCGCGATGCCGCCTCGTCGATCAGGTCGATCGCTTTGTCGGGCAAGAATCTGTCGGTGATGTAGCGGTTCGAGAGCGTTGCCGCCGCGACGATCGCCGCGTCCTTAATGCGTACCCCGTGGTGGACCTCATAACGCTCCTTCAATCCGCGAAGGATTGCGATGGTGTCTTCGACCGTCGGCTCGCCTACGTAAACCTGCTGGAAACGACGTTCAAGGGCTTTGTCCTTCTCGATGTACTTCTGATATTCGGCGAGCGTCGTCGCACCAACGGCCCGGAGCGTTCCGCGGGCAAGCGTTGGTTTGAGCATATTCGACGCGTCGATCGCACCTTCGCTCGCCCCGGCCCCGACAAGCGTGTGCAGCTCGTCAATAAAGAGGATGATCTGCCCCTCGGCCTTTTCGATCTCTTTCAGCACCGCCTTCAAGCGGTCTTCAAACTCGCCGCGATACTTCGCCCCTGCGAGCATCGATCCGAGATCAAGCGATACCAGCTTCTTATTCTTGAGCGTCTCGGGCACATCACCGGAAACGATCCGCTGAGCTAGGCCCTCCACGATCGCGGTCTTACCCACACCGGGCTCGCCGATCAAAACTGGATTGTTCTTTGTGCGCCGCGAAAGGATCTGGATCGTGCGCCGAATCTCATCGTCGCGACCGATGACCGGATCGAGTTTGCCCTTTCGAGCGAGTTCGGTCAGGTCTTGTGCGTATTTTTCAAGAGCCTGAAAGTTGTCCTCGGCGTTCTGCTCGGTGATCTTCGAACCGCCCCGCATATCAGTGATGACCTTTTCGAGGTCTTCTCGCGTGACGCCGTTCGATCGCAATATCCGCCCGCTGTCGCCCTCTTTTTCATCGGCGATCGAAAGCAGGAGATGTTCGGTCGAGACATATTCGTCAGCCATCTTCTCCGCCTCTTTCTGCGCCGACTGAAAAAGTGTGTTTGTGCGGGAACTGAAATACTGTTGGGCGCCGGAAACCTTAGGGAATTTCTCGATCGCGGCCTGCACTTCGCCCAGGATCGAAGCCGCATTCGCACCGATCTTGCCGAGTATCGGGCGCATCACTCCTTCCTTTTGCTCGAGCATGATCGCAAGAATATGTTCCGGCTCAACCTGCTGGTTCTGGCCTTTTTCGGCTAGCGAAATCGCTTCCTGCACGGCCTCTTGCCCTCGTATCGTGAATCTATCGAATCTCATCTTGATATCCCGCTATTCTATACCCAATCGACTTTCCTGGTTCGAAAATTATGGGTTGGCCGACGCCGGAGTACGGCATCAGCCAACCCGCGAATAAATGTCAATACCGCACTATCCCGCGGCGGTTTGCGTCTTCGCCTCGATCGTCTTCGACGGGGCTGAGCCAGCCTTGATCTCGATGCGACGCGGCTTTGCCTCTTCACGTTTCGCTAGCTCAAGCCGCAGAATGCCGTTCTCGAAATTCGCGATCACGTTCTCGCTTGAAACCGCTGGTGGAAGTGTGAAAGACCGCGTGAACGAACCGTAGCTGCGCTCGACGCGGTGGAAATTGTCGCCCTCGTCTTTCTTCTCGAATCGACGCTCCCCATGAATGGTTAGAACGTTGTTCTCGATCGAGATGTTCACATCATCCGGCGAAAGACCCGGAAGTTCTGCTTCGAGGACTATCTGGTCCTTATTCCCGAAAATATCGACGCTCGGGTTCCACGCGCCGCGACCGAGTCCGGTCTCGCCGGAGCGGCTCAGATTGCTAGAAAAAACGCGATTAACCTCGTCCTGCAGCGAGCGAAGCTCACGAAACGGATCGTATGTAATTAAGTTCATTGTCGTATTCCTCCAAAACTCCAAAGTTTAGTGAGATATAGGACTAATTACTTAGTCTGGAAAGATAATATAACTTGAGTGCCTAACTGTCAAGTATGTTTTTTGCATCAGAGTTCAGGTTATGCATTATCCGCCGATAGCGTGACTTTTCAATGGTTTATCGGTATATTGGCTAGGCAATCCTTTCCATCCAGATTGTAAGTAAGTCCAGCAATTTCGGCGCTCAAGCCGAAGAGGCCCGCTTGATGAAGATCTTTCGTGAAATTCTCTGGCCCGTAGTAGCGGTGATCGCGGCGTTTATCGTCGGCGGCCTGATCGTTGTGGCGATCGGCGACAATCCGTTCGCGACCTATTACCACATGGTCGGGAACTCGTTCGGCTCGCTGAACGATATAGGCTATACGCTTTTTATCGCCACTCCACTGATCTTTACCGGCCTCGCGGTCGCGGTGGCGTTTCGATGCGGGTTGTTGAATATCGGTGCCGAAGGGCAGCTCTACGTCGCCGCGTTTGCGACGGCGTGGGTCGGTATCAAGTTCGGCGGGGCGATGGTAAACATCTTCGGAAAGGAAGAGAACTGGTCGTGGACAAGTCTGCCGTCCGTCTTGCTCATTGTCGCCTGCGTCGTAACGGCCGTCGTCGCGGGTGCGTTCTGGGGAGCAATTCCCGGCATTCTGAAAGCGAAGTTCGGCTCGCATGAGGTGATCAACACGATCATGCTCAACTTTATCGCCGTCGCGCTGGTGAGCTATTTTACGCAGTACTACTACAAGATCCCCGGCGACCCGATAATGCAGACGGCACAGATCGGCGATGGCGCGCACATTCCGCGGATCAGCCAATACATTCCTGGCATGCCGGATTTCGTGCCGCTGAGTGTTGCTTTCCTCCTGGCGATCGCTATGTGCTTTGCGGTTTACTTCTTCCTTTGGAAGACGAAGTGGGGATACGAGCTTCGTGCGGTTGGCGAGAATCCTTCGGCGGCGGAGTACGGCGGGATCTCACCGAAAAAGCAGATCGTTATCGCCATGACGATCTCGGGCGGCTTGGCGGGAATGGTCGCTATCGGTGAGGTGCTTGGATATCGATATAGGTACTACGATGGCTTCTCGGACGGCTGGGGATATTTGGGGATTGCTGTGGCTTTGCTCGGGCGGAATCATCCGCTGGGGATCTTCATCGCTGCGATATTTTTCGCCGTCTTGAAGCGCGGAGAGATCTTCGTCGATATCGAAACGCGGTTTGTGTCGAAGGATCTGGTCGAGGTGCTTCAGGCGATCATCATCATTTTCGTCGCGTCGCTGCAGAGGTATACAAGGAGGTAGGATGAGCGAATTATTAACACCGACATTTGCGCTGATCCTGCTGTTCTCGACGATCCGGCTCGCGACTCCGTTGATCTTCGCGGCTCTCGGAGGGTTGTTTTCCGAGAGGGCGGGTGTCATCAATATCGCGCTCGAGGGCTTGATGCTGGCCGGAGCATTCGCGGCCGCAGTCGTGACGTATGAGACCAGTAACCCCTATTTGGGCTTTTTTGCCGGAATGGTGGCCGGAGCGCTCGTTGCGCTCGTCTTTGCCGTCGCCGTGATCAAGTTCGAAGCCGATCAAGTCGTCACGGGGTTTGCCGTAAGCATGCTGATGTTCGGCCTTCCGGCGGTGATTAGCAGCAGACTCTACGATGCATCCGGGGCAACGCAGCAGATCGACAAGGCATTTTTGCTGCCGGACGTGCTCCCAGGACGTCTGCCTTGGGCGGCGGTGCTTGCTTTCCTGCTCGTGCCGATCTCGTGGTACGTGCTCTATAAGACGCCATTCGGATTGCGACTGCGTGCCGTAGGCGAGAATCCGGCAGCGGCTGATTCGGCGGGCGTGAATGTTTATAAGCTTCGGTATACGGCGGTGATCATCTCCGGCATCCTTGCTGCGGCGGGCGGAGCTTATCTGTCGATCGGCCAAGGCTCATTCTTTACCAAAGGAATGAGCGCCGGACGCGGGTATATCGCGCTCGCGGCACTGATCCTTGCCAAGTGGAAACCGATCCCGGTGCTATTGGCTTGCTTGTTCTTTGGATTTACCGAATCTCTTGCGATCCAGCTCCAGGGCGTCGTAAAGATGCCGTCGGGCGACGACATTCCGGTCCAATTTATCCAGATGATCCCTTACGTCTTGACGATCATCGTGCTCGCCGGATTCATCGGCCTGTCACGAGCCCCGAAGGCACTGGGGATCCCATATAAGAAAGGGAATTAGACCTTCACGAAATGACCTACGAAAACGCTGTTGAGGCAGCCGAATTCATCAAGTCAAAGTATCTGCCCGCGATCGATGTTGCAATCGTTCTTGGCAGTGGGCTGGGGGCGTTTGCGGATGAGGTTGCGGACGCGGTGAAGATACCATACGAGCAGATACCGCATTTTGCTCGGTCGACTGTTGAGGGACATGCGGGTCAGTTGGTGCTTGGCGAACTCGACGGGAAACATATCGCGGTTCAGCAGGGGCGGTTTCATTTTTACGAAGGCTACGACATGCAGCAGGTGATGTTTCCTGTGAGAACTTTCGGGCGAATGGGAGTGGGGAATGTGATCCTGACTAACGCGGCCGGGAGTACGGAGCCGGAGTATCCGCCGGGATCGCTGATGCTGATCACGGATCACCTCAACTGTATGGGCGAGAATCCGTTGCGGGGTAAGAACGACGAGCGTTTCGGTGTTCGGTTTCCGGATATGACCGAGGTGTACGACCGCGCTCTGCAGAACATTGCTAACGAAGAAGCAGATGTGATCGCCCACGAGAGATTTGAAAAAGGCATCGATAATGAGAAGCGAGACTTCTTGCATCGCGGCATCTATTGCGGACTTTCTGGCCCGACGTACGAAACCCCTTCCGAAGTTCGCATGTATCGGCAACTCGGAGCGAACGCGGTAGGAATGTCGACCGTGCCCGAAGCGATCGCGGCCCGCCATCAGGGAATTAAGGTGCTCGGAATATCGTGCATTACGAACTTTGCAGCCGGAATGACGGGCGAGAATATCAATCACGAAGAGGTGATGGAGACAGGGGCGAGGGTTGCTGAAATGTTCAAGGAGCTATTGCGTCGCGTCATAGCTCGGATCGATTAGAACAGGATGCACAGAATGAACGAGATAGCCCAGAGATCACGACATCCAGTTCATCCTCTCCATCCTGTTTGAGTTATTTATGATCATAGGCATTTGCGGAGGAACCGGGTCGGGGAAGACGACCATCGCACGCTCGATCGTCGATACGGTCGGGCGGGAGAAGGTCGTGCTCGTCGAGCAGGATTCTTACTATCGAAACCTCGGCGACATGCCGCTCGACGAACGCCAACAAGCGAACTTCGATCATCCGGATTCGATCGATAGCGAGATGCTTGTAAATCACCTTCTCCGATTGAAGCAGGGATTGAATGTCGAGATGCCGGTCTACGATATGAAGACGCACACGCGTACGGACGAGATCGACGTGATCGAGCCGAAGCCGATCGTGATCGTCGAAGGAATTCTCATCTTCTCGGAGCCGCGAGTGTTAGATGTGATCGATATACGCATCTTTGTTGATACGCCCGACGATGTGCGGCTGATGCGGCGGATGCGGCGAGACATTACGGAACGCGGGCGGACGTGGGAGCGAACTCTCGACCAATACGAACGCACCATCCGCCCGATGCATTTTGAATTTGTCGAACCCTCGAAACGGCACGCACATATCATCGTCCCCGAAGGGTCGAACTCGGGCATCACTATTGAATTCCTCTGCGGCATGATCCGCGAGAAACTGAACCAGCAGGAAGCGGCATCGAAAGTAGGATGAAGAATACCGAAAAACAACTGATCGATGCGGCGACGGATGTTCGGAAGCGGGCGTTCGCTCCCTATTCCAACTTCAAAGTGGGTGCTGCGGTCGAGACCGAGAATGGCGACATCTACACAGGCTGCAATGTCGAATCGGCTAGCTACGGCCTGACCGTCTGTGCCGAGAGAGTCGCGATCTGGAAGGGCATCTCTCGCGGCGTCACGAAATTTGGCCGCATCGCCGTCGTCGTCGATACCGAAGAACTCACGCCGCCCTGCGGGGTCTGCCGCCAGATCATTTGGGAATTCTGCGGCGACGTTCCCGTCATCCTCGCAAACCTCAACGGCAAGACGGAGACCATCCAGATGAGCGAACTGCTCCCGCGAGCTTTCGACTCGAAGTTTTTGAAATGAAAAAGATCCTACTTTTAGTCGCATTTTTCTCCGTCGTCATTTCAACCGTTTCGCCGACATTCGGCCAGGCTCGGTCCGGGGATATCGCGATCGTCGGCGGGACGGTCGTGGCGATGGACAAGGACCGGCGAGTGATCGAGGACGGGGCGGTTGTGGTTCGCGGTGAGAAGATCGTGTGGGTTGGCAAGCGGTCGGAGATGCCGGCGAGGATGAGGTCGGTTAGGACCATCGATGCGACGGGGAAGGTTGTTATTCCGGGGCTGATCAATACGCATACGCACGTGCCGATGTCGCTGTTTCGCGGGATCGCGGACGACATGGATCTGCAGGAGTGGCTGACGAAGTTCATATTTCCCGCCGAGGCGAAGAACGTCGATGAGGCGTTCGTTCGGGCGGGAACACGGCTGGGGCTCGCCGAGATGATCAAGGGCGGTACGACGACGTACTGCGATATGTATTACTTCGAAGACGCGATCGCCGACGAGACGAAGAAGGCGGGGATGCGGGGCGTGCTCGGCGAGACGGTCATTGATTTTCCAGTTCCCGACAATAAGACGTGGCCGGACGCGATCGCTTACACCGAGAGGTTCATCCGGAAATGGCAGAACGATCCGCTGATCACACCCGCGATAGCTCCCCACGCGCCATACACCGTTTCGCAGGAGCATCTCCTTGAGGCTAGAGCCGTTTCGGACAAGCTGAAGGCTCCGCTTGTCATCCACCTCGCCGAGGCCAACACCGAAACGGAGTTCATCCAGCAGAAACATCAGGGACAGCGCCCGATCGGCTTTGTCGAAAAGATCGGATTCTTCAACGACCGCACGATAGCAGCTCACGTCATTCAGGCAAACCCGGCGGAGATCGACCTGCTTAAAAAGCATAACGTCGGCGTGGCGCATAATCCGCAGTCGAATATGAAGCTTGCGGCGGGTACGGCGCCGGTGCCGGCAATGTTGGCCAAGGGGATCAACATCGGCCTGGGCACTGACGGAGCCGCGTCGAACAACGATCTCTCGATGTGGGAAGAGATGGACACGGCTGCAAAGCTTCACAAGCTCGTCTCCGGCGATCCCAAAGCAATGCCTGCTGAGACCGTATTTCAAATGGCGACGATCGGCGGGGCGAGGGCTTTGCATATGGGTGATAAGATCGGCTCGATCGAGGTTGGAAAGCTCGCAGATCTGGCGATAGTAGATCTTGACAGCCTCCATCAGACGCCGCTGTACAACATTTATTCGCACCTCGTTTACGCTACGAAAGCCTCAGATGTGCGTACGGTTATCATTCACGGCCGGATCGTCATGCTGGATCGCCGTTTGTTGACCCTTAACGAAAGTGTTATAAAAAAAGACGCAAACACATACCGTCAAAAAATCATCAATAGTCTGAAGAATTGATCGGGCTTACGGCAAAAGTGCCCGTATTGATGATTTATTGAAAATAGGTATTTTGCACGGGTCGTTTGATAGTGAGCCTTCTTTTGAGTAGTTCGCTAGACCTTTACGGAAACTAAAGTCACCAAAAGGAGGACTGAAAATGCCGCTAAATGTCGGAAGGAATTTCACTTTGGTATTCCTCGTTTTATCAGCATTCGCAACAATTACCGTTGCACAACTGCCGCAAGCATCGCCGAGCACTATTGCTCCAGCAAACACAGCTGAGGCCGCGCCGACACAGCCGATCGCCAAAGCTCCGACCGCCGCCGAAGTGATGCGCGACCGCATCTCAAAGGCAAAAGCGTTCATCGCCGTCCGCAATTATTACGCCGCCATCAACGAACTTGAGAACATCCGCCGCGAGACGTCGGATCAGTCCGTTATCGCCGTCACGAACGTCCTCCTGATGAACAGCTATCTCGAACAAGGCGATCATAAAAAGGCTCAGACACTTCTCAATCAGTTTTACGCAGAGCAGAAAACGACCAAGCCGAATGCCTTGACAAGCTACGGTATCGTCGCCGGACAGATCATAAAGAGTGCACGAAATCAGGCTGATCGCTATCGAGCCTTGGGCCTGAGCATCAATGACCGCAACCTTCCGCTCGAGGCACTGAACGATCTTGAAAAGATGCGTGAGACTGTTGAGTTGGTCATCACACAATCGAAGGAAATGTCGGCTGATAAGGCCAAGACCGCGACCGCCCTGGGGCTGATGGAAGAGGCGATAAATTCCCGTGTCGCGATCGCTCGCGACGACTATGACGCGCGCCGCTGGCGAGATGCGGTGGCAGATTCGCGAGAGCAGATGGCTGTTTCGCAAAGTGTGATCATCAACGCCGTAGACGGCACGAGCACGCCCGCGTCCGTGGCGCAGCAACAGCCGGCGGCAGTTCCCAATACCAACACTTCCGCCGCGAACATTCCGGTAAGCACTCTTCCCACGACAAATCCGCAACCGTCTCCAACGACACTCGCAGGCAATAATAAACCGGTTGTAACTGAGCCGTTGAAAAAGTCTAACGAATCTCAGGCGGACCGTTCTCGTGTTATTGCCGGCTCGGCCCAACAACCTGCAGATGCGAACAAGGTGAAGGCGACGGCTTCGAGTCAACCGGCCGGCCCGGTTTCCGTCGGGTCGCTTCTGCCGTATGCCGAAAAGCAGTCCGCTCCGATATACCCGCCCGCGGCGCGGTCGATGAGAGCGACCGGCATCGTCCGCGTAGAGGTTACTGTTGACGAGAACGGGAATGTTGCCGAGGTTAAAAATTCGTCAGGTCCGACGTTGCTCCAGGCGTCCGCCAAGGACGCGATCCGTAAATGGAAGTTTCGTCCGATCCTGATCGAAGGCCAGGCTGTGAAGGCCACGGGATTCGTCAATTTCAACTTTTCGCTCTAAGAATGGAACAGCGCGATCTTGAAGGCCGCCATTGGCGGCCTTTTTGTTGTTCCGTTCCATTTCGTGGGGTGTCATTTGTTCCATTCGGAACAAAGATCTGGAGGTAGTGCCCTGCTGTCGCGCGTCCGAATAGGCACGGTGAGAGGTGTTTGGATGCGGTGCCATTTTCGAGATCTCTTCTATTTCAGGTTTTCAAAGATCGGCCCCAGATGGGGCATGGGTGAAGTAGAATGCCATAGATGAAACGAAAGGTCAATAGTTTTTCCGTGCTTTGACAACCTTCGCCTCCCGTACGTCGACTAACCTGATATCGCGGGTGTGATAACCTTTTTATCAGCCAACCTCCGGTAAAAAAATGTCTATGAGCGTTCGACTCCTTCTGATGCTGCTGTCTTTTAGTGTGAGTACTTTTGCGCAAATGCCCGCTATCGACCCCGGCGTTTCGCAGGAGCTAGCCAAGTGGCGAGCCGTGCGTTATTCGGACGTGCGTTACAAGCTGAA
>JBDSLC010000037.1:0-5936 GCA_039916585.1 Pyrinomonadaceae bacterium | reverse complement strand
GCATATCGACTCGCAAGGCTTCTACGTCATCGACCGCGATCCCACCGACGCCGAGCGTGCGCAGCATCCGTTCATCGCAAAGCTTACCCAACGCGATGGCGGCTACAACGCACAGCGGACGAAGATGGACCTACCCGTTTCGATCGCGATAGTGAACGCCGTCCAAAAGACCTCCGCCCAGCACGTTGTTCGAATGCCCACCTTAGGCGGCAGCCTTCCGCTCTCTATCATCAGCGATGCCCTGAATCAACCGACCATTACCGTACCGATCGCCAATCACGACAACAACCAACACGCTGAGAACGAGAATGTCCGTATCCAGAATCTCTGGGATGGCATCGAGATATTCGCCAGCCTGATGACAATGGAGTTCAAATGATCGTGTTTTTAGCACGTTAATTCCCGCTTTGGCGAGTCGAGCGGCCCGTTGATTTGAAGGGCGGCCCTCCGCATGAGTATCCGGCCGAGTCGTTGTTGTCGATTTCCCCGAAATACCTCATTCCTCAACCGCCAAAAGCGGACATATGATGTGCTACTTACACTCGGCGGTTCTAAGGATTGACCGGCTTTCTCACACGGTTCACAATGTCTTCACGTTTATTTCCGACCGTACGGAGGACCTGTAATTGAAGTTGATGATCATATTGCTCGCCGTTCTTGCGTTAATCGCGTGTGGATCCAACGAACCGCCGGCTGAACGCCCCGTCTCTCAGGCCACCAGTCCTCAACAGCAGCCGAATAGCACGGATATTGCTGCCAAAGCCGCTGAACCGACCCCGACACATACCGAAGGAGAACCGTCAAACGTGATGGAGTTCTTCGCGGCTCTGCCCGATAAATATTTCACGCTTGAAGGCTGCGATCGGGCGACCGATAAAGACTGCAAAAAGGCCCGGGCCGAGTATCTAAAGACCTTCACCGAGGTTTCCGACATCAAGAATGGCTATTTCAAAGGCGGCTGCGATGGCGGTCAACGCTGCATCGAAATGGCTATCTTCAAACGTCCCGACGGCCGCTATCTCGTTGGTGTGGCTACATTTGGAGAGATGATCAACGAGTTTCATTTCCTCGATTATGCGGGCGGTCAGTGGCGAGATGCCTCAGCCGATGTACCCGAATTCAGCTCGAAGAACTGGTATGAGCTTCCGCGAGTAGGGACGACAATGCCGGTCTTCGAAAAGAAGGTGATCGAAAAAGGCTCAGATTATGAGGTCACCGATAAAGGCCGAAAGCTCTATGATCTGGCTTGGAAGGACGGCCGCTTCGCAAGGCAAAAGTAAAAATTCAAAAAGGAAAAACTAGGATGAGAGTATCGAGTTTTCTGCACAACAGGCAGGTTGGAGGCGGATTCATTTTGCCCTTTTACCTTTTACTTTTTACTTTTCACAGCTTCGCTCAAACAACCGCGCCGGGCGGACCCGGCCAAGATGCCGAATGGCTCTCGGCCGCTAAACAGGCCATCGGCACGTCCGCAAACCCCGAATCGAAGGTCTGGTTCACCCTCGCCAACGGCGTGCTGACGGAGGTCCTTTATCCCAACGTCCAGACTGCTAACGTTCAGATGCTGCAGTTTGTCGTCGTCAACCCCAAGACTAAGAAGGTCGAAACCGAATGGGACGATGCGAACCACCAGATCAAGTCCCTCCGCCCCGATTCATTGAGTTTTGAGCAGATCAACGTGGCCAGATCGGGTCAATGGACGATCACCAAAAGCTACACAACTGATCCGCAAACCGACAGTCTCTTGATCGATGTTCAATTCCGTTCGAAGGTCCCCGGCTTGCTCCTGTATGTATACTACGACCCATCGATTGCAAACTCTGGCCTGAAAGATCGAGGCTACGCTCCTGCGCCGCGAATCGTCATGGGTAAGGATAATGGGTCGTCAAAATCCGAATCCCTTTCTCCGACGAGCGACTTCGGCCTGGGTTCGTCGGAAGGTAGTACAAATTCGCTGCTTCTCTTCACATCGCCGATCTCCGAAATGACGAGCGGTTACGTCGGTACAGACGATGGGATGATTCAACTGAGAAAGTTCGGTCGCATTCGGGACCCATACTGGCAGACCGGAGAAGGGAATATCGGACAGATGGCTAGGATCGTACGCCCAGCCCGATTTACGGCGATTCTCTCATTTGGAACCGATGATGGTTATTCCGGACTGAATGAACCCGCAAATACCCGCCAATCGCAAGAAAAGGGATTCGCTAGGGCCCATGCCGAATATGACAAAGGCTGGTCGGATTTCATAAAGACGCTGCCGAAGGTCGACCTTAAATATCAAAGTCAGTTCAACATGGCCGCGATGGTGGTGAAGGCTCTGGAAGATAAATCCGCTCGGGGCGGGAATGTTGCGAGCTTAAGCGTTCCGTGGGGTGGCGGTGGGAATGGGAATACTGGCGGGACGGGGTATCGGATGGTTTGGTCGCGGGATCTTTACCATGTGTTTACTGCGTTTCTGGCGATCGGCGACAAGCCCGCGGCGGAGCGGGCGTTGGATTTTCTGTTCCAGGTACAGCAGCAACCGGACGGCAGTTTCCCGCAGAACTCGGGCCTGAATGGTAAGGATGGCTGGGGGTCGCTGCAGATGGACGAGGTCAGCTATCCGCTGGTTATGGCGTGGCAATTGAGCCGGTTCGATAAGGACACGTGGGGCCACGTCAAAAAGTCGGCAGATTTCATCGTCGCGAAAGGACCGTATTCGCCGCAGGAGCGTTGGGAAGAACGTCCGGGATATTCGCCCTCGACGATCGCCGCCGAGATCGCGGGCCTTGTCTGCGCAGCCGAGATCGCGAAGCGCAACGGCGACAACACCTCCGCAGAACTCTATCTCCAGACCGCCGACAACTGGGCCGCGAACGTCGAAAAATGGACGGCGACGACGAAGGGCAAGTACGGCGACGGCAATTACTACCTCCGCATCTCAGAAAAAGGCGAACCCGACGCGGGTCACAAGATCGAACTCAATAACAACGCCGGAACCTTCTACGAGCACGAAATAGTCGATGCCGGCTTCCTCGAACTCGTCCGCTTCGGCATCAAGCGGGCGAACGATCCGCTGATCGTGAAATCGCTGAAGGTGGTCGATGAATTGTTGAAGGTCGATACGCCGTCCGGCCCCGCCTTCCGCCGCTACACTCACGACGGCTATGGCGAAATGGATGACGGCCGCCGCTGGAACTGGGATAGGAAGTACACGGGCCGCGGCCGACCATGGCCGTTGTTGAGTGGCGAGCGGGGGCAGTATGAGTTAACAATTCATTCTGAATATATCCAAGCTATCAGAGATGGGTTAAGAAAATGTGCCGCTGAGGGACGGCTCTGTCCGCCACCTAAACCGGTTAATACTTATATTGCCGCCGCTCGAAAACGCCTCGACCACATGCTAGCGTTCGCCAGCGTTTCGTTGATGCTTCCCGAGCAGATCTGGGACAAGGCGACAATATCGAACACCGATCGCCGCTTCGTCCCCGAGCTAAAGCCCGGCAAAGGAACCGGCTCCGCGACTCCGCTCGCATGGTCAATGGCCGCGTTCATCCGGCTCGCGACTAACTTAAAGGCAGGTAAGAATCTCGATACGCCGCAGATTGTCTACGACCGTTACGTGCTCGGAAAGAAGTAGTTCAGCGGGGCTTGTCCGCCTCACGGATCTCGCGGAGCGAAAGCCCTCGCTTCACTATCAGCAACAGGCCGATCGCCGTCCAGAACAGAATGCGCCCCTTGCGGATGATCGCTAGCGTGACGCCGATGGCGGCTACCAGTCCAACCGTCTCGGCCACATACTGTGCACCGGCTTCATCCACCCCAATTAGGAACGGCACCAGCTTGAAAACTATTGTGATCAAACGGCTTACGGATTCAAGCAGGAACGCATTGAGGAACTCGCCGGCAGGCTCAACGATTCGTGTGAGGATAAACCAAACCTCGACCACGCCAAGCATATGAAACGCAACTTCGGCCAGGCAGATCGGCAAAAAGCGCTTCGGGTGGCGGCGATAGAATCCGTAAATAAGGTTCTCGAACAGCCGCACCTGCATCCGGCCGTTCTCCAGCAGTTTCGGAAACCACCCGCGGCGATACAGTGATTCGCACGCCTCGCTTGCGAAATGCCATTGTCGAATTATCAGCAACGCCAGGAACACCACGACCACCGCTATCACCCCGATCAATACATCGATCGTGATCGTCGTCGTCTCATCAAGCGCGAAATTACGGACGAACGTGAGTGCTCCCAAGATGAGAAAAACACTGGTCGTAAAACTGTAGAAAAGATTCTCGGTCGCGACCGAAGACAGCCCGACGACCAACGGTACCTTGCTGCGAACCGCGACCGCCTTCGCCGTCCCGCTTATCAATATCCCAAGGGGGATCATACTGCTGGTCGCCTCGCCAATGATCACCGCCGGGATCGTATCATCCAGCGATAGATGGTAAGGCTCATAAACAGAGAGTTTCCAAGCATATGCCCGCAACCAGATGCGGAGCGCATAGATCCCGATGATCACCGCAAATCCCGCCCAGCCGAAATGCTCAATATTCGCCGCTATCTCATGCACGCCCGTGGAATACACGAAATACGCAAACAGCAGCAGTCCGCCCAGTGTGAGTAGCGTCCCGAGAACCTTCAGCCGGTTCGCGTTTTTTAGAGTGATCTTTGGCTGGAATTCGCCCGATTCGGGGCTTCGCGGTTCGGAGTTCACCTGAGCTTTGCCTAATACTTTCGCTTCTGTTTAGAATGGTATTTTATCGATACTCGAATAACAAAACCTTATAGGATAAAAGTATGAGTACTGCAGCAGGTATGGCTTTATCAAATGCCGCATTGACGACGCTTTCAGAAGAAGAAGAACTTTTCCGCGCATCCGTCCGCGAGTTCGCCGAGGGAGAGGTCCGTCCGCGTGTCGAGGCCATGGAGCACGCGACAAAGCTCGACCCTGAGTTGATCAAACAATGCTTCGAACTCGGGCTGATGGCGATCGAATCTCCTGAGGAATTCGGCGGAGCCGGTTCTACGATATTCAACGCCATCCTCGCGATCGAAGAACTCGCCCGCGTTGACGCTAGTATCTCGGTCTTTGTGGATGTTCACAACACCCTCGTGACGAACGCCTTTATGAAATGGGGCAGCAATGAGCTGAAGGCGAAGTATATGCCGCAGCTTGCGAGCTCGCGTGTAGGAGCTTATGCGTTAAGCGAGGCGAGTTCGGGTTCGGACGCATTCGCTCTTAAGACCATGGCTGTCGACAAAGACGATCATTGGGAATTGAGCGGCCAGAAGCTTTGGATCACGAATGGCAACGAGGCCGAGATCTTCATCGTGTTTGCGAACATCGATCCGGAAGCGGGCTACAAAGGTATCACCGCATTCATTGTCGAGAAAGGTTTCGAAGGTTTCACCGTCGGCAAAAAGGAAGACAAACTCGGCATCCGAGCGTCGTCCACGACCGAGCTGATCTTCGACAACTGCAAGGTACCGAAAGAGAATGTGCTCGGCGAGGTCGGCAAGGGCTACAAGGTCTCGATCGAAACCCTCAACGAAGGCCGCATCGGCATCGCCGCCCAGATGCTCGGTATCGCCCAAGGCGCGTACGAAGCCGCCCTGAAATACACCACCGAGCGTGAGCAGTTCGGTCAAGCGATCAACAACTTTCAAGCTGTCCAATTCCAGCTCGCCGAAATGGCAGTAGAGATAGAAGCCGCTAGATTGCTGACCTACAACGCCGCACGTCTCAAAGACGCCGGTAAATCCTTCCTCAAGGAAGCCGCGATCGCCAAGCTCTACACCTCCCGCGTCGCTGAGAAAGTCTCGTCCAAAGCCATCGAACTCTTCGGCGGCTACGGTTACGTCAAAGATTACCCGGTCGAAAAATACTGGCGCGACTCCAAGATCGGCTCGATCTACGAAGGCACGTCCAACATGCAGCTTCAAACGATCG
>JBDSLC010000036.1:0-15393 GCA_039916585.1 Pyrinomonadaceae bacterium | reverse complement strand
CCGCTGAAAATACGTTTCTTCATTTAGTGCTCTAAAGCCTCAAGCGGCTTTTATGACGGGCTTCTTTTTCTGCACCGAGCGGTCGACGCGGCCGGCGAGTAAAGCGGGAACCGAGATGTCTTCGTCGAGTTCGTCCCAATGGAGTCCGATGCCGCCTCCGCTAACAATATACTTCTTTCGCTGAGCGGCCGAGGCTTGGGCTAGACGAGGAAAATATGCCAAAGGCACGCCTAGCTGACGTCCGTCCGACAACATGACCCACATGTTATCGGCATCAAATCTAACCGCCGTAGCTAGTGCTTCAAGAGTTAAAGTGCTCATTCCAGGCCTCCGCGATCTCAATTCGTCTAGTATTGATTATTTTGCTGATCCTGTTAAGTTCTACGGCTGAAAAACCGGACGAACCCGCCAACCTAACCTCTGGCTCTAACCAGAATTTCGCTAGATTTCGATCCTTTCTGACGTGAATATGAACTGGCTCTCTCGGATCGCCTTCATTCGAATAGAAGAAGAATCTAAAGCCGTAAAGTACAAAGACGACCGGCATATGTAGTTAGTACATTGCGATAACTAGATAACGAAGCCCGATCCAGAACGGATAAATGATGGCCGCGAATACTCCGATGTAGATCAAGAACATCAGGATCAGAAATCCGTATGTTTCCAACATCTCAAGAATCGGCTGGGCGCTCGCCGGAAGGAACGTTGACAATATCTTGCTGCCGTCGAGCGGCGGGAAGGGCAGCAGATTGAAGACGAACAGTGACAAGTTGAGGAACATTAAATTCTTGACAAAGATTCCAAGCGGATTGGCTCCTCGCCCGAGAATCGAGTTAGGGTCGTATCCTGCGAAGAGGAAGAGAGTTTTCGCAAGGAGTAGTCCGAATATCAGTAGTATCAAATTCGCCAGCACGCCCGCGATCGAAACCATCACGTTGGCGAGTTTGAAGTTTGTCCAGTTCCGGGGATTGACGGGCGTGGGTTTACCCCAGCCGATCAGTGGAATACTTCCGAGCGCACCGCCCATCGAGCCTAGAATGAATGCGACGATCGGGATCAACAGCGTCCCGATCGGATCCGTATGCGCCACCGGATTCAACGTCACGCGGCCAAGCATGTACGCTGTGTCGTCACCGAATTTGTGCGACATCCAAGCGTGCCCCGCTTCGTGGGCAGAGATCGCGAGAAGCAATACCACCATGTAGATGATCAGGTGGCTGACCAGATTCGCAATATCTATTTCGCCCATCTAATTCTCCTAAATCCGTTGAAATTCAATACGATGCATGCAATCTGCAAGTTTGGAAACGGTTGTCTTTAATATGGAATTGTGCCATTCTTTGACGACAAAATAAACCAATTGAGGGGGCAAACAGAGTTTGTTAAAGACCATTCTCTTTAGCGGCGAAACGGGATTATCGTACCTGGCCAACGCGGGTTTGACGCTGTTGCGGATATTCGCGGGCGTAGCCTTGGCGTTTTCACACGGCATCGGCAAGATCCCGCCGAGCGAGGGCCTTATTCAAGCAACAGCAAATCTGGGATTTCCGATGCCGGCCGTCTTTGCCTGGGGAGCCGGACTCTCAGAGTTTCTTGGCGGTATCTTTCTGGCACTCGGTTTTCTCACACGCATTTCGAGTTTCTTTATTGCATTTACGATGTTGGTGGCTCTGGTGGGCGTGCACGGAGCAGATCCATTTAATAAGCAAGAATTGGCATTCTTGTACTTGTTCGTCTCGCTGGCCTTTCTTTTCAAAGGGTCTGGCGATTGGAGTGTAGATAGTTTCCTGAGGAAATGAGTAAAACGCGGACGCCTCATCCGCTGAAGTGTGGCGGCCTATGGTAACCGCGTTCCGTATGAAAAAGCACATCGTCTGCATCGCGAGCGAACAAAAAGGTAACGAGTTTCTTGAGGAAGCTCAGGCCGCCGGTTGGCACGTCACGCTCGTTACACGCAAAAAACTACTAGACCAGCCGTGGGTTTGGACGGCGCTTAACGATGTCAAGACTGTTGAGGACGATGCCGGCCAGGAAGATTATGTGCGTGCGATCGCAAACATCGCCGGTTCGCGTACCGTCGATCGGATCGTCGGGCTTGATGAATTCGATGTGACAACCGCTGCCCGTGCTCGCGAACACCTTCAGGTTCCCGGAATGACGAGTTCGCACGCGCTCAGATTTCGCGACAAGTTCGCGATGCGTAACATCGCTTGGAAGGCAGGAATACCTTGTCCCGAGTTCACCGGAGTATTCAATCAAACAGAGGTCGGTGATTTCTTAGAGAACGTCGAGATGCCGGTCGTGGTCAAGCCGCGGTTTGAGGTCTCGGCGTTCGGCATCCGCAAATGTGAATCAAAAGAACAGGTGTGGGACGTCGTAAACGAGCTGGATAGACGCAACAACTGGCGCGATCATCCTTCGCAGTTCGTTATCGAGCGGTTCATAAAAGGCTCGGTCTATCACGTCGATTCGATAGTAGATGGAGGCAAGGTCCTAACCGCAGGCGTCAGCAAATACGGCACGCCTCCATTTAGCGTGTCGCATTACGGCGGTGTGTTTACCACGTCGATCGTTCCATATAGATCTAAGGAGCGAAAGGAACTTGAGTCGCTGAATAAGAAGCTTCTCTCAGCGTTCAAGTACGAACAGGGTGTTTCGCATGCCGAGTTCCTACACAGTGAGGCAGACGGAAAGTTCTACCTTCTCGAGGTAGCATGTCGCGTCGGCGGAGCATACATCGCCAACGTCCTCGAGCACGCCTGCAACTTCAACCTCTGGCGGGAATGGGCCAGGCTGGAAACATCTACTAAAGACAATCCATACAAACTGCCCAAGCTTCGCAAAGACTTCGCCGGCGTCGCCCTCGCCCTCGCCAACACCGACACGCCCGACACCGCTCATTACGTCGAAGAAGAGATAGTCTATCGCGTCGCCAAGCCAAAACACGTCGGGCTGATCTTCTACTCAAGCAAAGAAACGCGCGTTAATGATCTTCTCACTACATACACCGAGCGAATATCCGCCGACTTCCTCGCCGTAGCCCCGGCCAAGGAACGGTTTGATGATTGAACGATAAGGCGGCCGATCGGAGCTTTCGAGTTTGAGGGGCCGGCGCGTATCCTATTCCTTTTCATGGACAGCAATTTTTCGCACGGCCAGCCTCCCGAAATCCTTGACCACGATCTCAACCGCCATTTCCCCGAGTTGTTGAAGTTTGAATCAACCACGGAATTGGAGAACTCGGATCTGTGGAAACAGATCCACCCGGAAGCCGAAAGGGTTCTTAATGCAGTAGTCGTCGAGCATCTGTCAGAACCGGGAGCGATAGCGACTGGGTTTCCCAATGACAGTGAGAAGCACCCCGTCGTCGCTGCTCCCGGTTCCGACATCAAGGCTCTCGCATGGAACATCGAACGCGGTATCGTGTTCGACGGCATCCTCGGCGCTCTTCAGAATCACGAAGGTCTTAAAGATAAAGATGTTCTACTCCTGACCGAACTCGACTACGGCATGGCGCGAAGCGGGAATCGGTTTGTCGCGCAGGAGATCGCGAAGACGTTGAGATTAAACTACGCGTTCGCTCCGGTCTATATTGCGTTGCAGAAGGGAAGCGGCGTCGAGTCTGAGATGGTGGGCGAGAATACAAAGTCGATCCACGGGCTGGCCATGTTTTCGAAATGGCCGATGCGGAATGTTCACGCGATCCCTCTGCCAAATGGTAAGGACAAAATGTGGGGTAAGGAAAAACGCCTCGGCAGCCTGCGTGCGCTATTCGCCGACATCGATCACCCTCTCGGTACGTTCCGAGCGGTGACCGTACATCTCGACGCACATTGTTCGCGGGCACATCGGCAAACGCAGGTTAGGCTGATCCTCGATCATCTCGACACGCTGCCGAAACTCCCGACGCTTATCGGCGGCGACTGGAATACAACCACGTTCAATTCACAGAGTTCGACGCGAGCTATCATGGGCTATTGGCGACGAGTCTTGATGGGGCCGAAAAACGTCGCAAAAAATCACCTCCCGCATCCCGAAGCGTACTTCGAAAAACCTCTCTTCGATATGGTCGAACGCCGCGGCTACAACTTTCGCGACCTCAACGATCTCGGACAGGGAACGCTGCATTATCACGTCGAAAGCATCGAAAAAAACACGAACCTCCGCGACTGGGTTCCGGAATGGTGCTTTCCGTTCATCTTCTGGGCGGCGAATCGCGTGGGCGGAAGTGTGTCGGGCAGGCTTGATTGGTTCGCGGGAAAGGGAATGCAGATCGCACCCGGCTCCGAGCCGAAAACTATTGGAAACCTTGTCGACGATAACGGAACCCCGCTGTCCGACCACGACGTGATATCGGTCGATCTCGTGCTCGGCCGGTAGTCATTCCGCCAAGCAGAGGCTATCCTATTCCTAATGGAAGTTTCATTTTCGCAGACGTTGAGTTTCAACGCAGATACATTCGAGTTTGAGGTTGTTGCTAACGAGAACGGCAACGCGACCGTGATCAAATTTCGCGTCGATGATAAGCAAGTCAGTCCTGGCGACTCGATCGTCGTCGTTTCTGGCGACGAGATACATTTCCACGCAATGATCGGCAAGATCGAGGACGGATACGCGTACGCTTCCGATCCCAAAGGCTCGCTTCTTCCCGCCGGCGTGCAATAGTTTTGCCTTAGTGCTTATGCTTCGCTTCAGTTACCGCTGAGGGTAGTACGCCCATCATTCCCATAAACACGGCGCCAAACGACAAGAATCCAAAGAACACTGCCGCCTCGGGCGTCATGTTTCCGGTTAGATAGGTTATCGCCACAGCCAAGATCCCGATCGCCCAAACAAGTAAGTATAATTTCGTTAGCATTTTGTAGCCTCCCAATGCTGATAGCATCTAGATACATCATTGTTTTTTACGGGCTTTCGGTAAATAATCAGTCCACATCATTTTCATGATGTGATCGTCCAAAATATGCGGCTCGACGAGATCAAAAAGCTTGCCCACGGGAACCGCGGATGCAGCCTACGTGCTGGATTCGCATGGCACGATCGTAAGCTGGAATGAAGCCGCGCAAGCCCTATTTGGACTCAGCGCGAACGCGGCGATCGGGAATCCTTGCAGCGAAACGCTCAAGGGAATCGACGAATGCGGCCACGAGTGCGGCGGGGACTGCTCGATCCTTAAGCGTGCGAATTGCCGCGATCCACTGAAAAATTACGACATCAAGACCCGCATAAACGGGCGTGAGACATGGTGCAATGTCTCGGTCGTTATTCTCGACGGTTCCTCTTCGACAAACACGTACACGCTCCACATCGTTCGCCCGACGGACGTTCAGAAACGGCTTGAACTCGCCGTGAAAGACTTTGTGGTTGCGGAAACCAGCCTGCCGGAGGCAAATGTTCGCGAGATGCTCGCGACGAAGCGATCACCCACGGCGACCGTCGATCTCACCGCGCGAGAAACAGAGATAATGCGCTTGCTTGCATCTGGCACAACCACCGAACGCATCGCTGACGATCTCGGCATTAGCAAAACGACAGCCAACAATCATATTCAGCACATAATGAAAAAGCTCTCAGCCCATTCACGTCTCGAAGCGATACGCCGAGCCGAGCAGGCAAATCTCCTCTGACTTTCAATCAAGGATTGACCGATAAGCAATTTGACGCGATAATATCGCTTCCCGGGGATGTAGCTCAGCTGGGAGAGCGCGGCGTTCGCAATGCCGAGGCCAGGAGTTCGATCCTCCTCATCTCCACCAGGTTTCACGTGCCATCGTATCAGTCGATGGCATTTTATTGCGTTCGATTCTTTCGTCCAGCCGCACATTTGTCTATAATCACGAAATATCGGCTTAATGCCTTGTGCGAGACTCTCCTCTCGTTTTGATCGGGGAATAACAAATGACAGTTAAGACACAGGCCCTCTTCGGGTCGAGGTATGCCAGCATTGGAGGCTTACTTACGATCCTATGTTTTCTTTCGTTCGATGTCGCCGCACAGGCCTCGGGCCCGCAGAATATTGGTTCGGATCGGGAACATGAAGTGATTGCGAGCCAATCTGATTCCGAGACTCCGGATCCGGCCCGGGAGTTAGCGACCCATGGGCCGTCCCATCGATTATTGATCTCCCAAACCGAAACAAAACGGCGACCGAACTTGCCTTCATCAGTATTGCAGGGCCCGGTCAAGGAGCCCCATACATCGGTCGACCAGCAGTTCACGGAGAAAGTCGAGAACGCTCTTGTCGAAAAGCCTGTAGCTCCGGCATGGCATCCGTTCGACCACCTACCTCGCGAATCGAGATTCATTAAAGATAACGCATCCGATGCAGACCCGTCGGATGAACCTTCGAACGCTGTCAGCCAGAAGTTTCATTGGAAACCGGCCATTCTCCAGTCAGTGCTCATTCAGGGTTTCCAGCTTAGCTACGCGCTCGTTATTCAGGAGAAGACGCGGCGGGCATTGAAAGGACCTTTCTTCCGGGATTACTGGGACTCGATCAAGGGTACCAAGGGATGGTCGGACGGCAACAAATTCTTCACCAATTATATCGCCCACCCAATGCAGGGCGGAATGACCGGCTTTATCTTCGTACAAAATCACGACCGGGCGAAGAAGCAGATATTCGCTGAATCGAAGCAGTATTGGAAAGATCGTCTGAAGGCGTTCGCATGGTCTGCGGCCTGGAGTGCCAATTGGGAATTCGGTCCGGTCAGTCAATCGTCGATCGGCAACGTCGGACTTTACGGCCATCAGGGCTATGTTGACTCAGTGATCACTCCGACGGTTGGCACAGGTTGGCTGCTGACGGAAGAAGCCCTCGACCGTTACCTTATCCGACATCTCGAGATGAGCGGGCCCAAAGTCAAGAAGCTCCTCCGCACATTTCTGAATCCGATGCGTTCGGTCGCGAACCTTTTAAGGTTCAAAGAGCCGTGGTACCGCGACCGGCCCTACGGCCATTAAACTCGTCGGCAATTCATTACTTCTGCCCGTATCCTGACACGTGTTCAGGTACGGGCACTTTCGACTTCAGACGGGTGTCGTCGATCGGCTCGCCAGCGACGACAGTCAACGGCAAAACGCCTGCCCAGATGTCCATCTCGTAATCTTCCTCGTCGTCCTTCGGATCACCCGTACGAACCTTCGCCGAGGCTTCTTCGATCGGCAGCTTCAACACAGACGTCGCCTTCAACTCCAATTCATTCGGCCAGCGGATCTCCGGCCAGCGCCCGGGGATGACGTGCTCGGTGAAAGCCTCGAGAGCCTTCTCTTTTTCGACCGGGTCGTCCACGAGCGTCGCCTTGCCCAGCACGACGACCGAGCGATAGTTGATCGAATGATGAAACGCCGATCGGGCAAGCACGAGCCCGTCAACCAGCGTCACCGTCACACAAACATCCACGCCTTGAGCCAAATTCCGCAACATCCGGCTCGCCGAAGACCCGTGAATATACAGATCATCCCCGATCCGAGCATACCCGGTCGGAATAACACACGGCTGCCCGTCCATCACGTATCCGACGTGACAAATAAACGCCTCGTCCAGGATCGCGTATATCGTCTCCCGATCATAAGCCCCCCGATTCGGCAGCCGCTTAACGCGTGTTCGTTCAGTTTGTGTTGAATCAGACATCTACTAGTTATATACGCGAAAACTTTGGAGTAACGGTCACTTCAATGGCATAGAGAAGAAATGGCAGTCGAGGATCATTTTCTTTTTTAGGTAGAACTGGTGGGCGCGGAAGCGGGTGACGTGGGAGACGAGGCGGATCTCGGTGCAGCCGCGTTGGCGGCCGTAGTCGAGGAGCCAGTCGAAGAGTTGCCCGCCGTACCCCTTTGATAGGTCGGACTCGGTGGAGACAAGATCTTCGAGGTCCATCGACATTCCGCGGGCTAACCATTCCGCTATTCGGATCCCAGCAACCGCTTTAACCTCGCCTTCGTCCTCCAGATAAACAAGCTGATAACCCGACTCCGCGATCTGCCGCTTCACCTGTGCAAGAAACCCTTCCCGCGACAGATGCGGACGCAACTCCGCCATCACCGCATAACAGCTATCGATCTCTTCCTCTTTTTCAGCGATCTTTATCATTTCAGTACGATATCAATAATCTATTGACGTGCGGTTGCATCTATGGCATTCTGTCTGACCCGGGGTGCAAGGACCGGGTCGATCTTTGATAAAGGCCTATGAGAAAGCAGCATCGGCTGACCGCCTGTAAGTTAGTGAAAGTTTGTTGAACGTCCCAGACGCCTGTTCCAAATGGAACAAAGTGACATACCTCGAAATGGAACGGAACACGCTTCGGCCTGCTATTTAGCACCCATCCAGTTGTCACCCACGCCCACGTCAGCGATGAGCGGAACCTCGAGCGTCGCGGCGGCTTCCATCTCGCGTTTGATGATCTCCGTCGCACTATCGACTTCATCGATAGGGGCTTCGAACAGTAATTCGTCGTGTACCTGCATGATCATCTTTGTCTGCAAGCCGGCGTCTTTCAGAGCTTGATGAACTCTGATCATCGCGATCTTTACGATATCCGAAGCCGTTCCCTGGATCGGCATGTTGATCGCCTCGCGTTCGGCCCGCGAGCGAACCGAGAAGTTGCGGTCGCGGATGCCGGGAAAATATCGTCGGCGACCGAACAGGGAAGTGACGTAACCCTTCTCGCGGGCCTCCTCGGGCGTGCGATCCATGTACGCCCGGATGCCTTTATAGGTCGCGAAGTAATCGTCGATCACCTTGCGAGCCTCGGCCTTGGAGATGCCGACCCGAGTGCTCAGACCGAACGCTTCGACGGCGTACGCGATGCCAAAGTTGACGATCTTCGCGAGCCGCCGCTTCTCTTTCAGATCTTTCTCATCCGTCGCCCCGAACACGAGTTTCGCGGTCTTCGCGTGAATGTCTTCGTTGTTCACGTACGCCTCAAGCATCACCGGATCTTTCGTGATGTGAGCGAGTATGCGAAGTTCGAGCTGAGAATAATCCGCCGAGATCAGTTTGTGGCCTTTCTCCGGAATGAACGCCGCACGGATCCGCTGACCGAGCTCGGTACGGACCGGGATGTTCTGGAGATTCGGCTCCGTCGAACTCAACCGTCCTGTCGCGGCAACGGTCTGATTAAGGACGCCGTGAATTCGCCCGTCCGTATTGATCATCTTCGGCAGCGAATCGGCATACGTCGCTTTTAGCTTGTCCATCTCGCGAAAGTCGATGATCAGTTGGGCTATGTCGTAATCGACGGCGAGTTCGGCAAGGACATCCTTGCTCGTGGAGATCTGTCCCGTCGCGGTCTTCTTTCCCGTTGCGATGTTCAGTTCTTCAAAGATCTCGCCAACCTGTTTCGGTGAGCCGATGTTAAATCCGCGGCCGGCGATCTTAAAGATCTTCTCGCTAACGATCGCCAATTCCTTCGCGATAAACTCAGAAAACTCGCCTAGCTCTTTGTCATCTACCTTCATCCCCGCCCTCTCAATGTCGGCGAGGATCGGCCCGATCGGGATCTCGATCTCCGAGTAAACCTTTTCGAGATCATCGGTTTTTATCTTCTCCGAAAGTATCGGGGTGAGCTGATAGGCCCAGTCGGCTTTGACCGTCGCCTTCCATCCGCTCTCGGTGAACCCTTCGGCGGGCGAGTCGCGATAGACGTTCAAATTATGCTGCGCAAGAAACTCAAGCTCGTGATGCGGTCGGCTCGTGTCGAGCAGATACGATGCGATCATCAGGTCATTCTTCACACCAACCGCGGTGATACCGATTTTCGCAAGCACCGCCGCCTTGCACTTGTAATCATGGGTCGATTTATCAATGTATGGATTCTCAAAAAGATCCTTGAGAACTCGGATCGCCCAATTTCTATCATCGAAATTCTCAAGATCGACAAACGACGCGATTCCCGGAGTGTGCGATATCGCAACGCCGAGCGGAGCCTGCTTATCGAACGAACTGTGCCATTTTCCCTCGTTCGAATCATCCAGTTCGAACGCAAACCATTCGCGTTCCCAGACCTTGCGGATCAGCTTGTCGAGATCTGCACGAGTCTGGACGATCGAATACGCCTGCTCAACCGGTGCCGGCCTTTCACTGTCCACATCGTCAGGAAGGGAATCGAACAGGGACGGGGCCGAATCGCCGAACTCTTTCGTGAGTGCAGCAAACTCCAATTCGCGGAAAAGCGAGTACGCCTTTGCCCGATCCGGCTCGCTCGACTTCAACTTATCCAACTCGAGTTCAACCGGAGCATCGACGTGTATCGTAGCGAGTTCCAGCGATTGACGAATAATATCCTGATTGTTTTGCAGCGATTCGCGATACGTCTTATGCGTGACCTTCTCGGCATTCTCCATCGCCGCTTCTGTCGAGCCAAATTCCAGGACGAGCTTCAACGCACCTTTCTCGCCGATCCCAGGAGCTCCGGGAATGTTATCAACCGAATCGCCCATCAGCCCTAGCAGATCGACTATCTTGTTCGGCGGCACGCCAAACTTCTTCACGACCCAAGCCTCATCGCACCATTCGATCGGCGGAACCGGTACCTTGCGTTTCACATTCGTCGAATTCTGCCGCATTGCGATAACAAGCGGATCGGTCACCAACTGGCAGAGATCTTTGTCGTTGGACACGATCACGGCCTGCATACCTTTGTCCGCGACCTTCTTCGCAAGCGTGCCGATCACATCGTCGGCTTCATACTTGTCAGCCTGCAGAATGGGGATGTTAAAGGCTTCGCAAACGCGAAGAATGTACGGTATCTGCGTTTGTAGGTCATCCGGCATCTCGACACGATTCGCCTTATACTCCGCGTAAGAATCGTGTCGAAACGTGCCCGTCTCCGACTCAAAAACCGCCGCAATGTAATCCGGCCGTTCGTCCTTCAACAGCTTTCGCAGCATGTTCGTAAAGACAAACACGGCCTGGGTCACCTGTCCCTTGCTGTTGCGAAGCGGATCTTGCCGCGCTCCCATCGGGGCGAAATACGCGCGGTAGATATGCGACATCGAATCGATGAGAAAGACTCGTTTCATTTGATGAGAGTCAGTTTAGCCGATTGTCCGAAGGGAGCGAAACATAGCCTGCTTCGAATCCTGTGCAAAACGTTTTTGCAGCATTCTGGTCAGCGGATATCCGAGATGCGCAAGAAAATGATTTGGCCGCGAGAAGGCGTAGAGGTCGTAAATTACGTCGCCCGATTCATGATCCAATCGAACGCTAAACCGCTCTTCGCCCGCTTCTCCGTGGTCGGCCAGCGTTCCATAGGCGAAACCGAACCAGTCCCACTCGTCAAGGGTGTAAACGATGCGGGCGGCATTGAGAGAATAAAAGCCGAAATGGCGGATGAGGATCGCAACAGTCTGACCTTCTTCGATCGTAGCGTTCGACCAGCACAACTCGACCCAGGGAATATCGAACATCGTCCATTCCCTGACCGCCTTCTTAGCTCGTTCAAAATCTTCTTCGCCGTTGCCGATCACGATGTGGTTATGGTCGATGTTGTATTTCACCGTTTCCGGCTGCTTCGGTTGCCGCGTTGCTCCGACGTACCGATAAGAAAAATCGGTCGCCGACGCCAATTTCAGAAATTTGTCGGTCTCCCCCCGAGTTGGTTTGGACAGCAGGAACATCTCATACGAATTTATCAGAGGCTCACTCAATCTTACGCGGGATTTTGCCCAGTTCGAGTCATTAGTGGACAATCAACACGATGACGCCCGCAACGGAGGACCAAAAAAACGGTGAACACCTGGCGGCCTCCCGATCGGAAGCCGAAGCGAAAAGCGTTCGGCGGCCGGTCATTCTTGTCTTCTCGGATTTCTACCTGCCCGGTTACAAAAGTGGAGGCGGAATGCGAACGCTTGTGAATATTGTGGATCGGTTCGGCGACGACTACGATTTTCGGATCGTAACTCGTGACCATGACGGGAAGACCGACAAGACCGCTTATCCAGACATTTCTTACGGCTCATGGGTCCGGGTCGGTAAGTCGCTTGTCCGATATCTTTCAAAGGAACAGATCCGTATCGGCGAGATAAAACGTATCGCCCGGGCCGTCGGCCCCGACATAATATTCTTCAACAGTTATTTTTCTACATTGACGATCTTCGCCCTGCTTTTGCGGAGACTCGGAATGCTCAGGGGAATCCCGATGGTCATTGCTCCGCAAGGGGAACTCGCCGATGCTGGACTGGAACTCAAGCGAACGAAAAAACAAGCTTTTCTTAGATTTGGATCGAAACTTCGCCTATATCGCGACATTGTATGGCGAACCACATCTGAGGTGGAGGCTGGCGAGGTTGATAGAGCAAAGGGAAGCGGCGGGCGAGTATTCATCGCTCCCGACCTGCCCGCCCGGGTAATTTATCCCGATTACACCCAGGAACAAAAGGCGCAAAAGGAAAGTGGTTCAGTTCGGCTGGTCTACTTGTCGCGGATCCATCCGAAAAAGAACCCGGTATTTTTGCTCGAACTGCTCGCAGAATTGGAAGGCTGCATTCAGCTCGACCTTGTCGGCCCGATTGACGCCGATGATGAGTACATTGAAAGTTGCCGGGTGCTGATCGAGAAATTACCGTCGAATATTCGCGTAAAGATGGCAGGGGGTGTACCTCACGAACAGGTTTTTCAAACGCTGGTCGGCCACGATTTTTTCGTGCTTCCGACCATCACCGAGAATTTCGGTCACGTTTTTCTCGAAGCTATGGCAGCAGGATGTCCCCTCCTGATCAGCGACCGAACGCCCTGGAAAAACCTTGAGCAGAAAGGCGTCGGATGGGACCTTCCATTGGAAGATCGCGGAGAGTGGATAGAAGTCCTTCGTAGGTGCATTGATATGGACCAGGAAACGTTCGTCGGGATGTCACGCAACGCGCGACAATTCGCCGAGGATTGGGTGGGCGAGGCTGCAGTCGAAAAGGCTAACCGAGAGGTTTTTGAATACGCCCTGTCGCTGAGCCGGGGAGTTTGACAACCCCGCCGTCCCGACGCTATTCTAATCGTTCGCTTAACGGTCGGTTTTGCGAAGGTTTGGCGAGGCGACTCCCCACAACCGATATGTCCGGTTCGTCTAGGGGTTAGGACACCGCCCTTTCACGGCGGCAACACGGGTTCAAATCCCGTACCGGATACCATCTTAAGCCGAGAATTCGGCATCATACCTTCGGGTTAAACATTCGCCTGCCAAACACAGGCGAATTTTTGTTTTTACAAGATGATAAAGAAATCCTTTATTTTTTCGATATTAATGCTGATAGCCGCGTCGGCGGCCTCGGCACAGGCGAAGTTTACTGATCGGATATTGGTTCTGCCTTTTGAGAATACGTCTGGCAAACCCGAGTTCAATTGGGTCGGCGAGAGCTTTGCTCTTTCACTGTCCGAGTTGCTTCACGTTCCGGGACTAAACGTCGTATCGAACGGTGAGCGGAAGGCCGTACAGCAGCGATTACGTATCCCACTCACCAGCCTTCCGAGTATTGCGACATCGCTTAAGCTTTCTCGCGACAGCGGTGCAACATTGCTGATCACCGGTGCATATACGATCGTGCCATCGCAGGGTGACCTGGCGGCGACGGTGAATGTTACTTCAAAGATCATCCGCGTAAACGAAGGACGATTTCTGAGCGAGGAGATCGATGGACGGTTGATCCAGCGGGATATCATCCTAAACGATGCACTCGGAAACCTTCAGACAATGCAGGGTCAGATCGCCTATCAGATCTTATATCAGCGAGACAAGGCGTTGCCCTTCTCGCAGAATCAGCTGATCGAATCCGCCACTAAGATTCCCAGCCGTGCGTTCGAGGCCTATATCAAGGGGCTTCTGACCAACGCTCCGGAACAGCGGGAAATCTTCTTCCGTAACGCGATTCGCATCTTCAATGAAACCACGCCCGATTCGACGTTCGTCGAGGCAGCCCTTGAATTGGGGCATCTTTATCTCGCCCAACAAAAGTTCAATGATGCCGTGGATTCCTTCGAACGGGTGATCAATACGAACCGAGCCTGTCGCGAACGGGCTAAGTCAGACAACAAGATCGCCTTCTGCAACGATGAAAGCTATGCCGAAGCATCCTTCTACATCGGCCTTATCCAGTGGAGACAGAAAAACTACGAGCAGGCCCTCGCGGTACTCAGGCCGATAGCGGAAGATCTTCAACTGACCAGTGTCTATAACACCCTGGGAGCGATCGCCGTCGAAGCCTCGCGCGCTGAAAAGAAAAACGCGGCGCGGTCTGCGGCTCTCTTAAAGGAGGGGACTGAGCTGTTGGCGAAGGCTTCAGGATCGGACCCTGAGGATGTGTCGATTCTTTTCAATCTTGGAGTCGCGACCTTCGTCAGCGGTGAACTGACCGATGCTGCGCCGATCCTCCGAAGTGTGATCGTTAAACGCCCCGCTGACGGTGAGGCTCATTATCTGCTAGCCAAGGCCCTGGAAGGGATGAACGACCCGGCGAAGGCTGGTGCCGACAATCAGGCGAGGTCACTATTAAGTTCGGGCAATCGTTACGCGACCCTCGAGGGTGAATGGACGCGCAGCAAGACCGTCATCGGAATCCCTCTTCGAGTTGAGCAGCCGCAGCGACGAGATTTTGTGAGCGTCGTCCTCAGCCAGCGAAATAACGAGAAAGTTACTCCGGCTGCCAACGAGTCTGACACCCTTCTTCAGAAGGCCCGCGATCAGTACAAGAACGGAGCCGACGATGATGCCATGCAGACTCTGCGGAGAGTCCTGGCGAGCGAGCCGATGTCAGCCGAGAGTTATTTGATCCTCGGAAAGATCCACCTACGACGCGGCGACCGAGATCAGGCGGCAAGTTCGTTCAAGACCGCCATCTTCTGGGATAACAAACTGGTGGATGCCTACATCAACCTCGCGAAGATCCACATCGAACGCGGAGAGTGTCTGCAGGTGAAAACCTATGTGGCTCAAGCACTTGAGGTCGATCCGGAGAACCCCGAAGTCACCGCCCTTCAGCGTCAAGCAGACCGATGTTCCAAATAGTGTAAGCGTTTCCCGGCGAGACGAGAGACAAGAGACCAGAGACGAGAGAGTATCTCGTCTCTTTTCATTTCTATAAGCGTAGTGTTTTCAATAGTATACGGCCCGGGAAGTCGCCTGTCTCCCGTCTTCTCCCGCCCGTCTTGAACTGTGGCACGCCCCGTGCATTAGGGAGAACTGGCTAGCTTGATAATCTTATCGAGACCCCGCCGCCACCACTTCTCCGAGCGCGGTTTGCCACTGTGCTTGGTCACCTTCCGAGCGTTCCTTCAGTTGTCCTACCTTTTTGAGCCCGACCCCCAAGGTCGGGCTCAACCTCCTTTAAACCCCAGAAATACAGTAATTTACATTAAACACTAGCGAAAGCCAGTAAATCGGTCAGATATCGTTCATTGTGAAG
>JBDSLC010000035.1:0-11974 GCA_039916585.1 Pyrinomonadaceae bacterium | reverse complement strand
CCCCGTCCACTTCTGACCTCAAGCGAGCCTTTTTGGGAGAGAATGCGTAGATCTCTGTGCACACATTCTCTATAGCCGATAGCAGGGGCATAGCTCTTGCTTTCCGAGGTAACAGAATGTAGGGAAAGATATCTATGAACCGTGAAATAATCGACAGCCAGCAACTCGCGCAAAGGTGGCACCTTACCGGAACTGTGGAGGCCAACCCGAAAAGATTCCAGCGTCTGAGGGCTCTACCGAAGTCGAACCCGCGGCATTTGAAAGCCCTTAGAATTGATAATCAAATCCGATACCGTATGGCGGATATCTTGGAATATGAAGATCGAATCGTCACTGGAAAGAGGCGGGCCTTAAACTAGAAGAGACGTAAATGTGAGTTTTACGTTGTGTAGTAAAACCCGGGAGGCGTCTGGAAGGAACATCGCGATTTCATGGAAGGCCGGCGAAAAACCGGCTTCTTTTTCAACCAATGGTTCGTTCCTGCACCGATGCCGAGGCGACAATCCAGTGTTCCGCCCCATTATTGAGAAGGATTTTGCTTGATCACTTCAGCCCGAAGCAGGAAACTCCCCTCTGTTACGACATGATCGCCGACGTTAAGGCCCTCAATTACGGTGAATTGGCCATTGTTTTCCTTCCCGAGACGAACCGTTTTGATGGTAAAGACGTTTGGTTTGCCGGTCGTGACGAAGACGACTTGTCTATCATTCATGTTTTGGACAGCCGACGACGGAATCACTGGCATTGTGCGTTCGGCGACACCCATCGAGCCGAACGCGACATTTACATACATCCCGATCTTTAGGATTTGTCCGGGATTATCGAGTTCAACGCGAACTTGCGCGGTGCGCGTCGCTTGGTCGATATTCGGATCGATATAAGTAACATGGCCACGAAAGAGTTCGTTCGGGTATGAATCGGTCGTCACGCTTGCGCCGCTACCGACCCGCAAATTCGCAATGTCTTTTTCATATACCTGAGCGATGGCCCAGACGCTTGAAAGATTTGTAATGCACATCAGTTCTTTGTTGGCTTCGACGACCTCGCCTTGATTGACCATTCGCTTTGTTATCGTACCGGAAACGGGAGCGGTCAGAGCTAAGGTGGCTGTGATGTGCGACGGCGAGCGGAGGGTATTTACTTTTTGCGGCGAAAGTCCGAGCAGCAGTAGCCTTTGCTTTGCGGTCGCAAGATCGGATTCGGCGGTTTGACGTTTCACTGCGGCCTGTTCGAATTCGCTTCGGCTGACGGGATTTATCTGAGCGACTTGAACGGCGCGGTCATGGCGTTTCTTAGCTTCTTCTAGGTTAGCTTCGGCTGTTTTTAGTTTAGTCGTTGCCATTTCAAATTCTTCTCGGCTTACGGCTCCGATCTCAAGCAGTTTTATCGTTCGAGCGTGATGGCGATGATGTTCTTCGAGTTCCGCCTCGGCGATCTTTAGACGAGCCAGCATTTGATCAACCTCTGTGCTGCTAACAGGACTGATCTTGACGAGCTTTGCAGTTCGCTCGTAGTTCTGGCGTGCCGTTTGAGCTTCGGTTTGAAGCGCAAGATAACGAGACTGCGAAGCGGCGAGCTCGTCGCTGAAAAGAATTGCAAGCGTCTGGCCTCTCGCCACGTTTTGGCCGAGCTCACCGCTGACGCCGCGAAGTATGCCGCCGAGCAGCGAGATCACGGGCGTTTCTTTGTATGCATTTGGCTGAATGACGCCGGTCGCCGCGACAGTCATCGCTTCTGATGAAAGCGTCTCGCCGACCGTCTCGATCTTCAGCCCGATCTTTTCAACCTGATCTGGTTCGATCGTGATGGTCTGTTCACCCGTTGGTTGCTCGCCGGAGTTGTCGCCAAATGTCACCGTTCGCGGGGGCTGAACGATCTTGCCGGCCTCTCGGTTACTTAAGAACCAAAATGCGAAGGCACCCACGATCAGCAAACCAACGACCGCGGTCGCAAGATACAGCGGTTTGCGATTTGGCTCCTCTCTTACCGTGATCTCTTCGTTGTTTTCTTCGCTCATCTATTTTGTAAGCTCCGGAGAGTTTGTTGCCCTCATGATCTCGATGCCGGCTTTGTAAGTTTCAAACTCGGCATCGATCAATTCGTTCTCCACATCCAGAAACCGCCGTTCCTCGGCGATGTATTCAAGCAGGCTCCTCGCACCCAGTTCGTAAGTCTGCCAGATGACCTGCAAGTTTGCGTTGGCCTGATCGCGAACGCCGTTTTGAAAGATAGACATCGAGCGGGCCGCCCGATTGTAACGCGCAAATGTTATAGCGACCTCCTGCCGGATCGTCAGTTCGCCAAATTCGGTTCGTCGTCTTGCGGCCTCCCGCTCGAAAACGGCGGCTTCGACCGCTCCCTGATTTCGATTGCGGACCGGCAAGTTGATCTCAATGCCAAACGTAAAGGCATTGAAGACGCTGTGGACGGGACGCAAGACACCGGTTGCGTCAAAGCCGCTCACGGGAAATCCCATCTCATTCCGTTGGAAACCGCCTTTCAGACTCGCGTCAACGCGACCTTCGGACTTTGCCTGTTCGATCTTGGCAAGAGCAAGCTGCTCGACGGTTCGCGATCCTTTTAAATCGGGACGATCACGCAGGGCGTACGCCGTCGAATCGGCCAACGATGGCAGTGATGCGATCAGATTTGAGAAATCACCGCGAAGCTTTAGCGGTTCCTCGGGTCTCATCCCGATCAGATTCCGCAGTTCGAACATCGTCGCCTCAACCTTTCCCTCGGCCATTTCACGGACCGATTGCAAACGATTGACCTCGACGAGAAAGATGTTTTGTTCGAGCGGCGCGATCTTGCCCTCGGTCACTCGGGCCGCAACGAGATCGTAACCTTGCCGTGCCGCCGTGAGGGTCTTCTCCGTAACTTCTAGTTTGTTGATCGCCGCAATGGCCTCGCCAAATTTAAGCCGCACATTCGCTGCAAGCAATCGCTCCTGATTTGCAAGCTCGAATTCGCGCCCCTCAAACTCCCGCCGAGCGACGGCGATACGCGCTCCGCGTCGCCCGCCAAGCTCAAGGGGCAGCATCGCACCCGCCATCTGCATATTGTCCTTGCCGCCGATCTGCTTTGTGCCGTCAAATCCAACTTTTGGGTTCGGTCGCAGGCCAGCTTGCCTGACCAAAGCTCTAGCGGCGTCGACTTCTTTACGGAATGCCTGAAGGTCACCATTGTTTTCAAGAGCAAGCCGAACAGCTTCATCGGCTGTCATGCCCGTGGACTGGTCGAGATAGCGAGACGCAATCTGCGGCGTTGGCGAAGGCTCCTGAGCAAAGGCTTCGCAAGCCATAGCAGCCAATGTGAGAATGAAGATGAATGCTCTCTTTTTATTCATCATTTCGCTTTAACTCACGCGCCCGTAACCAATAAAAGATCACAGGCGTGATAATCAGGACGTGCAATAAACTCGACACCATTCCACCCAAAACAGGTGCGGCGAGTGGTTTCATTACTTCCGAGCCAGCGCTCGTACTCCACATGATCGGCAAGAGTCCGGCGACAACGGTCGTGACCGTCATCACCTTTGGACGCAGACGCAGCAGAGCGCCGTCGATCACGGCCTGCATTAATTCCTTCTTCGTAATCTGTCGTGCAAGCTCATCGCGTTTGTTCTGCACAGACTCGTTCAGATAAATGACCATTACGACCGCCGTCTGCACTGCCGTTCCAAACAAAGCGATAAATCCGACCCACACCGCGACCGAAAAGTTATAGTCGAGAAGCCACACCAGATAAATACCGCCGGTCAGGGCAAAAGGAACCGCCATCAAAACGTGTGCCGCTTCTAGTGCCGAGTGATACGTCAGATAAAGCAGACCGAAGATGACCAGCAAAACAAGCGGCACGACGAGGAGTAACCTGCTTTTTGCCCGCAATTGATTCTCGAACTGGCCGCTCCACGCAATGTAATATCCTGCCGGTAGCTCTACCTGTTTTTTGACCGCCGCTTTTGCTTCGTTTACAAAGCTGCCAACATCCCGCCCGCGAACATTTAAAAGAACGGTGCCGCGGAGAAGTCCGTTCTCGCTTTGGATCATCGCCGGCCCCTCGACAGTTTTGATCTCCGCAACCTGTTTCAGAGGCACCGTACCGCCGCCTGCCATCGAGATCGGAATTTGGCCGAGCGCATCGGGAGTGCTGCGATATTGTTCGCCGTAACGCACACGCACGGGAAAACGCTGACGGCCTTCGATAGTTACGGAAAGATTTGTTTCGCCGATTCCTTTTTCGATAGCGTCCTGGATAACGCCGACATCGATACCGTATCGGGCCGCCGCCGGACGGTCGATCTCAA
The DNA here is from genome assembly GCA_039916585.1 of Pyrinomonadaceae bacterium. Taxonomy (GTDB): domain Bacteria; phylum Acidobacteriota; class Blastocatellia; order Pyrinomonadales; family Pyrinomonadaceae; genus OLB17. The sequence continues at coordinate 7,665 of JBDSLC010000035.1, read as the reverse complement.
TGTCTATGTAGGGCGAGCCGCCGATCTGTTCGGGATAAACATCCGCCGCACCCTCTACTTTCCTGACCACGTCGGCGACTCGTCGCGACACCTTTTCGAGCTCATTCAGGTCGTTGCCAAATATCTTTATGCCGACCTGCGTCCGGATTCCGGTGGCGAGCATTTCTATGCGGTTAATGATCGGCTGCGTCCAAATGTTTGTTACACCCGGAAACCGCAACTTTTCGTCCATTTCCGAGATCAGATCTTCGCGGGTCAAGCCGGCACGCCACTGATCCTTCGGTTTAAGATGAATGATCGTTTCATTCATGTTCGTCGGCGCCGGATCAGTCGATGTTTCGGCCCGGCCGGCCTTACCGACCGCCCATTCGACCTCGGGAAACGTCATGAGCATTTCGTTTTGCCTGCTCATTATTTTGTTAGCTTCGTCTATCGAGATCGCCGGATCGGTGATCGGCATATACATCACGTCGCCTTCGTTCAGCGGTGGCATGAACTCGCTGCCGATGCGGCTGGCCAGAAACATCGCGATGAGAAAGAAAACGAGTGCCACAACGATCGCCCTTGCCGGATAATTGAGGGCGAATTTTAATGTAGGTTCATAAAGTCTCCGCAGAAAACGCATCACCGGATTTGATTGCTCCGAATGCACCTTGCCGCCGATCAGATACGTGCAAAGCACCGGCACAAGCGTCACGGCCAGTATCGTCGCGCCTGCCATTGCAAATGTCTTGGTAAACGCGAGCGGGTGAAACAGCTTTCCTTCCTGCCCGATCAATGCGAACACCGGGATGAAAGCGAGAATGATGATCGCCATCGAAAAGAAAACGGGCCGCCCGACAAGCTTTGTCGACGCGAAAACTGCTTCCCAAACCGCCCGGCGATCCTTGGTGTCGATATGTTTCTGCTCTATGAATCGGAATGCATTTTCCGTCACCACAATTCCGGCATCGACCAGCACGCCGATCGCAATTGCGATCCCCGACAGCGACATCAGATTCGAACTGATGCCCATGAAATACATGAAAAGAAACGACATCAGCACCGCAAGCGGAAGCGGAATCGTCACGATCAGGATCGAGCGGAAATGCGCAAGAAATATAATGTGAGCCAAGGTGACGAGAATTAATTCTTCGATCAGCGTCCACTTGAGCGTGTCCGTTGCTCGATTTATCAACTGCGTCCGGTCGTAGAATGGAACGATACGAACGCCTGCAGGTAATCCCGGCTGCAGCGCTTCGATCTTTTGTTTTACGGCCTCGATAACCTCAAGCGTGTTGACGCCATATCTCGCGATGACAACACCCCCGACTGCTTCCGTACCGTTCTTGTCGAGCGCTCCGGTTCGAAAGGCGCTGCCTATTTTCACTGCCGCAACGTTCTTGACATAGATCGGTGTGCCATTTGACGAGCCGATCATTATGTTCTCGACATCTTCCATCGCGCCGATCAAACCGATGCCGCGAACGACAGCCCATTGCCCCCCTTGCTCGACTACATTGCCGCCGACATTGTTGTTTGAGCGTTGAATCGCTTCAACCACGGTCGAGATTGGAATATTGACGCCGCGCAATTTATTTGGGTCGATATCGATCTGATATTGCTGTACGTAACCTCCGACCGAAGCCACTTCGGCTACGCCCGGGACCGAATTGAGCTGATAACGAATAAACCAGTCCTGAACCGTGCGCAGATCGCGCAGGTTCATCGAATCGGATTCGACCGTGTACCAAAAGACCTGTCCAACACCGGTTGCGTCCGGGCCGAGAGTCGGCGTAACGCCTTCTGGCAATTGCTTTGTAACCAGATTGAGGCGCTCCAATACCCGCGTTCGAGCCCAGTAGAGATCGACATTGTCCTCGAAAATAATATTTATCATCGAGAAGCTGAATGCCGAATTCGCCCGCACGACGCGGACACCGGGGAGCCCCTGTAGATTCGTTACCAGCGGATACGTGACCTGGTCTTCAACTTCCTGCGGCGAGCGTCCCGCCCAATCGGTAAAAACAATAACCTGATTGTCCGAGAGGTCGGGAATCGCATCGATCGGCGTTCGAGTGAGCGCCCAATAGCCAGCAGCCGCCACCGCGATATAGATCACGATGACGATGCCGCGATTTCTAAGCGACCATTCGATTATCGAGTGGATCATTGGCTGTTATCTTGCTGTCACCGAAAGCGTGGCTTTGCCCTTTCCTGCTGGACCTTCGTAGGCGATCTGGGACTGCCACTCGCCTGCCATCTCGACATCTATCTTTCCCCGGTAAACACCTGGCGTTCCGGTCGTTGTTAACGTAGCCGCATTGTTCATCTCGGCCATAGATCCCATCGCCGGCATCCGGTTGTTGAACGACACCGAACCGACATCGACCGGCTTACCCGACGCATCGGTAAACGCAAGATAGATTTCCTGCTCGCCGGATTTCAGCGTGCCCGTGTCGCTTGACAGCGTCACGGTCAGACCATTGCCGGCCGGACCCGTCTTTATTACCTTTCCGATGACAGGGTTCTCCGTCGTCGGTTGAGAGCCCGAACCGCATGCCGCTCCTGAAATGGCAATCAAAGCAAGAAGTGAAATGATGGCTCCAGATACAAAAAGTTGTTTTCTCATTGTTCTTTCTCCTAAATTCTGAATATGAGATGGCAGGATTCACCATGTGTAGCCCTCTGTAATAAGCTACAGCGAACCCCAGACATCATAAAGTGAAGGCGCAATACGGCCTCAAAAGGCGCAATACGGCTCTTAAAGTTAAATCAGAAATGAGTGATGTTGGAGGTACTTAGGGTGGGAAGCCTGAATAAGTCGAGGGATTTCTTTGGAGACCAGATGGACTGCAAAATGGCTACGGCGTCCGAGTAATTCCGCAACCTGCTTTTCGATCGCTTCAGTTACCTTTACGATAGCCGGCGCAAAATTAAACGATGTAACCGCAGAAGTCGGTACTGGATCGGAACAATTGACGGCGCAGCACAAGCGTGCAGCACTTGCCGAAGGAGATTGTTCAGTCCCTTTAGCCTTCTTGCAGCACTTCATCATCTTGTTGTCCATCAAACTTGAATGCATCGGCATGCCCGCCAGAACACTTCCGGCAACGGCGAAAAGAACAAAAAGTGATGACAACAATCTTTTCATCTTAGACTTCATAAGATCTTATCATAATAACGTCACGTTTATTCCGAATTTCTAACAATTGGTGAACAGCCGCGGATATTCGTAGCACGAGTTCTTTTTCGCGATTCACTCAGAGGTTTGCCTTACGGCAGTAGCAATAAACAAAATCCTGCGTCGTTCCAAAGGGTGTGTTGTGGGTTTCGCCGACGCTTTCCACCAGTTTGAAGGTGTTGCCGAATTCGTGGTGCATTGTTTCAGGACTGTAACGGACAACATCGAGCCCGCTGCATCTCTCCGGGCCTTCGAGACCGAACGACGCAACGATAATGTGTCCACCGGGTTTGAGTGACCGCATTACCAGTTCTACGTATTTGCGCCTGTCTTCTTCGTCCGTCAGAAAGTGAAATACTGCCCGATCGTGCCAAAGGTCATATTTGGATTGAGGAAGATCGATGGCCGTAATATCTGCGGTGATCCAATACGCTTCGTCGGCCTTTTCCCCAAGACGATCTCTGCTGTCGGCGATCGCACTCTCGGAAATATCTAAGACAGAAACATCAACGAACCCGCGTTCGAGAAGATCGTCAACAAGATTGGAATTACCGCCGCCGACATCGATGATCGCCGTATCTTTACCGACGCCGGTGTTCTGGATCATCCGTAGCGACGTATCGAGATGTTCGCGGAACCAACTGACCTCGTTGCGAGCCTTTGTCTGATAAACCGTTTCCCAATGCTGTTGTTTGTCCATTACTTTTTCCGCTTGAGTTGATTCATCTATATGTTCCTTACGAGTCGACACCCGCCATTCTGTCGGACAAGCCAATTGGCTGTTCACGAAGATTCGGTACAGTTGAGTGTTTCGCAAGGATCAATGAAAAAAGAGCTCCGTCAGGCTTGTTTTCGGCGGTCAGCGTCCCCCCATGCTGAGTGGCGATCTTATGAGCAATCGAAAGCCCAAGACCTACTCCATTTTCTTTCGTGGAGAAAAACGGATCAAAGATTTTTGAGAAGTATTCTTCGTCAATGCCGGGCCCTGAATCCCCAACTTCGATCACGCACTTGCCATCTCGCTCCATCGTTCGAAAAGTTAATGTTTTGACAGCCCCGTTTGCGTTGTCCATCGCCTGCATTCCATTTATCGCCAAGTTTAAAATAACCTGCTTTATCTGTTCCGGATCAACCGGGACGCTTGGAATGTCTTTTTGGAGATTCTTTACAACCGTGACTGACTGAGAGACGGCTTGATTCTCAATTAACGCGGTGACTGACTGGACAACATCATTCGGGTCGCTGAATGCTTTCGAAGGTTCGGCGGGTCTGGCAAACCGCAGGAATTCTCCCACCAGCCGATCCAATCTGTCGATCTCTTTTCGCGCGAGATCGGCGAACTCAGAGCGCGGACTGTTTGGATCTAACTCGTCTTCTAGTATTTCGATCGCACCTTTGATCGAGGCGAGAGGGTTGCGGACCTCGTGCACGATTCCTGCAGAAAGTTCGCCGAGTGACGCCAATTTTTCAGCTTGCAGCAGTTGCTGAAACGTCGCCTGTAATTCCTCATATGCCTGGCGTTTTTGTTCGGCATTCTTCTCAGCCCGCTCGCGTGCCTTACGAAGTCTGTCACCGAGCGCACCCATTATTCCGCCCACCAGATTGAAGATGACTATCTCGGCATATTGATTTATCGAATAATCAAAATGACCTTCTTGCCAATGAAGAAAAACATGGGGTGAATAGACCATGGTAGTAAATATAGACGCTGCGAGACCGCCCCTCATGCCGAAGAGTAAGGCGGCCGCAATTATTGGCAGATAATAGAGTCGCTGAAAGATCTCGTGCCAAACGATAAGATCGACTGGCGTTAGGAAATGGAGGATGGTAACAAGAATGATCGTAACAGCGATAACGATCCAAACGTATATCCTGTTTCTGGAAGAGACAATGTTGAACGATTCAGTGTCCATTGTGCGGAGATCTAATTCTCGGATTCGATCTATTCCAAGCCGTACTTTTGCATCCGGTAAATAAGGGCGCTTCGAGTGATGCCCAGAAACCTTGAGGTCTGCGATTGGTTGCCGTCATGCCTCTTGAGTGAGATACGAATAATCTCACATTCCATATCGTCGAGATTTATTGGGTCTGACGGCAGAGAAAACCAGAGCCGCCCGTTGAGAGGCGACGGGTCTTTTATGGCGGCTGGCACATCATCAGGTGTCAGCGTATCGGCGTCCGAAAGAACCACCATCCGTTCGACCAGGTTCTCCAACTCGCGCACGTTGCCCATCCATGGGTAATCGAAAAAGGTCCTAAATACCTCGCGGGCTATTTGGGGAGGCTTAATACCGTGTTTCGCCGCCGTTCTGGTGACGAAGAATTCGGTTAAAATGGGTATGTCTTCGCGGCGTTCGCGAAGCGGAGGAATTAATATAGGCACTACCGAAAGTCGATAGAAAAGGTCTTCTCGAAATGTATTTTCTTTTATCAACTCCGGGAGATTCTCGTTGGTCGCCGCGATTATCCGAACGTCGATCTTTCGAGGGCTATTTTCGCCAAGGCGTGTTACCTCCTGCTCTTGGAGAACCCGCAAAAGCCTTGTTTGGGATTGAAGCGGCATCGCACTGATCTCATCGAGAAATAAGGTGCCGCCGTTCGCCTCTTCAAATTTCCCCTTGGACTCGCCGACCGCACCCGTAAACGCACCCTTCTTGTACCCAAAAAGTTCAGCCTCGATCAGCGTTTCAGGTATTGCGGCACAGTTGATCGCGACAAATGGACGCTGTCGTCGCGATCCGGAAAAATGAATTCCCTTGGCAATCAGCTCTTTTCCGGTTCCCGACTCGCCTTCGATCAATACGGTTACGTTGGTTTTTGAAACACGCTCAACAAGGTCGTAAACGGCGAGCATTTTGTCAGATCTTCCAATCACATTCTCGATGTGAAAATCTTCATGGACTTGGCGTCTAAGACGTCGATTTTCCGCGAGGGCGCTCCCATACTTCAGAGCCTTTTCAACCGTGAGCAGAAGTTCCGGACGATTAAAAGGTTTGGTTATAAAATCAAAAGCCCCACCGCGCATCGCTTCAACGGCAATTTCGACATCGCCGAAGGCCGTGATAACAATTATCGGTACTACGCTGTTAATCGCCGTCGCCTGACTAACGAGTTGTGAGCCGCTCATCTTTGGCATCCGCCAATCAGTGATCACACAGTCGAATTCTTCACTTGAGAATCGATCCAGTGCCTCCCCGCCGTCACTCTCACTTACAACTTCGAAACCAGCCTCGACGAGTTGAAATTCAAGCACACGCCGAAGCGAATCATCGTCATCGACGAGGAGAATTCTTGCGTGGTGTTTTGATACCGATGGGCTCATTTAATCTCAAAAGTGAGCGTTGTCCATTTAGATTCGTAGTTCAAACTCGGATCGTCGAGTTTGGTCATGTTGATAAACTTCACATACCATTTGCCAGCCCCGTCGAGGCGGAGTTTGACGATGCCGTTTGTGTCGCTGCGAAGGTCGGGGGCGGCGGTCATCTTGCCCTTTACTTCGCGCCCGGCGAGCACGACTTGATTGGCGAGTGGTTTACCATCCTTTAGACAGAGAATCTCAATGGTGTCGCCCTTCTTAAGTTTGTAGGGATTTTGCTGAGGGACGAGTTCTACTGGATAACCGAGAACCGTTTTGTAATCGTTGGTCTGCTTATTGCCGACCTGCAGGATCGCTTTGACGTGCTTGGCGTATCGCTCTACCGCGTCTTTTTCGAGTTCGCCTGTCTTGCTGCGTTCTTCCAGCGTGTCCGGCAAGCCGTCCTCCTTTAAATACTCATTGAATTCCTCGGCCTTTAAAGAGATCTCCCTCGTCTTGGTTGAAAGCCCGATCACATATGTCCCGGCCGCTCCCGTTTTCAAATTGAGGTATGAAGTGGTTTCGTCTTTTGTAAAATCGGCCTCCAGGGGATGCGTCCTCTTTCCGTTCGAAACCACACTGACATCGTTTAGACGAGCGTAAGAAACGGCTCCCTCGCTCGCCTGAAACGTACCATTCATTACACTGATCTTGAATGTGGAATTCGGTCGGAGAAAGTAACTGTCCGTTTTAAGAAACAGATCGTGAGCGAACGCGGCCACAGTCAATAACGCGCAAAGTAAAAGACCGGCTGTAAGGTTTTTCTTCATCGTATCCTCTCTTCCCATTCTAGGTCCGTTTTTGTCACTATTTTGACAACTTCAAATTCCTCAAACGCAACGCATTGACAATAACTGATACCGAGCTAAACGTCATCGCCGCACTTGCGATCATTGGGCTGAGAAGCACACCGAAAACCGGATATAGAACACCGGCCGCGATCGGTACGCCGACCAGGTTGTAGAAGAATGCGAAGAATAGGTTTTGACGTATGTTCTTCATTGTCGCTTCGCTTAGTTGTTTTGCCCGCAGGATTCCGCGAAGATCGCCTTTCAAAAGTGTGATATCAGCGGATTCCATCGCTACGTCGGTTCCAGTTCCCATCGCGATTCCAACCTCCGCCTGGGCAAGCGCCGGTGCATCGTTC
>JBDSLC010000034.1:0-50026 GCA_039916585.1 Pyrinomonadaceae bacterium | reverse complement strand
CTTTCCATTGATATCGACGGTCATATGGCCGAACTCGCCCGCGATCCCGGATGACCCACGGTAGATCTCGCCTTCGACGATCAGGCCGCCGCCGAGTCCGACACCGGCACTGATGTAAAGCACCTCCCGCAAGCCCTTAGCTGCCCCGAAGAAATGTTCGCCGAGCGCGGCAAGTGAGGCTTCATTATCAACCAGAACGGGGTAGTTAATCTTGGTTTTCATGCGGTCAAGAATCGGCACGTTTCGCCAGCCGAGATTAGGCGCGAAAAGGACTTTGCCGGTGTGTGTATCAACTGCCCCGGGCACTGCGACTGATACTCCCGCGACACTTCCATTCAGTCGTTCCGCTTCACCGGCGACGTTTTTCGCCATGGTTGCCGCTTTGGCGATAACCCTTGCCGCCGAGAGCGACGGGTCGAAGCTTGCTTCCATTTGCAGAAATGTTTCGCCGGCGAGGTCTGCCGCCAGGACGGAAATATTTCCAATACTGATCTCTACGCTGACCGCCGAGGCCTTTCGGGGATCGATGTCGATCATTACCTCGCGCCGCCCGGCGCGTTGTGTTGGGTTCTCGCCGATGAATTTAACGAATCCGTTGTCAACGAGTTGGGCAACTAGGCTTGATACGGTTGCCTTATTTAGTCCGGTGATACGCGAGAGCTCGACGCGCGAGATCGGGCGGCTGCGGTAGATAAGCTGCAAGACCGAGGTTATGTTCTGATATCTCAGAGAGCCGTGGTTGCCGGTTACGACTTCGGGCGATAGGTGATCCGCTTTCACTATTGACACTCTGAACACAATAAATTAGATTTAGTTGATTGTCTAAACCAATTATCATTTTATGACGTTTCTCGGAGTAGATATCGGCACTGGCGGATCGCGGGCCCTGGTGATCGACGAGGCGGGCGAAATACTTGCTCAAGCCACGGTCGACCACGTGCCGTTTGCTTCACCTCATGCGGGTTGGTCCGAGCAGTCTCCGGAAGATTGGTGGCGTGCTGCGTCCGCGGCGATCGGCAAGGTTTTGGAAAACATATCTGCGGACGAGATCGGCGGAGTGAGTTTTTCGGGCCAGATGCACGGCTCGGTATTTCTCGACGATAGCGATACGGTTATTCGACCGGCTCTGTTGTGGAATGATCAGCGAACGGCACCGCAGGTCGACGAACTGAAAGCAACGATCGGTGATGCGCGAATGATCGAGATGGTGGCAAATCCCGCGGTCACGGGATTCACTCTCCCCAAGCTTCTATGGCTGCGCGAGAATGAGCCGGAGAACTGGAATCGCGTTCGTACGGTTTTGCTTCCGAAGGATTACGTCAGATTTCGGTTGACCGGGGAAAAAGCGTGTGAAGTAGCGGATGCGTCGGGCACACTGATGTTAGATGTCCGCAACCGCAACTGGTCCCAAGAAATGTTGACGGCCGTTGGTATTGATGGCGGCTTACTTCCGCGAGTTGTCGAATCCATAGAGCCAGTGGGCGCTGTCTCGGAGGCAGGCTCGCAAGCGACTGGATTAAAAGTAGGGACGCCGGTCCTTGCAGGAGCGGGCGATAACGCTTCCGGGGCGATCGGCGCCGGGCTCGTTTCGCCGGGAACTCTTGGAGTGACGATCGGGACTTCGGGAGTCGTGTTTGTCGTTACCGATGAAGCGACGTTTGACCCGAATGGACGTACACATTCGCTGTGCCACGCGATTCCGGGGCGTTGGCATATGACAGGAGTTACATTGGCGGCGGGATACAGTTTGAAATGGTTTCGCGACGTTTTCGCCCACGGCATTTCGTATGAGGAGCTGACCGGAGAGGCCGCAAAGGTGCCGTCTGGCTCGGACGGCTTGATCTGGCAGCCTTATTTGATGGGCGAGCGGAGTCCACATATGGACCCTTCGGCAACCGCGTCGTTCACCGGCATAATCGGGAGTCACGGTCGCGGACATTTTGTGCGGGCGATCATGGAAGGGGTCGCGTTTTCCCTCCGCGACTCGATCGATACTTTTCGTTCGCTCGGAGCTCCGGTTAACGAGATCCGTCTGGGCGGCGGCGGTGCGTCATCGCCGCTTTGGCGGCAGATACAGGCCGACGTTTATGGCCAGCCGGTGTCGACGTTGGTCGCAAATGAAGGCGCCGCATACGGTGCAGCATTGCTTGCCGGGGTTGGCGTCGGATCTTGGCCTTCGGTTGAGGTGGCGGTCGCCGCGACGATAAAAATTAATGAAACGGCGGAACCGAATCCGGATCGTTCCGCAGCCTTAGAAAAGAATTATCAAAGATTTAAGTCGCTTTATTCGGCGCTGAAGAATGCCGGGAAATACGGAGAAATAGAATGAGTAATAGTTTCGAACCCAAACCTGAACACAAATTTTCATTTGGCCTTTGGACCGTTGGGAACCGCGGCCGAGATCCTTTTGGAGAAGCGGTACGTGATACGTTGAAGCCGGTCGATGCGGTAAAGATGCTTGCCGAGGTCGGTGCGTATGGCGTTAATTTTCACGACAACGATCTTGTGCCGATCGACGCGACGGCGGCGGAACGTGACGCGATCGTTGCAGAGTTTCGTGCGGCGTGCGAATCGAGCGGGATCAAGGTGCCGATGGCGACTGTGAACCTTTTCTATGATGCCGTGTTCCGCGACGGAGCTTTCACGGCAAACAATGCGAATGTGCGTGCATACGCGGTGCAGAAGACGATGCAGGCGATGGACCTTGGAGCGGAGTTTGGAGCGGAGACATTCGTTCTTTGGGGGGGGCGCGAAGGCGTCGAGACCGATGCCTGCCGCGTGCCCGACGATGCGATCAAACGTTTTCGCGAGGCGATGAACTACTTGTGCGAATACAACATCGCCCAAGGATACGGTTACAAATTCGCGCTTGAAGCAAAGCCGAACGAGCCGCGTGCAGATATCTATTTTCCCACGACCGCCTCGTACCTCGCATTCATCGAAACGCTTGAGCACAAAGAGATGGTCGGTGTGAATCCGGAGGTGGCTCACGAGACGATGCCGGGCCTGAACATGATGCATGCGGTCGCGCAGGCTTGGGAATCGGGCAAGCTATTTCACATCGATCTTAATGACCAGGTGCCGGGACGATATGATCAGGATCTGAGATTTGGCTCAGCCAATATAAAGGGCAATTTCTGGCTCGTGAAATATCTGGAAGATGTCGGCTATTCCGGCCCGCGACATTTTGATGCTCACGCATATCGCACGGAGGACTACGACGGCGTGAAAGACTTCGCCAGCGGATGTATGCGCACGTATTTGATCTTCAAAGACAAGGCTGAGAGATGGAATGCGAATCCGCAGATCCGGGAGATCTTGGCTGATATCGCTGCGACTGATACCGGCGGATTAGGTGCGTTTAGTGCGGATGCTTCGGCAACGCTTCTTAGCCGTTCGTTTGATCGGACGGCTATGGCGGCAAAGGGGCTTAAGTATGAACGGCTCGACCAACTCACGATCGATATATTGCTTGGAGTCGACTAAATGAAAATCATATTCCTGGTTCTTTCTATCTCTCTTTCACTGCTTCTCTCCGGCTGTACGGGTCAGGGAGGTGCCCCGGCTTCTAACGGTAAAGCACTCGGCACGAAGATCAAGATCGGCTTCTCGATGGATACGCTTAAGGAAGAGCGGTGGCAGAAAGATCGCGATCTGTTCGTGAAGCGTGCTGAAGAACTCGGGGCCGAGGTTATCGTACAGTCTGCGGACGGAAACGATGAGACTCAGATCAATCAGGCGCAAGCGTTGCTTCTTCAGGGCATTGACGTGTTAGTAGTGATCCCGCATAACGCAGATGTTGCCGGTGCGATCGTTGACGCGGCGAAGAAAGAGAATGTTCCGGTGGTGTCGTACGACCGGCTGATCAGGAACTCCGCGCCTGATCTGTATATCTCGTTCGATAATGAAAAGGTTGGTGAGCTACAGGCGAAGTATGTGCTCGATCGGGCGCCGAAAGGTAATTACATCTTGATCGGCGGAGCACCGACAGACAACAACGCTAAGATGTTTCGCTCTGGGCAGATGAAAGTTCTGCAGCCGGCGATCGACCGTGGGGACATCAAGATCGTCGCAGATCAGTGGGCGAAGGATTGGCTGGCAGAAGAAGCGCTAAAGCACACTGAGAACGCGTTGACTCAGAACGCAAACGATGTGGTCGCTGTGGTTGCGTCCAATGATTCGACTGCGGGCGGTGTGGTTCAGGCGTTACTACAGAAAGGCTTGGCAGGCAAGGTATTCGTGTCGGGACAAGACGCTGATCTGTCGGCTTTGCAGAGAGTAGTCGCCGGGACGCAATCGATGACGGTTTATAAGCCAGTATTGCAACTTGCGGCTAAGGCGGCAGAGGCTGCGGTCGCGCTAGCTAAGGGCGAGAAGCCGACGACTGACAAATCCGTAAACAACGGCCGGGTTGACGTACCTTTTATCTATCTCGAACCGATCGCCGTGGATAAAGACAACGTCGATGCGACCGTGATCAAGGACGGCTATCAACAACGCGACGCCGTCTACAAGAAACCGTAGGCGGATGAGAAGGTGAGGCGGTCGAAGTTCTACTGGGCTTTTGACGCAGCACTAATGTATTCGGGCGGCTGAGGCGGATCGAACTCGACGCCCTTGCTGATCGACCAGCCCCGAAGCCAGTCGGAAGTCGGAGTATACTTGTCCGGCTTTGCGTACGCGGGATCTTTGAGAGCTTCTTCGACGGATACAAACTTGTATCCTCGCGACCTGTACATTCCGATCAGACGTGTCAGGTTGTCCGCTGTCACTTCGTTCGCGTGGACGAGGAGAATCTGAGCGATGGGGCGTCCAAACATTCGTTCGGCTGCCTTCTCGCGGTACGCCACATCAGCCTCGGCAAAGCCGATGTAATCGTTGCTTATCTTTCGCTTCTCGCTGGCGTCCCTGGTCTTTTGATAGGCGAACAGATAAATCCAGTCTTCGGTCGTTAGGGTGATAGGTACGGCGCGGTATCCGCGTCTTTCCAGAAACGCGTCGAAGCTATTTTCTATCTCAAGAGTTTCGCCCATTTGCAGAAACGGATGGCGGAAATACCTCAGGGGTGTCTTTGTTTCGTTCGCGATCCGTCGAGAAATCACCTCGCCGCGAATGAAGTCGTCTTGATAAGTTTCGAGCGGTGTATCTTTGAGGCCGACGTGCGCGAAGGTATGATTGCCTAGTTCGATGCCCTGGCCAGCCCACGAACGCAAAATCGCAATCCTGTCTTCAACTTCGTCAGCCTTATTGAAGAATTGTCCTTCATTGACGAAGACGACGGCGGGGATCTTTTCGGCCCTTAGTATATCGGTAAACTTTTTGGTCATCACCGATAATTCTTGCAGCGAACCGATCGGGCCGTTGTGCGGAGCGTCGTCGATGGTGATGGCAATGGAGCGTAATTGGGCATCCGTCGCGATAACGATAGAAAACAGCATTGCTGCGGCAAGAAGAAATTGAATCGTGGATCTTCTCATGCGTCCACGATAGCCGAGAAACTCTGTGCCGCCAAAGCCTTGCGTCGAACACGAAGCCTTTCGCGGCGATCTGTTGAGCCTTATGAAGACATCACTCATGCTCGCGTTTGTTGTGACGCTGATCCTCGGGTCGACGTCGTTATGCGAGCGGCCGCTCAAGGAGGTATTCGCCGAGCACTTTCGGATCGGTGCCGCCCTGAATAGCAAGCAGTTCTCGGGCCGCGACAAGCTCGGGGCTGGTATCGCCACGACAAACTTCAACACGATCTCCCCGGAGAATGCGTTGAAATGGGAATCGGTGCAGCCGGTGGAGGGCAAGTTCAATTTTTCCGACGCGGATAAGTACGTTGCTTTCGGCGAGGTTCACAAGATGTTTATCGTCGGCCATACACTTGTATGGCACAACCAGACGCCGAAATGGGTTTTCGAGGGGCCTGACGGGAAATTGGCGTCGAAGGAATTGCTGACAAGGCGGTTACGCGAACATATTTTTAAGGTCGTTGGCAGATACAAAGGAAGGATCGGGTCCTGGGATGTAGTGAATGAAGCGCTGAATGACGATGGAACCATGCGCGATTCTCCGTGGTTCAGGATCTTGGGAAAGGAGTACGTCTCGCTCGCATTCAAATTTGCGCACGAGGCCGATCCGGAAGCCGATCTTTATTACAATGATTATTCGCTCGAGATATTTGAAAAGCGTCGAGGAACGGTCGAGTTGATTCGATGGCTCATGAGCGAGAAAGCTCCGATCTCTGGTGTTGGCACGCAGAGTCATCACAAGATCGATTGGCCATCGGCCGAAGATCAAGAACGCACGCTGACAGATCTCGGCGCGTTGGGCCTGAAGATCGCCGTGAGCGAACTCGACATCGACGTGCTGCCGAATCCATCGGACCATCATGGAGCGGAAGTGACGGCCGAATTTAAGCTGGAGGCTCGGCTTGACCCGTTTAAGAAGGGATTCCCCGCTGAGCAACAGGCCATGCTGGCTAAACGTTATTCGGACATATTTCGCGTCTTCGTCAAACACCACAAACTCGTCGACCGAGTCACATTCTGGTCCGTTACCGACGCGGATTCCTGGCTGAACAATTGGCCGGTACGAGGGCGCACGAATTATCCGTTGTTGTGGGATCGGTCGGGCAAACCGAAGCCCGCGTTTCAGGCCGTCGTCGACACTGCCGGCGGTAGCTGATGCGCAGTCGCACTAGCCAGGTTCGGTCGGTTCGCCTTAAGATATTCGACTATGCTCAAACTCAGATCTCTTCTCAATTCACTAAGTCCCGTCGTTTGTTTACTGTCCTGTTTCGGAATGGCGCAATCGTCATCGTTCATACGGACGCGCGGTTCTGCGTTCGAGTTGAGTGGGAAGCCGTATTATTTCGTGGGAACGAACTATTGGTACGGAAGTTTGCTGGGACTTGAGACGGATAAGAAGCGTGGGATCGACCGACTGGGAAAAGAGCTGGACTTTCTGAAGTCGCAGGGAGTAACGAATCTTAGATTGCTTGGCGGAGCGGAGGGTTCGGGGTTGATCAACGGGGTGATCCGCGTTGGCCCGCCGCTGCAGCCGACTCAAGGGGTGTTCAATGACGACGTGCTGAATGGGCTCGACATCGTACTTGCCGAAATGGGCAAGCGCGATATGAAAGGCGTCATTTTTATCAGCAACAATTGGGAATGGAGCGGCGGTTTTCAGCAGTACCTGATCTGGAACGGCCTCGTGCCGAAGGACCAGGAAACTCGGAAGCTCACGTGGGACGAGCAACGCGATATCGTCTCTAAATTCTATGGCTGCGCGAAGTGCAAGGAAAGCTACAACCAGCACCTTGCGCGATTGGTCGATCGCACAAACACGGTCACCGGCAAACGCTACGTAGATGACACGGCGATCATGGCGTGGGAGCTTGGCAACGAGCCGCGCCCGATGCGGCCGTACGCTTACAAGGATTACAAGGCGTGGATCAGCGATGTGTCGGCCCTAATAAAGACGAAGGATAAGAATCACCTTGTCACGATCGGGCACGAAGGATTCATGGGCACGGAGAGCCTTGAACTATTTGAACAGGTCCATGCCGACAAGAACGTAGACTATCTTGCGATACATATTTGGGCGAAGAACTGGGGTTGGTTTACCGGTGAGAAGATCGCGGAAGGATTTCCGAATGTGCTGGAGAAGGCCTCGGCATACATCGCTCAGCACATACCTGTGGCGAAGAGACTGAACAAGCCGCTCGTGCTGGAAGAGTTCGGTTTGCCTCGCGATCATCACAGCTTCGATCCGGCGGCGACTACTGAATATCGTGACAAGTATTTCGCGAAGATTCTTTCCTACATAGGCAACCAACCCGGTGGCGAACCAGTGGTCGCAGGAGCGAATTTCTGGGCTTTTGGCGGAACGGCGAGGCCGATCAAGGGACAGGTTTTCTGGAAGGCGGGCGACGACTATATGGGCGATCCGCCGATGGAAGAACAGGGCCTGAACACGATCTTCGACAGCGATAGGTCGACGTGGCGGGTACTGAGTTCGACGGCGAGATCTATCCGCGGCAATTAGCGGCCTAGGCCGGATATCTGCCCACTCCAAGGGCGTCGGCAACGCGATTGATGTAATTGAACCACGACGCGATCAGCGTGATCTGCAGGATCGCTTGGTCGTCGAACCCTGCCGCTCTCATCCGTTCGTGGTATTCGGGAGTTATCTTTACCGCGTCCTTTGTCAGTTGCACGACATACTCGATCATCACCTTTTCCGCATCGGTGATCGGCGCGGTTCGATAGTCTTCGCGGATCGCCGCGACAAGCTCTTCATCCAAAGTCGCTCTACGCAGAAACTCTGCGTGCGATTCCAGTCAGTAAAAGCAATCGTTGGTGTCGGACACCACAGTCGCGATCATCTCGTGATGGCGACGGCTCAGCGGCAGGTCGGGCGACATCAATGCGCCGAATGTCGAGAATGCGTGATACATCGCCGCGGGGATCAGTGTGTGCGATTCGACGATAGACTCTTCCGTCCCAGTCACACCGGCGGTCGATTCTTCATACTCCTTCGGGTACATTGCCCGCTGCTTGAGCAGAAGGTCGAGGAGTTCGCCTTCGGCATCCTTTAACGGAACTGTTTTAATCCACGCCATTCATCTGTCCTCGCTTGCTCCGAAAATAATAGTAGACGGGCAATCCCAACAACACCAAGCCGACGCCGCTGAACGCCGTAACCGGGTCGCGCATCGCGATAAAGAAAAGTACTACTGCAGTGATCGAAAGAAAGACGATCGGTGTCAGTGGGTAGAGCGGAGTCTTGAACCCGTCGTGAGGCTGCTTTCTGATCCAGAAAAGCGATGCAACGGTAAGGCCGATGAAGAGAACCGCGACAAAGAAGAAGTATGAGATTATCTGCTGAAAGCTGCCTGAGAGAATCAGTATGACGGCGAGCAGAGCCTGGATGGCGATCGCCCGCAGAGGCGTTCCGAATCTTGGATGGACGGTCGCCACCGACTTAAAAAACAATCGGTCTTTCGCCATCGCGTAATAAACCCGAGGCGAAACCATCATGTACGCGATGAGGGTTCCCCCAACTGACGCGATCACGATAAGTGAGAAGACGATCTCGCCTGTCGTTCCAAAGAGAACCTCGCCGACCTGGGCGGCAAACGTCTCGTCACTTGTTATCCCGGTGACAGGGACGAGATACATAAAGGCGGCGCTTACCGCGACATAGATCGTAGTCAGGGCCAGCACGCCGTAGAGTAGGGCACGCGGAAGATTTCGCTGCGGGTCGCGGATCTCTCCGGCGATCCGTGTTAGTTCCCACCATCCGGCGAATGAAAAGAAGGCTCCCACCAGTCCGCCGGCCATTGCTCCGACGAGGTCGGGCGGAGTCGCAAAGAAGGGCGTCAGATTGTTGACATCGCCACGCCCGCCCAGGAATCCATAGACCACGATGAAAAAAAGAAAAAGGATCTTCGTCCAGGTAAGGACTGAGAGAAGTACGGAACTTGTCCGCGTTCCAACGATGTTCAGCGTTGCCACGCCGATCACGACAACGGCCGAGAAGATCGGCTGCCAGAATTGCGGTATCGCAACTATGCGGTCGACGTAGCTCGTGAGGCCGATAGCGAAGATTGCGGTTAGTCCCGGGTCGAGTACAAGCAGAACCATCCAACCATAGAGGAATGCCAGTTTGTCACCGAATCCCGCACGAAGATAGACGTAGCTGCCACCGGCCTCAGGAAACCGCGATGACAGCTCCGAATAGCAGAGGGCACCGCACAAGGTCATAAGCCCGATCAGCAGCCAGATCGCTAACAGAAGCCCAGGCGAGCCAACCGACCTTGCCATCCCCGCCGGCACCAGAAAAATGCCGACCGCGATGACTTGACCGACGATGATCGTCACCGCGGCGAGCAGCCCGTATCGACGACTGAGTTCGGTAGACGAGCTGTCCATTAAAACGAGAACTTCGCTCCGAGCTGTACCGCTCTTGGGCCGCCGGATCCGAATACGCCGCCGGCGGTCGTAATGGCCTGCCCGAATGACGGGGTCCCGAGCACGTTACCGAAACCCGAGTAGTTAGTGTTCGATACGCCGAGGATATTCGTCGTGTTAAAGACATTGAACATCTCAACGATCGGCTCCAACTTGAATCGTTCGCCGAAGGTAAACGTCTTTGCCAGCCGAATGTCGAGTGAACTGAAGTTGTCGTTAAACCTTGCATTTGATGGAGCCAAGGGTAGCGGCGTTCCGTTTATGCCACCGCTGGAATTGACGGACGCGATGAACACATTCAATTCCGCGGCATTCTTGAATAATCTACCGCCCGCATTCCGCTGCAGTGTCGGAACACGTGACGAAGCATCTGGCAACAGGATGTCCATCGGCACGCCCGATGCGATCGTGAGGATCGGCGAGAGGCTGAATCCGTACGGCAGCTTAATGTTGCCGGCAGCGGTGAAGCGATGCCGCTGATCGTTCGGTGTCGGGCCGAATTCCAGCTGAAGATTGTTCGGATCGATCGGGCCGTTCGAGAAAGGTATCTGATCGTCGTTCGCGTAGTTGAACGATTTCGAGAGTGTATAGGCCGCTCGGAAACCGTACCGGTTCGCGAACCGTTTTTCGACGCTCAGCAGCAAGCCGTCGTAGAAGGTCTTGACGCTCGATTCGAGATTGACGACGCGATCAGGACCGCCAACGACCGGATTATTTACGACGCCGATATTACGTCCAGTGATAAAGTGCGTGCCGAAATTGTGCAGGTAATCAGCACGGAGTACGTAGTTTTTTGCGAACTCATACTCAAATCCGAGATTCGATTGCTGCACCATCGGGTTCTGCATATCGTTGTCGATGATGTTGATGCCCGATGCTCCGGCTCCGGGAAGAATAAAGCCGGTAAACGGATTCTGAGAGTTCGGCGCGAACGGCGGAAATTGTCCGGTGTCGGGGTCGAGGAAGAAAACATTTCCTGCTCGAACCGCGACCGGCAAAGCTCTACCATCAAGTCCGCGTTCGAGCGTGATCAATTGAAGAACGATCCGGTCGTAGTAGATCCCGTAGCCGCCGTGCAGGCTGAGCTTGCCATTCATCATCGAGTAATTGAACCCGACGCGGGGTGCGAAATTGTTCAGGTCACGCTTGCGTTCGCCGGTAAGAAACGGCTGAACCAGCGGATTGATATCAGCGTAGCCATCGATGTTCTTCTCGTTTGTATCGACCTGATATCGAACACCAAGATTGACGGTAAAATTCGGTTTGATGCGCCACGAGTCCTGTACGAACATCGCGACGTGAGTATTGTCGATGTTCGGAAGAACAAGATCGCGATCGGGGAACTGACTTCGCAGTGTGACCGCAAATAGTAGATCGAGGTCATTCACTTGTCCGTCGCCATTGTGATCAAACGTCGCGAAGTCCTCGACGAACTCTATTCGGCCCTGTCGAAATACCCCTAAGTCGATCTTCGACTTTACGCTCTGTACATCGCCGCCGAACTTGAGCGTATGGCTGCCGGCGACCCCTACGACCGAATCCGAGAACTGGTAACGGGTGTGCTTGGTGGCCTGAGGCACGCGGAAAGAAGCTCCATCAAGAAGGCTGGGAAACGTAAGCTGCACCCGGTCGGAAAGCGGGTTCGTGTCGTTGTCGAAGTCGTTGATACTGAAGATTAGATCATTGAGGACCTTCGGACCGAAGACGTGGCTCCAAGATGCCGATCCTGCGTGAAAGCGATTGGTTAGATCTTGGGTATACGATGCCGACCCGAGCGCTCGATCGAGTTTGCTAGAGTTTCGGTCCTTCAGATCCTCGAAGCTGTAACGGAACTTTAGGCTGTCGTTTTGGGTCGCGGCGTAATCAAAACGAGTGTTGAGAAGAAAGTCGCGACTCGGAGCCTGAAAGAATTCACGGACTATTGTGCGGGTTGGTACATCGCGTTGGCCGACGAGTGTCGCACCGTCCTGATCGCGATATTCGAAGGCGCCGAACGCGAACAGTTTGTCTTTCACGATCGGTCCACCGAGCGTGAACGCATACTGCTGCCGATCGAACGGCGGCGCAAGCTGCGAACGGTCGTATGTCGCGGGGAGCCCTTGAAGGGCGTCGTCGCGAGCGAAAAACGAAAAGCCTCCGCGGACTGAATTGGTGCCGGATTTCGTAACGACGTTGATGATCGACGAGCCGGACCTGCCGTACTCTGCAGAAAACCTATTCGTTGTTACCTGAAATTCCTGAACCGCATCCTGCGAAACATTGATCAATGATCCGCCGACCATGTCGTCGTTGTTGTCCGTACCGTCGAGCATCACGTTGCTGCCCCGGCCCATCTGCCCCGCTGACGAGATCAACACCGTGTTCGCCTTTGTCGGATCGAAGTTCGGTGCGGGTGCGTTGCCGGGTGTAAGGAGTGCCAGCTCAAGATAGTTGCGTCCATTAAGTGGCAGGTTTTCGATCTCACGTGTGCCAATGACGGTGTCGACGTCTGAGCTTTCGCGATCGACGAGGGGTGTGATCCCAAAATATTCATCGATCTGATAGGATCCGCCGGTAACAACCAGCTGCGCGTCGATCGCCGCTATCTGGCCCACGCTAACCACTACATTTGGAAACGATTGCTCCTTAAAGCTTTGAACACTGATCGTTATCTCATACGTTCCAACAGGAAGCTGAGGGATCGAGTAGAAGCCTTCACCATTGCTTGTAACCGTTCGTTTCGCATTTGTGTCAATATTACGGGCGACGACGGTCGCATTTGGTATAACTGCGCCATTCGGGTCGGTGACGGTGCCAGTGATGCCAGACGTGTTGCTTTGTGCGAATACTAAAGTCGATCCTGCAGATAGGATCAAACCTACTGCGGCGATCAGAAGACGAAATGGGGTCATCCGTAATTCCTCCGGGACGTAATTCTTTGTGCGGCCTTCGACTTTTCGATCGGTGACTGGGTTTGTTGTGTTTGTATGCAAAAGTCGGATACCGGGATAATCCGCCGTTTAGAAATACAATCAGTTCAAATGTCGTACAAGGATTGAATAGCCGAATAGCTGGCACATTCTAAACGTGAATGAATGGACAATACAAATGCCCACCGCGTCTAGTGCCAATTTTTTAACTGTCTTAAAACCGTGTATTATCGGATTGCCCGATGCTAACTGGATATACAAACTTTATCGGCCTGGTATTTGCAGGCGGCGCCTTATTGTCTTTCGCTGTCTCTAGTGCTGCGCAGTCCGTATCCGGAACCCAGGCAAATCCGTCCGGCCCGTTCTCTGCGTCACTTGAGCGTCGACGGGCTGAGCAAGACCTTCGAGCGCTGCCACAGAGAATTCGTGAAACAAGGCAGCAGAATTTCAAGGACCCCAAAGTTCTCCAACAGATGAACGAGGACTTTCTAAAGCTTCAGACGATCAGGGTCGCCATGGCCAAAACTTTTGCTTCGGGGGCCTTGCTGACTTCGGCGCAACTTAACGAATCGTCAGAAGACGTCAAACGTCGGGCGATTCGACTACGCTCGATGCTTGCGCTTTCCGAGGATCCGAAGGAGATCGACATCTCACCTTTGAGCGCTATTTCGATCGAGTCTTTGAACGACCGCGCATTTCAGCTCTGCCTCGAGATCAGCCGTTTTACCGAAAACCGGATGTTCAGAACCAATGGCGTGGTCACGGTTAAACAAGTGACCGAAGCCGCGAAGGCTCTTGACACGGTGATCGCCCTTGCCGGCGCAGTTCAGAAAGAATCCAGTCGTGTTCGCTAGTTTCCCGCGGTCACTTCCAAAGTTTGCGTCAGATGATCGGTCGAGTTACCGCCGACCATGATCACGAACTTTCCAGGCTCAACTACCCGCTGCATCTCACGGTTATAAAACTGCAGCTTTTCGGGAGTGATCTTCAATGTCACGCGTTTCGTCTCGCCGGCGGCAAGCGTGATCCGCTGAAAGCCTTTCAACTCCTTTACCGGACGCGTTACCGAACTGACCTCGTCGCGAATATACATCTGGACGACCTCGTCCCCTTTGACTCTACCGGTATTCGTGACGTCGACGCTCACATCGGTTTCGCCACCTGCCGAAATGCTCGGCCGATCTATCTTGAGATTCGAATACTTGAACGTCGTATAGCTTAAGCCGAAACCGAACGAGAACAGCGGCTCGGTAGTTGAAAACAAGTAACCCCGGCGAGCTGACGGCTTGCGGTTGTAGAAGATCGGAAGCTGGCCAACGTTGCGAGGAAACGACACGGGAAGTTTGCCGCCGGGATTGTAGTCGCCGAAGATCACGTCGGCTGCCGCAGTCCCGGTTTCCTCGCCGAGATAAAATCCTTCAAGAATGGATGGAACCGCTTGTGCGACGTAATTGATCGCAAGCGGGCCGGAGTTCACAAGGAAGACGACGACCGGTTTCCCCGTTTCGACGACAGCCTTTACCAGATCATTCTGCCGTCCGACGAGTTCGATCGAATCGCGGTCTCCAAGATGATTGTCCGCCCAACCTTCTTTATTCGTATCTTCGTTGCCGCCGATCACAAGGACCACGGCGTCCGACGCCTTCGCAGTTGCAACCGCTTCGGCTATCAGCTTTCGGTCGTTGCCCTCATCGTTTAGCGTCGCTGTATCTGTAAACCAATTGCCGCCTTCTTTCGTGATCTTGACGCCTTCAGCGTAGTTTACTTTTGCTGATGTACCGACCTTTGTTTTGATGCCCTCGAGAACGCTGACTGTTCGTGGCGGGTGAGGATCGGTGTATCCGCCGAGGTGAGCGCGGGCCGCGTTTGGTCCGATCACCGCAATGCTCTTTAGCTTGGTCCGGTCTAGAGGAAGCGTGTCTTTGTCGTTCTTCAAGAGGACGATCGATCGTCGGGCCGCTTCAGCAGCAAGTTGACGGTCCTCTGTGGTGTCCGTCATCTGATCGGCTTTGCCCGCATCGACGAATGGATTCTCGAACAGGCCAAGCTGGAACTTTTGTCGCAGAACGCGGGCAACAGCGGTATCCAATGTAGCCTGCGAGATACCGCCCGACCGAACCTGCTCAACTAACGTCTTGTTGACCGCCGGATCCGGCAGCTCAACGTCGACGCCGGTTTCGAGCGCCTGTTTTGCCGCATCGGCATCATTGGCGGCAACGCTGTGGCGTTTGATGAGTTCGGTGTTTGCGTAATAGTCCGAGACGATCACGCCGTCGAAGCCCCATTGAGTCCGGAGGACGTCGTGCAGCAGCCAGCGGTTCGCATGTGCCGGCACGCCGTCGATCTCGTGATAGGCGGGCATAATGCTCATTAAGTGCGCCCGTTTAACGGCCGATTCGAATGGTCGAAAGTGCGTTTCGCGCAACGTTCTTTCGGAGATGTTCACAGGTCCGATGTTCGTACCGCTCTCGGGCTGGCCGTGTCCGGCGAAATGTTTCCCGGTCGCGATCACATTCATCTCCCCGAGCGCGGATCGACTCGATTCAAGCCGACCCTGAAGAGCCTTAACGACCTCGACGACCATCTCCGACGTGAGATACGGATCTTCGCCGTACGTCTCCTCGGTGCGTCCCCAACGCGGATCGCGGGCAAGATCCATATTCGGGCCTAACACGTGATGCGTGCCACGGACCCGAGTTTGTCGCGCCCCCGTTGTGAACACCCGCCGGACCAGATCAAGATCCCAGCTGGACGCGAGAGCTAGTGGGACGGGAAACACGGTCGCCCCCTCGCCCATTAACCCGTGCAGTATCTCGTCATGGAAAACCGCCGGAATCCCGAGCCGGGTATTGTCGAGCAGCCAACGTTGAACCTGATTGGCGTATTCGGCCGACCTCCGGGCTCCGCGGTATTCGCGTTGGCGTGCGAACTGCCCTATGCCGTACGGTATCCTTTGCTTTGCAAGGTCCGCCGAAAATTCGCCGCCCAGCGGGGCCTGAGCCTTGGGGACGAGGCTATTGTCGTTCGGCTTTTCCATCCACAGGCTCATTAACTGCGCTGCCTTCTCCTCGAGAGTCATTCGAGCGAGCAGGTCAGCCACACGTTGATCGATACTCAAACTGCGATCACGATACGGTAGCGTCTGAGCTCTTATAAGCGGCAGATTAGCAAAAAGTGAAGAGATCACGAAGATCAAGGCGATCGATCGGTGAAGGGTTCCGAAGCTTTGAGTTTTCATAACTTGTCTTGTTTGAGTGACGTGACGCGAACGTAGTCAACGAGCATCGATTGCGGGAAGCTTGTCGATTTTGTTGGACTGCCGGGCCATGCTCCACCGACCGCAAAATTAAGGATCAGGAAGTGCGGTGTTTTAAAGGCCCATGGCGAGGCGGTCGGAAGATCCTTTGGGGACAGCGTGCTGTAGACCTTACCGTCGAAGTACCAGCGGATCTGCGCCGGTTCCCATTCGATGGCATATATGTGAAAATCCGCACCGACCTTTTGAGACTTGGGAAGCTCGTGGGACCGGCTTATACCCTTGGCTCCGGAGTAGCCGGGACCGTGCAGGGTTCCGTGTATCTTCGACGGCTCGCGTCCGATGAATTCCATAATGTCGATCTCTCCACACTCCGGCCATCCGACCTTGTCGATATCAGCACCGAGCATTCAGAAGGCCGGCCAAACGCCTGCACCTTCCGGCACACGGATCCGCGCCTCCGCGCGACCGTAGGTGAACTGAAATTTACCTTTCGTCAGCAGCCGGGCCGAGGTGTAACGGCATTTCCCATACCAGCAATCGAGTGGGGCGTTAGCCGCGACGGAGGCTGCGACGATCTCCAAATTACCCTTGCCGTCTAGCCGAACGTTATCGGAGTTTCCCGTGTAGTATTGAAGCTCTTGATTGCCCCATCCTCCGCCCCCTGTCTCAGCAGTCCATTTTGTGCTGTCGAACGAAGCGCCGAGCCGCCCGTTAAACCCATCGACAAATATCTCTTTCGATTGCTGACCGAACGCGGTGTCGGCTACCGCTCCCAAGGAGAAGACAACGAGAATTACCAAATGCGATCTTGCCTGCATATACTTTTGTTCAGGGGCCAGACAGAATGTACACCGTAAAGTACACCGAAAAACGATTCCTGCAAAGTTCGATCTGAACGGGGAAGTTACATTAGAGGTTGTACATAATTTTCGATGATGTATAACTATTGTTGATATGAGACGGATCGACCTAAGAAAAGTAAGTGTCGCCCGCTCGAACACGATCCGCGACATAAACAGGCAGATAGTCCTCAATTATGTTCGCGAAAAAGGTCCGATCTCTAGGGCCGACATCGCGAAAGAAACCGATCTCCAGCGCTCGACCGTCTCACATATAGTTAGGGAACTCACAGATTTTAATCTCATTAAAGAAGTTTTCGGAGAATCGTCAGGAGGCAGGCCTCCCGCACTTCTTACGCTTCGATCGGCGCGTCCGGTCGCGATCGGCGTCGATCTGGGAACGGTCAAGACGACTGTGGGCTGCTGCGACCTTACCGGTCGGATAATCGACAAAGTTGAGTTCTTTACCGACCGCGACGAATCGCGGACGACGGAACTGATCATTGCGGCAGTTCAATCGCTAATGACGAAATTTCCGGGCCTGATAGAGGGTATCGGCATCAGCCTACCGGCCCTTGTCGATTCCGATAACGAGCATATTCTTTTCAGTCCTCACTTCACGTGGCGAGATCCGATGATAGCCGAGCAGATCCATGAAAGCACTTCTTTGCCGGTAATGGTAGAGAACGACGCCAATGCTGCAGCTCTCGCTGAGCTTTGGTTCGGGCGGCTCGAGGTTCGCGACGTTCGCGACTTTATCCTCGTCTTTATTGAGAACGGGATCGGAACCGGCATCGTTTTTGACGGACAGATCTATCGCGGGCCAAACGGCGTCGCCGGTGAGTTCGGTCACATGCGCATCGGAACGGATGCCCCCACCGAATGCGCGACAGGTAGTCGAGAATGCTGGGAAGCCTTTGCGTCGGAGCGATCCGCTCTCACACGATTTGCTGATTTTGCCGGGCATTCCTCAGAAGATATGACGTTTGGCGACCTCATCGAACTCGCACATAACGGCCACAAAAATGCCATTGCCGCGCTGAAGGAGACGGCGAGGTTCATCGGACTTGGAATGGGGAATTTGATTCAAGGTCTTTCCCCTGAAGCAATCGTCGTTGGCGGGACGATAGTTAAGGCCTGGCCCCTCATAGCGGACGATATACAGGCTGCGTCCGACGGCGTTATCTGTCACGGAATCCACCAAACCAAGATCCTTCCTTCATCGCTCGGTAGCCAACCTGGACTTCTCGGAGCGTTCAGTCTAGTACTTGCAGATAAGTTCGCATCTATCTCCTTTTGAACAGCGGAGTTCGCCCTAATTGGTCATACCAATATTTTTTCCAAATTTAGCACTTTGTTCACACTAATTGCTTGACAAGATTTAGGACTCGCTGTACTTTTGTTTGGACGTTCGGCAAAAGTGTCGGTCGTCGAGCTATATTCTCAAAACGAAAACCTGGTCAATTGTTAGCAGTAATACAACTTGCGGCCATCCGGGCTGATCGGATCAAAGTTCCTCCGATCACCTGTAAATTGTAAATAAGACAGCTAGCCGAAAGGCGAACTCGAGGTTCCTATGCTCAACATTTTTGAAGGACGCAATGCGTTCTCCGCGAGACTTAACTTTCTACGATTCGTTTCGATCGCCGTTTTGCCGACGCTGATCTTGATGTCCGCTGGACTCGTTTCCGCGCAGCGCACATCGGGACAATTGACCGGCACAGTTACCGATCCGAACGGCGCGGCGGTCGCGGGAGCCACTGTCACCGCTGCGCAGGCCAGTACGAATGCGACCCGCGAAGCGATCACTAACGAGGATGGTAGCTTCACCATCACCGACCTGTCGATCGGAGAATATCGAGTTAGCGTTAAAGGAACCGGTTTCAAAGAAAGTGTTTCACCGAACGTAACCGTAAACGTCGCTACGATTACGCGGCAAGATTTTAAGCTTGAGGTCGGTGGGCTTGGAGAGGTCGTGACCATCCAGTCCAGTGACGTGCAGGTCGAAACTCAG
Organism: Pyrinomonadaceae bacterium; assembly: GCA_039916585.1. GTDB lineage: Bacteria > Acidobacteriota > Blastocatellia > Pyrinomonadales > Pyrinomonadaceae > OLB17. The sequence continues at coordinate 31,043 of JBDSLC010000034.1, read as the reverse complement.
ACCGGAGCCGTGGGCGAGATCGTCTCAGGCGAACAGGTTCGCGAACTGCCGCTCAACGGTCGAAGTTTTGTTCAGTTGACTCAGTTGCAGCCGGGCGTTGCCGCTGCCAATAATTTCGACAGCAAGAGCAAAGGTTTGTTTGGCGGTGTAGATTTTTCGGTTAACGGAAATTCCGCCCAGAGCAACCTTTTCCTTACCGACGGAGCTAATAATAACGATACCGGCTCAAACCGAACGATCCTATTATTCCCGTCGATCGAGGCAATCGCAGAATTCAAATCGCTTCGTAACAGTTACGGACCCGAGTACGGCCAAGCTGCCGGAGCGATCATCTCGCTCGTGACGCGCGGTGGAACGAATGACTTTCATGGTGGAGCTTTTTATTTCGGTCGAAGTGACGCGCTAAATGCGACGGACTATTTTTCCAACTTGAATGGTACAGGCAAGAATAGTCTGAAGCGTTCAGACTTTGGATTCTACTTAGGTGGCCCTGTCGTCAAGGACCGTTTGTACTTTTTCTACTCGCAGGAGTGGAACAAAGAGGTGCGCGGTCAGTCGCGTTTCGGAAGTGTTCCGACGCTATTAGAACGACAAGGTAATTTTAGCCAGCCCAGATTCTCATCGACCGGAGCCCGTTGCTCTCCGGATCCAATCCAGAATGCGTCGCATCCTGGATTCGCTACGCAGATCATTCCGCAGGCGAGCTTGAGCCAGGCCGGACTAACTCTCGTCAAGATTCTGCCATTGCCGAATGTCGCGAATCCAGTAGGCTGCAATAACTGGGCACAGTCGGCGAACTCGCCGATCGACTTCCGCGAAGAAAACGTTAGGATCGATTACAACCTGACCAGTAAGAACAAAATATTTGGTCGCTATACTCAGGATCACTGGACGAATGCGACTCCGATTCTAACTGGCAACCTTTGGGGCGATGATGCGTTTCCGACGATCGAGAGCAGTTGGGCACAACCATCACGGCAGGCGGCTGTTAAACTGACGACACAGTTGGGATCCAGTTCCGTCAACGAAGTCCAGTTTTCCTATTCAGCCAACCGGATCATTGTTGATCCGGGCGAAGGTTCGGATTTAAATGCAGAAATAAACGCAGCAATTCCAGGATATTTTCCTGATTCTGTAAAGGTCAACGGAGCAAATCGGCCGCATGCGCTGTTCTGGGGCGGCATCGCTCCTTTTTATTCGAGTTCGGGTTCGGATCTATGGACCCAGGCTCCCTTCCGAAATTCTCTCGATATCTATTCGATAAGGGATGACTTTTCAAAGGTTTCGGGCAGTCACACCTTTAAGATGGGCGGCCTGTTCGATATGGCGGCGAAGGATGAGGATTCCGGCCCGCAGAACGAGTCCGTCCACTTCTTCGGTCCTGCGTCGTGTTGCGGTGTTGGCGGCGGTAACCACTCCGGTAACTGGAGCAACGGAATGCTCCAAGATCTTCTGACCGACAACACGTTCTTCGGATTCGACGAAACCAATACAATGCCGGTCGGTCAGAACCGATACAATAATCTCGAGTTTTATTTCGGTGATACCTGGAAAGTTAAGCCCAATCTTACCTTGGAGCTTGGTGCGAGATACTCGCTTTTGTTTGAGCCAACCGATGCTCGCGACAGGATCAGCGGATTTCTTCCTTCGGCATACGATCCCTCACGGCCGGCGACCGATCCGTGCAACGGTCTAATTGTTCCGAAGGGCACCAATCCTTGTGCCGGCATCGCAGGAGCCAGCACACCGGACGAATTTTCCAATCGCTCATTGCGTAAGAACAGTTTTAAGAACTTGGCTCCGCGCATTGGCGTGGCTTGGGATGTGTTCTCAAACGGCAAGACGGCTATTCGAGGCGGCTTTGGACAGTTCTTCCTCAGAGAACGAACAAGTCCTTACTTTGCCGCCTTAACCCTGAACTCGCCATTCGCGGCAACGATCGCCGGCGAGCGCAGACTGCACGCGACTAGTCTCGCGGATTTTGCTGGCCTCAGTGCGGCGTCGAACGGTTCGCCAAGATTCGGTTTGAGTCCCGAGGCGGCAACTCCATACGCAATCCAGTTCAACTTCTCGGTTGGGCAGCAGTTGGTTAAAGACACCGTGGTCGAGTTGGGTTACGTGGGCAATCGGGCCCGCAAGCAGCTTACCCACAACGACGTTAATCAGGTTCTTGATCAAAATCGGCTTACGGCGGCTTTTGCCACCAGCGCAAACGCAGTTAACGCCCTCCGTCCGTACAGCAACTACGGTTCGATCTATCAGTTTGAACGGAATGGACGGGCGGATTATGATTCTTTGCAGGTCTTGTTCAGAACGAGATTTTCGCAGAAGTCACAGCTGCAGGCAGCTTACACTTTCTCTCGTTCAAGAGCTGACTTTGGACTGAACGATTCAAGTGGCGGCAGCAGTGCCTTTGCGGTATTGAATCGAAACGACCGTGGACTTGATTTCGCGGAATCTGATATCAACCGTCCACACATTTTCGTTGCGAACGCGATCTACAATTTCCCAATGTTCAAGGACTCGAATGCCTTCGTTCAGACGATCGCAGGAGGATGGGAGTTTGCGGCTATTGTTCGCATAACCAGTGGGAACTCGTTAACACCGTCCTTGGGTGCAACCGGCATCTCGAATTACAACCCGCTTGATCCTAACGGAGCTGTCCAAGCTTTCTCGGGCGGTATCACCGGATTTGGTTCGGGCGTTGCCAATCAGAGGCCGATTCGTGTCGAGGGAGAGCCGTGTACGCTTGAGGGTACAAAGGGATCGTTCCTGAACCCCGCCGCGTGGACCCTGATCGGATATAAGATCGGTTCGACGGTTCCGACCAAAACCACCTGTTTGGGACCGGCTACGAATAACGTTGATTTCTCGATGTACAAAAACTTCGCCCCAGCTTTTCTAACGAAGAGCTTCTTCGGTGAAGCGGCCCGCATCCAGCTTCGATTTGAGATGTTCAACGCCTTTAACACACCGCAGTTCATAGGAAGCCTGCCGATCAATTTCTATAACGGCCAGGTTCAGTGTGGTAATGCGGTGTGCAGCCCGAGCAACAATACGATCACGGCCGTGAGACAAGCTAACAATACGTTCGGATCTAATACGAGGACGGAAAACTTCGGAAGAGCTAGTGCGACTACCGGCGGGCGAGAGATTCAGTATGCCCTGAAGTTTTACTTCTAAGCATTGGGGGTGTTCGAATGGCAAGGAAATAGCTGGAAGTCAGCTGTTTTCTTGCCATTTTTTCGTGTGATACACTCGTTACGATCCCTAGCAGTCGACCTCAAACGTGTTTTATTTCGTTATGACGGGCAGAATAATCATTTTGATTCTTGGTCTATTTGCCCTTAACGTGCATGCCCAGCAAGCCCCGTCAGGCAGTAACAATAAAAAGCCTGCGACGAACGAACAACCAAGTCCGGACGAGTTGTTCAAACATTTAGCTTCCGCAGAATCTCATCAGCGTGCCGGAGATCTGGAAAATGCCGACGGTGAGAATAAAGCGGTCATAGCAATTGCTCTTGAACGCCTAGGCAATATTGCGATCGAAGAGGGGAGGTACGCGGAGGCGGCAAGGATTTTGACCGAATCCATTAGCTATTCCGACACCGCGCCCAACAGAACCCGCCTCTCTATTGCCTATCTACGGCAGGACCTTGTCGATAAGGCTCTGGCTGAAGCAAAAATAGCTGTTTCTCTCGATCCGAAGCATCCCGGTGCGCGTTACATTCTTGGGAACATTCTCTACGCAAAGGAAGATTACAAAGCCGCGTTGCCGGAGTTGGAAAAGGTATTCGCCGAGGCACCCGACTTTGAGATCGCTCGAGCCTTGGGACTCACGTATCTTAATCTGAAGCAGATCGAAGCGGCACGCCTTCATTTCGAAAAGATGCGGGTTTCGGCAGGTAAAGAGGATGCAGATCTGCATATTCTTTTCGCTAAACTCTACGAACGAACTGCGTATTACGCGGACGCCGAGCGTGAATTGAAGCGAGCTTTGGCGATCGATCCGAACAAGCCAAAGGTCAGCTTTTATCTCGGATATTTGCTTCTCCAGAATGGCGGTACGGAACGGACGGCGGACGCCGGTACGGCATTCGAACGCGAACTAAAGCTTGGGCCGAACGACTTTTTCTCATGGTTTTTCGCCGGTGTCGTCGCGTCGACGGAAAACCAACATGAGAAAGCCATAACCTTTTTTCAGAAAGCCACCGAGATAAATCCCAGCAACGGTGAATCATACCTTTACCTGGGCCAATCCCAAATCGAAACTGGGGACTTGGCCAACGCGGAAAAAAATTTGAGGCGTGCGGTTGAACTTGAATCAACAGGCGGCAAGAATACGCAGACGCGCCGAACGCATTTCATGCTCGGCAGGCTTCTGCTGCGTACCGGCCGGGCAGAAGAAGGGCAGAAGGAACTGGCGCTCGCCGGAAAATTACAGCAGGAATCACTCGACTCGTCACGAGATCAGCTCGGTCGAATTTTGAAGCAAGCTTCCGAACCAGCTGAAACAAAGATTGTTGGGGAACGGCCCGGCGGATCGGTTGTGGAAATAAAGCTCGGGCCTGAGCGGATCGAGCAACTAAAGAAGCTGAAATTGGGCCTCGTTGATACTGCGGCCCAGGCCTTCTACAACCTCGGGGTGATAGCGGCCCAACGGCAAATGTGGACCAAGAGTCTTGAAAGGTTCAAGAGTGCGGCGGGTTGGAAGCCGGACTTTCCGGGGCTTGATCGTAATCTTGGTATCATCGCCTTCCGATCTGCTCAGTTCGAGACGGCGCTAGTGCCACTTACAAGCGCTCTCAAAATGAACCCGGAGGATCAACTCGTTCGGCAGATGCTTGGCACCAGCTTGTATTTTACGAAGCGCTATGCTGAGACGGTAGAGATATTGAAGCCCGTTGAGGGTTCGCTTGGGGGCAGCCCGGAGCTGGCTTACTTCTACGGAATCGCACTGGTTCAATCCAATCAGACCGCAGACGCGACGATCCTATTCAAGCGAATGGCGGCGGCGACGCAGCAGGATCCCGAGGCGCTTCTTTATGCAGCGCAGGGCTTAATGCTGGTTGGCGATTACGGTAGTGCGATAAAAGAATTGACGACGATCGCGTCGGCGGCTCCGGATCTGCCGAAGACATATCTTTTTCTAGGCCAAAGCCTGATAAGAACAAATAGATTCGACGAAGCGGAAAAGGTTCTAAGACGGGCTATCGTGATCGATCCGGCTGACGCGTCGTCCAAGTATCAGCTTGCATTCACGTTGATCGAGAGAAAGATCAATCTTGACGAGGCCGTCTCACTTCTTGAAGAGTCGATACGGCTTCGTCCCGATTTTGCCGAAGCCCATTATCAGATCGGTAAGCTCAACTTGGAAAGGAACGAAGTTGAAAAAGCGATCGGGCACTTGGAAGAGGCAGCCCGCGCGGACAGCGGCAAAGATTACATTTATTATCAGTTGAGTATTGCCTATCGTAAGGCATCGCGAAATGCAGATTCAGATAAGGCCCTGCAAACCTATCAGAAGCTAAAGTCTGACAATCGGAAATCCGAGCCTCGGGGTACAATGGGAGGCCCTGGCAACGCTCGAAAGTAAGGCTTTACGACTCTTGCTAAAGCTGCATCGAATTGGAATTGGAGTTGGAGTGCGGAAATAGCGATCGAACGTTGCGTGATTTGAACAGATGAGAATTCCTAGAAGTTTTGCGACCATCTTAGTTCTACTGTTTCATTGCTCTCAGGCGATGGTCTGGGCACAGACGACTAGTAATCTTTGTGTCGACAGAAAGATCCCCGGGCTAAGCGATGTCCTTAAGAAGACCGGGATCAAGTTCACTCACTCTTCAGCTCCCGAGAAAAAGTACATCGTCGAATCAATGAGCGGCGGAGTGGTGCTTATCGATTTCGACCGTGACGGATGGCAGGATATCTATTTTCCTAACGCTCCGACCGTTGAGATGGCGCTTAAAGGCGACCGTGCACGAAGCGCACTTTATCGAAACAACGGGGACGGAACGTTTAGTGACGTGGCCGAGAAGTCAGGGACGGCCTTTCCTGGATTCGCCATGGGCGGTGCGGTTGGCGATTTTAACAATGACGGCTGGCCTGATCTTTATATCACCTGCCTGGGCGGCAATGTTCTCTACCAGAACAATGGCAACGGGACGTTCACCGACGTGGCGAAGGCAGCAGGCGTCGTGGATGGCCGATGGTCGGCCGGTGCGGCTTTTGGCGATTTTGACAAGGATGGTTACCTCGATCTCTTCGTCACGAATTACGTCGATTTCAAGTTGAATGACCTTCCTGGCTTCGGCAGCCTTCCGACTTGCAAGTTCCGCGGTATAGACGTACAGTGCGGACCGCGCGGTCTTAAGGGAGCGGGCGACAGTCTTTATCGAAACAACGGGAACGGAACCTTCACGGAAGTTGCGAAAGCGAAAGGCGTTGACGATCCGGGCGGTTACTACGGCATGCAGATAGTGTGGTCCGATTTCGGCAACCGTGGAAAGTTGGACGCATATGTCGCTAATGACTCGACCGCCAATTTCCTTTATCGCAATGAAGATCAGAAATTTGGCGATGTCAGTCTTACTTCCGGTACCGCGGTAAGCGGCGATGGGTCAGAGCAGGGCAGTATGGGAGTCGCGGTCGGGGATTATCTTCACACCGGTAGGTTCTCGATCTTCGTGACAAATTTCGTAGACGAATACAACATTCTCTACCGAAACGACGGAGACTATAACTTCACGGACGTATCGTTTACGGCAAAGGTCGCGCAAGCTTCGCGGCCATATGTAGGTTGGGGTGCGGGCTTTATCGACCTTGATAATGACACATGGCTCGACCTTCTGGTCGTAAACGGGCATGTGTATCCCCAAATGGACCAGATCTCATCCGGACTCGGCTACAAACAGAGCAAGCTGCTCCACATGAATCTCGGCAACGGTACTTTTTGCGAAGCGAGCTCCCAGGTGGGGCCGGCGCTACTGGAGAAACGTGCATCCCGTGGTGCGGCATTCGGCGATCTGGATAATGACGGGAACGTCGATATAGTAGTCGGCGATCTGGATGCTCAGCCGTCGATTCTTCGTAACGAAGGCGGCAGCGGGAATCGATGGATCAATTTGGAACTATCCGCGATCAAGGGCAGTCCATTGGCGATCGGGGCCAAGGTAAAGATCGTTGCGGGAGGCGTCACTCAGACTGAGGAAATTAGAAGCGGTGGAAGCTACTTGTCGCAAAACGATCTTCGCATTCACTTTGGCCTTGGAAAGTCACCGAAAGCGGATTCAATCGAGATCACTTGGCCATCGGGTCGGGTCGAGACGTTAAAGGATGTTGCTGCGGACAAGTTTTACGCGGTGCTTGAAGGCAGTGGGATCGTCCCCTTTCAGAAGGTTCGCCCAACTGGGAAGAAATGAACTTTCTATGGCTGACCCAGGCAGCGCCTAGGAAGCCTTGTGAACGATAGGAGGTTGGATAAATGAAGTCATGGAGTTTAGTTAAGGTATTTTGCCTTTTAATATTGATGTGTTCTGCCATATCGGCACAGCACGAGACGCCCGCTGGGGCCGGCGACAAAAATCTAGAGGATCGGAACGTTAAGACTCGCTCGATTGACCTAGAGCGTGTGAAGCGAGACGCGGAAAAGCAGGATCCAAAGAATCAGGCCGCGGCGATTCCGCCAATAAAGTTTCAGGAGATAAAGGAAGACTTCGAAGGGCTGCAGCTTCGGCAGGATGAGATCCGAAAGATCTATAGTGTGGGGAAACAGGTCGACATGGCGAAGATCGGCGCGGTAGCTGGCCTTATGAACGCGAATGCGACACGCCTTGAGACCAATCTTTTCCCGCCACCGGTCGAAGAGCCTAAGACTAAGAAGAAGTCGAAGGGGCAGAAGGTAGAAGCCGTACAGGTCGACCCGGCTCCGGAAGCGTTGCCGCAGGATATTAGGTCGATGATCATGGCCCAGGACGATGCTCTCGCTGCTTTCGTTGCAAATCCAATGTTCACCAATCCGCAGGTTTCAAATGTCGACAGCAATGTGAAGGCTCAGGTAGACCTCAAGAAGTTGGTCCGCTTGACTGCGGCGTTGGGTGAAATGGCTGCGAAGAAACCTTAGTATCCTTCGCCGGTGGGTTTGTCGATCGGCTTCACGTGCCAGCATAGACCGGTCAAACTAAATACATTCTTGGGCAGAAGCTTAGTTTTTACCGAGCCTTGATGGAAATTGCGAGTTGGCATAGAATGTCCACTCATCATTTACAGATTTTTCTTCTTCAGAAAAATAGGAAACTGAAAACAACATGAGAAAAACATCGCTGCTATTGATGGCCGCAATATGCCTCCAGATCTTTTGCTTACCTCTGCAACAAAGTCTTGCTCAGGGACCTAACGATCCTGTTTATCAGGACGTGCTCGATAGCGAATCGTACGTCCGCACCGCTGGCCAGCGGCCGCGGCTTCGCAACTACTCGACGCAGATCGAGGCACTATTGCGGCGGATGACGGTCGAGGAGAAGGTCGGGCAAATGACTCAACTCGCGATCGATCAGATCACGTTAGGCTCAGATTCGAGCATTGCGATCGACGCGGCAAAGCTGGAGAAGGCGATCGTACAATACAAGGTCGGTTCGATCCTGAACGTGAGCGGACATGCTCTTTCTGTCGACAAATGGCATGACATAATCGGGTCGATCCAGAATTCCGCTGCGAATACACGGCTGAAAATACCAGTGATCTACGGTATTGATTCGATCCACGGAGCGAACTATGTCCGCGGTGCGACGCTATTTCCGCAAGAGATTGGGATGGGAGCATCGTGGAATCCGCGGTTGATGCAAAAGGCTGCCGAGATCGCCGCGATGGAAACACGAGCTGCGGCGATCCCTTGGAGTTTTTCACCGGTTCTCGACGTCGGGCGCCAGCCACTATGGCCGAGATTCTGGGAGACTTTCGGCGAAGACCCGTATCTCGCGTCCGTAATGGGTGTTGCGTTCGTTCGCGGGCTTGAAGGCAAGGATGTCGCTGAGGATGTTTCTGTCGCTTCAAGCTTGAAGCATTATGTCGGTTACAGCGTACCGGTAAGCGGCCGCGATCGTACTCCGGCGTGGATACCTGAGAATCACCTCCGAGAATATTTCCTTCCGCCGTTCCAGGCCGCGGTCAAGGCCGGTGCTCGAACGGTGATGGTGAACTCAGCCGAGATCAACGGCGTTCCCGGACATACGAATAAGCATCTCCTTACGGACATCCTTAAAGGCGAGATGAAGTTTGACGGGTTCATCGTTTCCGATTGGGAAGACATCAAAAAGCTCGTAACCCAATGGCGAGTTGCTCCCGATGAAAAAGAAGCAACGCGAATGGCGATCATGGCGGGCATTGATATGAGCATGGTGCCGAACAGTTACAGCTTCAGCGATAACCTCATCGAGCTCGTAAAGGAGCGGAAGGTTCCGATGACGCGAATCGACGACGCCGTCCGCCGCATTTTGCGTGTGAAGTTCGAGCTCGGACTTTTCGAAAACCCGATGCCGAATCCGGCAGTCAAGAATAATTTCAATAAACCTGAGTATGTGGAAGCGAGCCTGCAGGCCGCCCGCGAGACTATGACCTTGTTAAAGAACGAGGATAACATTCTGCCACTACAGAAAAACAAGAAAGTACTCGTCACGGGTCCGACCGCCGATTCGCTGATCGCTTTGAATAACGGCTGGACGTGGACGTGGCAGGGTTCGGAACCCTCACTGTACCCGACCAACAAGATGACGATCCAGCAGGCCATCAAAGAAAAAATGGGCGGCAAACGATTTGAGTTTCGTCAGGGCACGGCTCTTACCCGTCCCCCTAACACTTCGGTCGGCGGTACTCCTGTGATGTACGACGTCGAGGTCGATGTGGCGAAAGCAGTAGATGAAGCCAAGGATTCGGACTACATCGTGCTCTGTCTCGGCGAGGGATCGTACACGGAAACACCCGGGAATATCACGGATCTCACGCTGTCCGAAACACAGCTTCGATTTGCCGAACAGATCATAGCAACGGGCAAACCTGTCATCCTGGTTTTGGTCGAGGGACGCCCGCGGATCATCGCCCGCATCGCGGATAAGGTGAAAGGAATCTTGCTTGCGTATAACCCGAGCGACGAAGGTGGTCGAGCGGTTGCCGATGTCCTTTTCGGTGACTACAACCCGAACGGAAAACTGCCGTTCACCTATCCGCGTTCGACCAATAACCATCTGACTTACGATCACAAGCTCTTCGAGGTCGAGGCAACCGCCTTTGGCAACGTCGCCACGCAGCCGCAATTCGAGTTCGGTTCGGGCCTGAGTTACACGACATACCGATACAGCGATCTGAAGGTTTCGCCACGTTCGGTCGCGCCGATGGGTAATGTGAATGTTTCGGTAAAGGTGACGAACACGGGATCCCGGGCAGGAAAGGAGACGGTGATATTGTATCTACGGGACGAAGCGGCGACCCTGGTTCCGGCCGGGAAACGGGTGAAGAGATTCGCAAAGGTTTACCTCGAAGCGAATCAGTCAAAGATGTTGACGTTTACACTTTCTCGTAACGACTTTTCGTTTATCAATGAAAACAACCAATCGGTCGTCGAGCCGGGCGACTTTACAGTTATGGTCGGCGGAATGGCTGAGAAGTTTACGCTGCGATAGCCGGAAACTATGAACAAAGCCGCCGTAGTTCTCTTGCTGATCGTGTTCGCGAGTATTTCGATGCTCGCCAACACTTCGGCTCACATGCGCGCAAAACAGCTCGGACCGGGCATGAATTTCTCGTACCTCGAGAATTGGTGGCTTGGCACAAAGCAGACGAACTATGCGGATTTTATGAAGCCGGCCGAGGCTGAGAAGAAGCTCGCTGTTTTCAAGAGTATCTCATTGGCGGGTTTCAAGACGGTTAGGATTCCGATCAATTTTGGTGCTTGGGCGAGCTATGATCAACCATTTCGCTGGACGACGCCCGAGGGCCCGCAGATCGCGGATAAATTCATTGAGGCGGCTCTGGCTGAGGGACTTTTCGTCATCATCGACCTTCATCACGTCGAGTTAGACAAAACTGTAAATGGAGCGGATTCGACCGACCGCATCGTCTGGCTTTGGAAAGAGATTGCGAACCGTTACAAGAGGCTCGATCCGGAAAAGGTGTTCTTCGAATTGCGCAACGAGCCGCACGAAATTAAAGCTGATGAATGGCGTGCTCAGGCCGAAGTTTTGATCAAGACGGTCCGGCAGATCGCTCCTGAACACACGATGATGGTCGGTTTCCATGATTGGAACTCGCGTCAGGCGATGCTTGATTCAAAACCCTTTGCGGACCAGAACATCATCTACACATTCCACTATTACGATCCATTCATCTTCACTCATCAGGGAGCGACGTGGTCTTCTGCCGGATTGCCTGAACTTCGAGGACTTCCTTTTCCTGCGAACAAGAAAGAGCTTGTGGTTCCAGAGACCGCGAAGGGAACATGGATCGAAGAACGAATCAAGAATTATTCGGACGATTCGAAAGCCATCAGAATGTACGACGATCTCAAGAGGGCGAGGGATTGGTCGGTGAAGAACGCCGTGCCGATCTTTCTAGGTGAGTTCGGATCGTTCGGTAACTTCGCATCGATGGAAGACCGATGCCGGCATGCAGAGGCAGTATACTCAGCTCTCGGCAAACTCGAAATTCCTAACGCCTGGTGGGAATGGGACGGCGGCTTCGCGATGTTCGACAAGGGCACGACAACTGTCTCAAATTGCATGCAGGCGGCAGTTAAGAAATTCAGCGCACGCTGAGCGGAAACTTTATTTTGAATATGTTCGAAAGACGTTCCAGATTTTTAGTCGTCGGTTTCCTGGTTCTGTTTTGTGTGCCGTCCGCTGCCGCTCAGAGTTCGGACGCGCTGGTTGCAGCCCGGAGAAACCTGATGCCCGTCCCCGCGAGTGTTTCGTGGCGTGCGGGACGACTTCCTGTCGATAAGAATTTCAGCTATCGAATGGCGGGACAGACCGACGAACGGACGAAGCAGTATGTTCATCGCGTAATGCGTCGGCTTGAGGGCCGGACAATAGTCGATTTTTCGCGAGAGCAAACGGTCGCGAGCGCTCCAACTCTTTTAGTCGAAACCAAGGCCATGGGAAATGCGGTCCCGCGGCTCGGCGATGACGAATCCTACGACCTCGAGATATCTTCGACTGAGATCAAGCTGACCGCTCCCAATTCGGTCGGCGCAATGCGTGGGCTTGAGACACTTTTACAGTTGCTCGAAGGTGACTCGAACGGCTTCTATTTCCCGGCGGTATCCATTTCCGATCGGCCGCGTTTTGCGTGGCGAGGATTGATGGTTGATTCCGCGAGGCATTTCCAACCGGTCGAGGTGATCAAGCGCACGCTTGATGGAATGGCTTCAGTCAAGCTCAATGTTCTCCACTGGCACCTGACCGAAGATCAGGGTTTCCGGGTTGAAACCAAAAAATTCCCGGAACTGCACCTTGAGGGTTCTGACGGACTCTTTTATACACAAGCCGAGATCCGCGACATTATCCGATATGCTGGTGACCGCGGCATTCGCGTGATGCCCGAGTTCGATATGCCCGGTCACGCGACGGCGTGGCTTGTGAGCCATCCCGAGATCGGGAGCGCACCAGGACCATATTCAATAGAGCGCCAGCCCGGCATCTTCGATCCAACGCTTGATCCTACAAACGAGAAAACATATAAGCTGCTCGAACCATTTTTCGCTGAGATGGCCGCGCTGTTTCCTGATGCGTATATGCACATCGGCGGCGACGAGAACGAGGGGAAGCAGTGGAATGCGAACGCGAGTATCCAGGCGTTCATGAAGAAGAACGGCATCAAGGATAATCACGGCCTTCAGACCTATTTTAACAAGCGGATACTCAAGTTTCTCCAAAAGAACGGCAAGATAATGATGGGCTGGGATGAGATCTTTCAGCCGGATCTGCCAAAGGACGTGGTGATCCATTCTTGGCGGGGGCAGAAGGCGCTTGCAGACGCAGCGAGGCAAGGCTTTCAGGGCGTTCTCTCCAACGGCTACTACATTGATCTCGCCTTTCCCGCTTCGGATCATTACGTTGTCGATCCACTGCCGGCTGATACCACCCTTTCGGCGGATGAACAGAAGCGAGTGCTCGGCGGCGAAGCGACAATGTGGGCCGAATGGGTCTCACCGGAGACTATCGACTCGCGCATTTGGCCGCGGACCGCGGCGATCGCCGAACGACTTTGGTCGCCGCGCGAAGTGAACGATGTCGAAGACATGTATCGCCGGCTCGAGGTGGTTTCCGTACGCCTCGAAGAACTTGGGCTCACGCACATTCGCAATCAGAAAGTGCTGCTTCGTCGGCTGACGATGGGTGCGGATACGACCGCTCTCGAGACGCTCGTCTCGCTCATCGAACCAGTCAAAGAATATAAACGCTATCAGGTCCGTCCGCAGACAATGCTTTCTCCGCTCACCGGTTTGATCGACGCAGCTCAGCCTGATGCTCCCAACGCGCGAAAGTTTAACCGTGCGGTCGATCGATTTGTCGCAGGCGGCAACCGGACCGAACTTCTCGCTGAACTGCGGTCGATGGTCGAGGTTTGGCAGAGACACGAAGATAAACTCGCGGCGACAGTCGCTAACTCGCCCGCCCTTGCGGAAGCGAGGCAGTTACCCGAAGGTTTGAAAGCTCTAAACCGCATTGCGCTCGAAGCGATCACTGCATTGACCAACGGATCGTCGCAAACCACCGAGTGGCGAGCGGCATGTCAAGCTGAACTCGATGCCATAGCAAAGCCGAAGGCTGCGGTTGAGTTCGTAAGCGTCGCCGGCGTAAGGAGGTTGGTCGACGCAGCCGCGGGAGTTCGAGCGTCCGAATAGAGAATGTCCGAGAACCTCAAGCAGGAAAGGCTGATATCGCTCGACGTATTTCGCGGCATCACGATCGCTGGGATGACGCTCGTTAACAATCCCGGCACGTGGTCAACGATCTACGGCCCGCTGAAGCATGCCGAATGGCACGGCATAACGCCGACCGATTTCATCTTTCCATTCTTCCTGTTCATCGTCGGCGTAGCGATCCCTATCGCGTTTGCGAAGCGGCTGAAAGACGGGCCGTCACGCGATATCTACTACAAGATCCTTTCCCGCGGTGCCAAGATCTTTGCGCTCGGCCTGGTGATCTACTCGATACCGTTCTTCGGCTGGAGCGAGACCGATCTTTCTCAATTTTGGAAACTGCTGATCGCGCTTGGCTTCACCGCGGCCCTTTATCTTTATCTGGTCGATAAAATTCGGCTGGCTGCGATCGCTCTCGGCGTAACCGCGGCATTGATCGTCGCGTTCTATTTCGCGGGAACAAACTTCGGTTGGATGGATCTCGCGACGGTGCGGATCCCAGGCGTACTCCAGCGGATCGCGGTCTGCTACGTCGGCGCATCGATTATCTTTCTCAACACGAGCTGGAAACAGCAGGTCATCAGCGGAGCGGCTCTTCTCGTCGGATACTGGCTGTTGATGACCCTGATCCCGGTTCCGGGTTGTGCGGTCACGACGATCGATGACAAAGCCTGCAATTTTGCCGCGTATCTCGACCGCCTGATCCTGACGCCCGATCACCTGTGGAGTTCGGCGAAAGTCTTCGACCCCGAGGGTATTCTCTCGACACTCCCTTCGATCGTCACAACCATGTGTGGAGCGCTTACAGGCAAGTGGCTGATCGAGGATCGCGACCGCGTCGAGAAGGCGAACGGAATCTTCTTTGCGGGTACCGTTCTCGCGGCCGCCGGATGGTCTTGGAGCCTTCTGTTCCCGCTGAACAAGGCCTTGTGGACGAGCTCGTTCGTTCTTTACACTGCCGGGCTCGCACTTCTGACGCTTGGCGTTTGTTACTGGCTTATCGACGTAAAACGCATCTCTTGGTGGTCTAAACCGTTCGTCGTCTTCGGTGTGAATGCGTTAGCGTTGTACGTTTTCTCCGGGATACTTTCGAATCTCCTCGGATCAGTAACGGTTCCCGCTGCGGACGGAAATTCCGTCTCGCTGCAGGAATGGATCTACAACAACCTGTTCCTAAGCTGGGCCGAGCCGATCAATGCTTCTCTGTTCTATGCCTTATCCTACGTCGGATTGTGGCTGCTGATGATGTGGGTGCTGTATCGAAAGCGAATCTTCATCAAAGTTTAATAATGAGAAACTCTAAACTTGTCGACCGACGTAGTTTTATCGGGTTCGCTGCCGCAGGGCTCAGCGGTGCCACGCTGGCTCGCGATCTGACCGCGCAAAGGTCAAACTCCAAAGCACGAGATATGCTTCTTTACGTAGGCACTTACACATCGGGTGAGAGTAAGAGCAAGGGAATCTACATCCACAAGTTCGACGGAGCGACCGGACGCCTTACGCCGTTTCGTGTCGTGGAAGGAGTGGAAGAACCGTCGTTCATCACGATCGACGGCCGCGGCAGGTATCTATACGCCGTTAACGAAACAGTAGAGTTCGAAGGGATGAAGAGCGGTGCCGTGAGTGCTTTCGCGATCGATCAAAAGTCTGGTGATCTAAAGTTTCTCGATAAGCAGCCAAGCATGGGAGGGGCTCCGTGCAACGTCACCACTAGTGCCAACGGAAAGTTCGTGCTCGTCGCCAACTATGTCGGCGGCAATGTGGCCGTACTGCCGATAGGCGACGACGGCCGCCTCGGCAAGGCTGTCGACGTTGAGCAGCATTCGGGAACGGGTGCCAACAAGGACAGGCAAGAAGCCGCCCACGCACATTCGATCATTCTCGATAGCCACAATAAATACGCATTCGTAAACGACCTGGGAATCGATCGCGTGATGATCTACGAGTTCGATAAAGGTAAAGGCACACTCAAGCCAAATGCCGAGCAGCCCTTCTATTCAACCGCAGCCGGAGCGGGGCCGAGGCACTTTAAATTTCACCCGAACGGCAAATTTGCATTCATAGTGAATGAGCTTGATATGACGCTCACGTCCCTCGCTTACGATGCGAAAAGAGGCGGGCTGAAAGCGATGGAGACGCTCTCGACTTTGCCGACAGGTGTTTCCGGGCCGAGCAATAGCTGTGCGGATCTGCACGTCTCGCCGAGCGGTGATCATGTATATGCGTCCAACCGTGGTCACGATAGCATCGCGGTATATTCGTTCGATAAGAGGGCTGGCAAGATACAGCTTGTGGAGATCTCGTCGACGAGAGGGAAAACGCCGCGAAACTTTGCGATCGACCCGTCGGGCAGCTATCTGCTCGCGGCAAACCAACGGTCGAATTCGATCGTAACGTTTGCGATCGACCGGAGCTCCGGAAGGCTCACCTACACCGGCTCAACAATCGAAACGCCGACACCGGTGTGTCTGCAGTTTCACGAACTTTAATGGAGCTAGGGCCGACCGAAAGCTTGGCGCTCGCAAGAGTCTTGTAATAGAATAAGGATGCAAACCGCAGTCCTTTACTTTTCTAATTAGGAATTCCCAGAGTGAGAACGCTGTACCAGTTGTTTCAACATCGACTCGCCTTTTGCAGATGTTTTGCCTTGTTAATGGCAATTTCACTGCTCGGACCATCGTCTGTCCTAGCCCAGGTTCTGCCTTCGAGACCCGCGCCAAGGGCGGACGACCGAAGGCTTGAAACGATAGAGGAACTGTCGGAGTCGCTGGCTAACGATTTGCTTACTCTTTCGGTAGCGGCACGTGATCGTGACGCTGAGCTGACCCGTGAGTATTTTTCTGCCGTGCTTACAGGAAAGATCTTCCCTTCACGCCCCACGGCGACAGTAAATCAGGTGAAATGGGTAGGAATGCACAAATGGGAAGCGGCAACGCCCACGCTGTCCGTGGTGACCGTTGCCGCCAAGCCGAACGATCCGGGACCTGGAAAAATTGCGAGTAAGGCGTTTCTCGAATCATGGTCGGATTTCCTTGAGCACTTCTCAGAGATAGAAGATGCTCGATTCAAGGTGAAAGAAGCGAATTTCGACGAGAACGCGAAGGCCTTGCTGGGTGCCGACGAACCGACCGCCGTTGCTGGAGCCAAGGGAAGAGCAAGGATCGCATTTTACGTGATCGGCCGCGACGCCGATGGCAAGCGAGAGTGGGCTCGAGGCACGTTCTGGGCGGATGTGCGGTATGCCGCGAACAAGCATTGGCAGTTTGATTCCTTCGACCTCGTGAGTTTTGATTCGCTCGTCGCCGAAAAAGATATGTTTTCCGAGGTCGCCATTCCCGCAGGTGTGGGAGCTTCGCTTCCGGGCTTCGGCACTCCCGAAAATAACGGGTTCATCTGGCACGGTGCGGCTGCGGCAGACCTGAACAACGATGGTTGGATAGACCTTTTCGTCACCGCTCCCGACCGCAACTATCTTTATCTGAATGACCGAAATGGAAAGTTCCGTGACGCCTCGAATGACGCTGGCGTGACCAACCTTGCGACCGGAGTTGCTCCGCTTTTGTTTGACTACGACAACGACGGCGACACGGACATCTTTATTTCGACCGTTGGTCAACAGGTTCTGCTCGAGAATCACTTAAGCAAGGGCGGTAAACTTTCATTCGCCGACATCTCGCTTGAGGCTGGCGTGGCGCGTGACGCGATCGGATTTAGCGCAGTTTCCGCAGATATCAACGGCGACGGACGGCTCGATGTTTACGTTACGTCCTACAACCGCTACGGACAGATAACGCCAAACTCCTGGTTTCGTGCGACGAACGGAACGCCCAATCTTCTCTTCGTCAGCCAGCCCGGTGGCGGCTTTCGCGAAGAGGCGGCAAAATGGGGCGTCGATGACAAGCGTTGGAGTTACGCTGCCGAATTTGCCGACATCAACGCCGACGGAAAGATGGACCTCTACGTCGCGAACGATTTCGGCGAAAAGGCGTTGTACATCAATCAGGGCGGAAAGTTTGTCGATGAGGCGGCCGCCCGCGGAGTGCTCGACCCCGGCAATGGGATGGGCGTTTCGTTCGGCGATTATAACAACGACGGTCGACTCGATATCCACGCGTCGAATATGAGTTCGACCGCCGGCAACCGCATTTTGGCTCGGCTGTTTCCGACCGCCGGACCGCAAGAGAACGTGCTCAAAAAGCTCGCCGCAGGAAATAACCTGTTCGAGAATACGGGAGACGGCAAGTTCAAGGATGTCACCGCCGCAGTCGGTGGATTCTCGGGCGGATGGGCGTGGGGCGGCGGCTTTATCGATTTCGACAACGATGGTTGGGAGGACATCTACACTCCTAATGGATTTATCTCAGGTAAATCCATGAAAGATACCTGATCGCAGTTTTGGCGTCAGGTCGTGACGCATTCGAATGACGGTAAAGATGAAAAAGGCGCCCTTCGGGCAGATCAGAACAGCCTGATGTTCGGACAGGGATTCTCGTTCAGTGGATACGAACGCGACCCGCTGTATATGAACCTCGGCGGCAAGAAGTTCACTGATATCTCAGGTGTGTCTGGGATCGACTCGATCACCGATGGCCGAGCCGGCGTGTTCGCCGACTTTGATAACGATGGCGATCTGGATGTGTTTTCGACGACGATCCAGCATCAGGCACATCTACTATTCCGAAACAACGTCGGGCAGGACAGCAACTTTCTCCGGATCGTGCTGCAAGGGAACCGTTCTACAAGGGACGCCTTCGGCTCGGTCGTAAGGGTAAAAACGTCGGCAGGTACACTGACCAAGATCAAGTCCGGCGGATCGGGATTTATATCGCAGCACGATTCCAGATTGACCTTCGGCCTCGGCAAAGATCAGAAAGCCGAATCCGTCGAAGTGACTTGGGCGACCGGAGCAGTTGAGAGTTTTACCGGTGAGATGGCTGCGGGCGGCACGTTCTTGCTGAAAGAAGGTGCAGGCATGGCTGAGTCGGTTAAGGTCGCAAAGGCGAACCTGCCGGAACCACTTACTAAGTCTGAAGTTTTCGCGATGGGCCTGAAGATCGGAGTCGGCTCTAAGCTTCCTGACTTCGTTTTGAAAAACATGAACGGCTCGGCAAGTTCGGCTCGAAAACTGCTGAAGCCGGGGCGAAAGACGCTGATCAATATCTGGGCGACCTGGTGTATACCATGCGCCAAGGAAATGCCGGAGCTAGAGAAGATTCGTGCGAAACTAGCGGCCCGTGGGATCGATATCATCGGGATGAACGTCGATACAGATACCGGGGCAAACATCCGTCGATATATCGCCGATAAGAAAGTGACGTACCCGAACATGATCGGCGGCGTGCCCGCGATCGAGAGCATTTACGCGACCGAGGAATTGTCAGTTCCACTTTCGATTCTCGTCGACGACAAGGGCACCATCATCGATCTGATCCCGGGTTGGTCGGCCGAGACGCGAAGGAAGTTCGATCAGATGGTGGGAAGTGGCCCATCGCCCAAGTAGGCTAACTATCATCAAGGAGGGAGTTAAAATGTCGCATGCTTCGGCGTCTTCGAGCTGTGACCTTCGGAGGATTGATTTGATGTCGTTGCTCAGCAAAGTCACTATCTGCGCGGTTCTATTGTCGTTCGCACTGCCGTCATTCGCTGTCGGAACGGGCGCACCTCAGGCATTGTTCGCCACTGAAGACCGATCGTCGGCCGGGCTGATGATTGAGGATAAACGGTCCGCTGCCTATGATTGGCTCGACATCGCTTTGGAAGTAACAGCGCGTGAACACGAGCGGGTTGCTCCCCGGCCTACCGTTGGCTCGCGGATGCTCATGCTCATCGTCGCGTGTATGTATGAGGCTTGGGCTCCATACGACGACAAAGCGGTCGGAGTCGTGACAGGCGGTGATCTGCGTCGTCCGCTTGCTGAGAGAACTCTCAAGAACAAAGAGATCGCGGTCGGATTTGCGACCTATCGGGCGATGATGGACATCTTTCCCGAGGACGCCGAGTACATTAAGGCCCGTGTCCGTGAACACGGTCTCGATCCCGAAAACAATACTAGAGATACGTCGAAGCCGGAAGGGATCGGTAATGTCGCCGCCGCCGCCCTTCTCAAGGCACGTCATCACGACGGAGCAAATCAACTCGGTGACGAGGAGGGTGGAAACGGTAAGCCATACTCCGACTATACTTTTTACCGACCCGT
Source organism: Pyrinomonadaceae bacterium (assembly GCA_039916585.1). GTDB lineage: Bacteria > Acidobacteriota > Blastocatellia > Pyrinomonadales > Pyrinomonadaceae > OLB17. Next base: position 10,935 of record JBDSLC010000034.1, on the reverse strand, counting down.
GAACCCGGTCGATAAGATCATCGATCCCGATTGCTGGCAGCCGATCGAATTCACGCTCGCTTCCAACAAGAAGGCGACGCCCGGGTTCCTTACGCCCCACTGGTATCGGGTTCAGCCGTTTGGCTTAGAACGTGCGGATCAGTTTCGTCCGGGTCCACCGCCAAAGATCGGTTCAGAGCAGCTAAAGAAAGAAACCGACGAGGTGCTCAACTATAATGGATCACTTAGCCTCGAACAGAAAGCGATCGTCGAATTTATGCGCGACGGCCCGCGTTCGACCGGGCAATCCGGCCATTGGCTTCGGTTTGCTCAGGCAGTATCCCGCCGCGATAAGTACGGTATCGATCAGGATGTGAAGATATTCTTTGCGGTCGGCGTCGCCGCTTTCGATGCCTTCATAGCCGCTTGGGAAGCGAAACGGTACTATGACAGCTCGCGTCCGTGGACGCTCATTCGCTACTACTACAAGGACAAGATGGTAAAAGGCTGGGGCGGAAGCGGCAAGGGAGTTGTGATGCTTCCGGCCAGCGAATGGCATCCTTATTCGCCGCTTTCATTCATCACTCCTCCGTTTCCGGGATACGTTTCGGGACATAGCACCGTAAGCGCAGCCAGCGCGAAGGTGCTCGAACTATTTACGGGAAGCGATAATTTTGGAGCTACTGAAACCCGACATGCGGGCGAACTTACCGAGCCGGGTATCTCCTGCGAGATCAAGCAGTCAGTCGATGGAAAGCCGGCCACGAGTGGGATCACTAATGACGGCGTGATCGTCTTGCAACTCCCAACCTTCTCGGAGACGGCCGAATTGGCGGGTCTTTCGCGCGTGTTGGGCGGATATCACATTCAAGCCGATAACGTCGCCGGCCTGGATCTGGGCAGAAAAGTTGCAATGTACGTCTATCCTAAAACCAAGGCATATTTTGACGGTACGGCACCCAAGTCAGTTTTGGTTGACCGCAACACGGCAATGGTCAGAACCAGATAGGTCGGATCGGGCACAGGCTTTTCAATGACGAATTACAGGAATGTTTTGGCTCTTTGCTCTGTTTTTGCAATGGGCCTTTTCTTTTCGCTTCATCCCGGTGAATGGCAGGCCGCTGCATCACAGGCGGCGACTTCCGGTTGCATGTCTGCGACTGATTTCGCAAAGCGCGAAGAAGCGTATCGAGCTAATAATCGCGGGGTCGCGCGTCTTGAGCAGTTCGAGCCTGCTTACGCGATACCCGAATTTCGCGAGGCTCTCGCGAAATGCCCTGACGTCAAGATCGCCCAAGTAAATCTAGCCATCGCGCTTCTTTATGCACAGAAGATCGATGAGGCGCGCGTTGCTGCGGATCAAGCCGTGAGTCTTGCTCCGGAATCTTTGAGTGCCCATTATGTACAAGCGTTGATCGCCCGTAATCAGGATCGTACGGAAGCTGCACTTGCCGGGTTTCAGTACGTGTTAAAAGCGGATCCATCAGACGTTGGTGCGAATGTAAATGTAGGGCAGATCTACGCCCAGCAGCGAAACAACGCCGAGGCGATCGTCTATTTTCGGCGGGCCTATGCGGCCGAGCCGTACAACTCGTCTGCTATTTACAACCTCGCGACGGCCCTTATCCGAAATGACGAACGCGACGAGGGGCAAAAGCTGATCGGTGCATTTCAGGAGTTGCGCAAGAGTGGAGCCGCGACAAGTATCGGGCAGAACTACCTGGAGCAAGGCCGGTACGCGGAGGCACTGGTATCAACGGGAGCCGAACCGGAACTCGTAGCTGCCAAAGACCCAACCATCAACTTTCGCGTGACTCCGACGACGATCAAAACGGCGGCCGCGGTGGTTGCCTTGACCGACTTCGATAACGACGGCGATCCTGACATAGTTCAGATCGATCCCGCTTCGCGGCGAAGACTCTTCCGCAATGATGAAGGCCAATTTGTAGATATCTCAACAGCATCCGGTGAACTCACGCGTCCATCTACGCTGAAAGTTACGGGTGTGTTATCTGGCGATATCAATAATGATCTTTTCGACGATCTTCTAATGTTCGGCAATGGCCGACCGGCGTATCTCAAAGGTAACGGCAAGGGCGGCTACTCCGATCTCAGCTCGAAGCTTCCCGTGATCACAGGACAGTTCTCAACTGGGGCTCTGGTAGATGTCGATCACGACGGCGATCTGGACATCCTACTTCTCGGTACAAGCACGAAGCTCTTGCGTAATAATGGCGATGGAACGTTCGTTGACAAGACAACCGATGCGAAGATCGGTGCGGGAACTCATCCGGTAGCCGTGATCCCGACAGATTTTGACAATCGCCGCGACGTCGATCTCCTGGTATTGAACTCCGGAGATAAGCCGCGGCTTTATCAGAACCTCCGCGATAGCACTTTCAGGAATGTTGCTGATGAGGTCGGATTGGGTCGTCCAGGCAAATGGACAGTGGCGGCCGCAGGTGACGTCAACAAGGACACGTACATCGATTTCTTTTTCGGACGAGAAGCCGGGCCTGGGTTATTCGCGGTCTCCGACGGCAAAGGTAAATTTACGCTCTCGGAAGCGCCCCGAGAGACAGTGGGTTCCAGCTCGGCTCAGTTCGCGGACTTTGATAACGACGGGTTACTGGATCTTGTTGCAGGCACCAACAGCGGGGCAGTTTTGATCAGAAATCTCGGAAGAGATTGGGCCGTTGTCGGAGGCGATAAGACCGGATTGCCGGGCCGAGTCGGACAGTTGGTCTCCGCTGATCTCGATCGCGACGGCAACGTCGATATTCTATCGATCGCAAAGGGCCAGCCGGTTCAGTTTTATAAGAATCTCGGAACCGCGGCGAACGGATCTATCTCCGTTTCCTTGCAAGGCAGGGTCAGCAATCGCACCGCCGTCGGTGCCAAGGTCGATCTGCGGTCAGGCAGTCTGTCGCAGAAGCTGGAGACCTATGCAGCCAGTCCGATGCCGGCGGCTTGGGGGGTCCATTTCGGCCTCGGACGACGAGAGCAGCCGGATGCGGTGCGAGTCTTATGGCCTTCCGGTGTTGTTCAGGCCGAGATGGATATTGCTAAGCTCACCGCGGCAAATCGCCGTGATCTGTCGATAGAAGAGCTAGACCGAAAACCGTCCTCGTGCCCGTATTTATACACGTGGGATGGTGAAAAATTCGCGTTCGTTACCGATTTCCTGGGTGGCGGCGAGATGGGTAACTGGAAGGACCGCGGAGCCTATCACTTTCCGGATTCGGATGAGTTTGTTCGAATACCGCCCAAGATGCTTAGGCCGCGCAACGGAAGATACGAGTTGCGGGTGACCAATGAACTTGAGGAGGTAATGTTCCTCGATCATCTCAAGCTGGTAGCGATCGAGCACACGGCAGATTCCGAGATCTATCCTAACGAGGGTTATGGCATTCCGACCGCGGGAACGAGAGTGATCTATACGACCCGCGGCGAACAGCCTCCGGCCACGGCTTCCGATTCGACGGGCAAGAATGTCTTGGCGAAGATCAAGGACTTGGATTACACGTTCTACGATTCCTTCACCTCGACTCCGATCCGCGGTTATGCCGAAACCCACAGCTTGACAATGACGCTCGATCAGAAAAAGGGATTCAAAGGTCGTACGCTGTTACTGCTGACCGGTTGGACCGACTACGCATTCTCATCGGACAATCTCGCAGCATCGCAGAGCGGCAAGGCTTTGTTCTTTCCCAAACTTCAGGTAAAGGACGCGGGCGGAGAATGGCAAACAGTAGTCGATAGCATCGGCATTTCGGTCGGACGCCCGCAGACGATCGTCGCTGACCTTACCGGTAAGTTCCTGACTGATTCACGCGAAGTGCGGATCGTAACTAACGTGAAGACCTACTGGGACAAGATCGCTGTCGATACGTCACAGCAGCAGGAGGTGAAAGCCGTTGAGCTGATGCCTGTACAGGCGGATCTCACGGAGCGCGGGTTTTCCGCGGAAACGTCCTACGCCGGAATGCTCGTTCCTACATACGATAAGATCCTCGACGATGGTCGCTGGAAATTCTTCACGGGCCGATTCACACGTACGGGCAGTGTGCTTCCTCTGCTGCGCACGACGGACGATGTATTCGTGATCTCCAAAACCGGCGACGAACTAATACTTAGCTTCACGGCCCTACCTGAACCGGCTCCGGGGCGAAAGTACACCTTCTTGTTATACGCCGACGGCTACAGCAAGGAAATGGACATCAATTCCGGCAGCCCAGATGCGGTGTATCCACTGCCGTTCAAGGGAATGTCGAAGTATCCGTACGCATCGCCTGAACAGTTCCCGATGACCGATGAAAAGCAGCGGATCTACGACGAATACACGACCCGCGTTGGCCGCCGATTGCTGCCGCAGATCGAGGCAGGGTTAATTCAAACACAGCGATAATATGAATTACATTCGCTACTCCGCGGCGGCCTGCCAGACGGCTCTTTCGAACCCCGTCGAGCGTCGTCAGATGAAGGCGAACACCGATCGAATTTTGTCGATGATAGATTCGGCAGTGGCGGGAAGTGCTCCGTTCTTACCGGTGCGGCTTGTTGTTTTCCCCGAGTTCGCCCACGCCGCACCGGTATTTGCATCGGCGAACGAACTGATCGAAAAGCTGGCCGTCGAGATCCCTAACGAACATACCGACCGGCTCGAAAAAAAGGCGAAAGAGCACGGTATCTATATCCAGTCGGGATCGATGCTCGAGGTGGATCCCCGATGGCCGGGAGCGGTTTTCAACACGACCTGCCTTATCGGCCCGAAGGGGATTCTTTACAAATATCGAAAGGTCAACACGTGGATCCCATACGAGGTCCACACCAGCCCTCACGACATCGAAGGATACGACGAGCCGCTGTTCCCGGTTGCTGATACCGAGATCGGCCGCCTTGGTTGTGCGATCTGTTACGACTGGCTATTTCCTGAATCGTTGAGACAGTTGACGGCGAACGGTGCCGAGGTGCTCATCCGCGTTTCGGCATATATGGACCCATGGAACGCGACGCCCCCGATGGATTGGTGGACTGTCATCAATCGAGCAAGGGCTATCGAGAATATAGCTTATGTTGTCGCGTCGAATCAGGCGGCGAGCCTTCATCAGTACCCGCCGTATTCGTGGTCTGGCGGCAGCCAGGTCGTAGATTTCGAAGGCCGCCTGCTGGCCGACGCATCACCAGGGCCTGGCGAACGCATCGTCGTCGCCCCTATCGATATCTCCGCCCTCCGCCACGAACGCTCATCTCGCCGCGGCCACCACATGCTCGCCCACCTCCGCACCGAAGCATATCCGATCTATCGCGAACGAATTTATCCGCCGGGAACAGTCCAAAGCGCGGTCAGGGAATTGAGCTACGAGACCAACAATGACCTAATTGATGAATCGAAGTCCCGTCTAGACGCCAGCTCTCCGCTTCGCGTTGACCAGAAAGATTGAGATCCTAACTATCCCGCCATCAGCCAATAAACCTCGGCCACAATCGATTAGAGGCTATCGTACACGGGCGAAGTGTTTCGTTACTAGGGCTCCAGTTCCTCTTACACGCACATAATACGATAGAGATAAATTGCTCGCATGCTCTAATCGAAGAGAAGCCGGAACGTTAATCCATTCCGGCTTCTGATTTGGTTCTCGCTCGTTTATTCGCCGCCTCGAGCGTAGTAGCTGACGCACTGGCCCTGATTCTTGTAGAGTTGATTTCCTTCTTCATCTAGAAACTGGCCGAATCCGCCATTTTTACAGGAGTTCTTGCTCTCAAACGTCCAGATCATTCCATTCACATCGACGTTATCGACCTTGACAACCACGTCGCCTGCGAACCAGGAACCGTCATTCACAAGCTGAATGGACGTGATTTCGAGATCGCCATATGCCGCGACCGCATCAGCCCAAGTTTGGTAGAAGTTTCCGCCCAGTTGGCTCGTGTCGACATAGTCACCATCCTCGACAAGGTTACCGCTGTTCGTCCAGATGTCCTGTGGACAGTTCGTATAGTTCGGGTAGTCGCCTAAATAGATGAAGATGTTGCCTTCATTTGTGCCAACGGTGAACCGGGGCGCGCCGCCGCCGCAGGTTCCTTCCTCGAAATAGTACCAGGTACTCAGATTTTCAAGATCGCCAACCGTCAGACCTTCCGGAACCGTTAGATCGACGCCGCTAAAAGGTTCCGCGGTTGTTGAAGCGAGTTGCGCTGATGTCGGCGAGTTGTATCCGGGCGAGACCAGTTCAGCTCCTCCGAAGAGTGAGTAGCCGTTAGCTGCGAGAGCTGAAACGGCGGTCATGCATATTAATGCCAGAGCCGCGAAAATCGACGGCTTGAATCCAAATATTTTGGACATTCTTTAATTCTCCTAGGTTGAAATTGTAAAACGTGAATCGAACCGAAATTTCGCCCGATGGGTGGCGGTGGGAGCGGTTCGTTGTATTGGCAACTATACTGCCGCCAGTTGGGTATTACTGTAAGGTGCGATACAAAGGCTGAAATGTTTATCGCGGTGCGTGGCAATCGGGCTACACGAGAAATCTTCAATTAATATCGCGGCTCTGTAATTAGGCATACAAACCGCAGACCCAATATCGAATATCTTCCCCTCTTCACAATGAGTATTTTCGATCCGATAACATTTACTGCTCACTACATCAGCCTCCGGTTGGCGGTTGCATTCGGGTTGCATTACACAGCGTGTCCTTTGGATATTGGTTGGCGGTGGCGGCATTGGCGGCAGTGGCGAAACACGACCACAAACCATCGTATCCGTTAGTGATTGATCTCTGGAAGTTGCTTCGTAGATCGAAGTCAGAGACTGAGCCATCGACAGATTCGGAAACTGGTCGATGGCTTTTTTGTTTGATTCGATTCATTTCCCGTCTGATTTTTGATTCATTTGGATCACCATCAACACTTACTGAAGGTCTGTAAGTTGTTTGTTTCGTTCCATTTGTGTCTGTCCTTTTGTTCCATTTGGAACAAGATCTAAGACTTGCGACGCGTTTTTTCAGCTTACGGGAATTCGTTTAGAGTTAAAGTTTCATCTAGTTAGACGTTGCGGCGTTAGTGCTTCTCGGCAACCGGACAAGCTAAATGAACTCTTAACAAAGTCATCGCGCGCCCGGGCACCTAAACCCGGGTCAAGTATGTTGTCATAGATACAACGAACGTGTCAATACAGAATTTGGCTGGCAGTGCGGGATAGGGCACTGTGAATTGTCCCGTACAGATTTCCGGCCGCGCTTCTAAAAAATATCCCTTTCGTCTTCGACCGTACATTCCGTCTTTACCTTTTGGCCTAGCTTTGGTCTTATCGGCGTTCAAGAGGCCGATACAAAAACGCGAAAAGATAGAGGAGTATATATGGCAGAGAAAAAAGGAAGTAAGGGTGGATCGTCGTCGGGCGGTTCAAAGACTAGCGGCGGCTCGAAAAGCGGCGGGTCTAGCGGTTCGAGCGGCAGTTCCGGTTCGGGTTCAGGTTCAGGAGGCGGATCGAAGTCCGGCGGCAAGGGCGGCAACGACTAACGTCGAGGCAATCCTTGGAAAATGAAGAGGCCAGGGCTGCTTTTCGAGCAGCCCTACTTATGATCCCAACCTCAAGGAACCCTCACATATAGGGTCGAACGGTGCATCAACAGCATTAACGATGAATGATACCGGTTAACGTCTTTGATATATGAATGGTAATGGCCGATCGGACTGGTTTAGTTTTAGGTGAGGTATACACGAATATGGCACGGCAGAATCAAAGAAAGACGAGCGATAACGCGGAGAACAATTCGCATCCGCATACGGAGGCGGATGGAAAAAGCGGCGGGAATGCCGGTGCAGGCAAGTCCGGCGGCGAGGGGCTTGGAACGGAGAAGAAGATAGACGACGAGCGATTTGGGAGCCAGAAGGCTGCAGGAAACCCAGCTGAGTCCGAGGCAGATCAGTAGACCAGAATGCGCATAATGAAGGTGCCACTTGGCGCCGCGACAGCAGACAAGCCGATACGGAAACGGTTCGTGATCCATGAACATCATGCGACGCGGCTACATTTTGATCTGCGGCTCGAGATAGGCGGCACTGGAAAGAGTTGGGCGGTGCCGAAGGGGCCATCGATGGACCCCGACGATAAGCGACTTGCAGTGGCCGTGCCCGATCACAGCCTACGGTATTTCAATTTCGAAGGAACTCTTGAGGAAGGTACATACGGTGCGGGCGAGGTTCGTATCTGGGATAGCGGTAAATACGAGACTTTCGTCGACCCGCAACTCCAATACGACGAGGGAAAGATCGTTTTTTCCTTTCTCGGTAAAAAGGTTCGGGGCGAATTTACGCTCGTGAGAATGTCGAGGCAAGAAAAGAACTGGTTGCTGATCAAACGCGAGGACAGTTTTGCCGATATCGATTGGAAAATGAAAACGATAATCTCCACCTGACCTAGCGCTTATGGTTTAGGCGTCAAAAACTCCGGCGATTGATCCGACCCATTCAACGACTTCCTCGGCAGCAGCTTTTAGATTCCCCGCCTCGGCTATGCTAATCGTCAGTCGACCGTCCCGTTTTGCCCCGTCGTCTTCGTATCCGCTAGGTCATTTCCCGCCACGACTACCACTCCTTCGGCGAAGAGATCGCCCGCACCAACAACGGCTCCAACAACATCCGCAAGCAATTCACCGGCTCTGAACGCGACGGCGAGACTGGGTTGGATTTTGCGCAAGCAAGATACTTTGCCAGCGGAACAAAAAGCAAAGTATCTACTTTCGGTCTACAACTGGAGTTGTAGAAACTAATCGTGTAGGAAAGGCCCCCGATCGTGCTCATCCGATAAGCGACCCTATAATAAGTCTAGCTAATACTTCTTCCGTCGGGTTTCGAGTCCACGATGGGATCGGTACACAAGGTTGTGCTTCGTTGGATCACGCTTGAGGATCCGGAATGGGTATGAGGCGAGATTCAATGTTGCTCCGGAGCCTGGCCGAATTCCGTGCGAATTAAAAGGGCAAGAGTACTTTTGAGAGTACCTTGCCTTTTCTATCAGCCGTTTACTTCTTGTAAGTTATTGATTTTAATGGAGCCGCCCATCGGAGTCGAACCGACGACCTTTCGATTACGAATCGGGGATCGCGTTCGACGAGAAGATACGTGTAGACACGAAACGCAGTAATTACGGGGCTTTCACGACTCTTGCCACGTTTCAAACTACCGTCCAAAACGGCTCAGAACGGCTCGTTTCGCACCTCTAAGGGGCAAACGAAGGGGCACGGATTTTGGCCGGTCTACCGGCATATCCATCCTGTCTGCGAAAGCTGTCATTGTTGATTCGTGCTGATTTACGTATCGCATGAATGTTTTGATTTGCGTATGGCCGGAAGCTTTCATCGCGTCAGCGATAGAGATTCCCTTTTCGAGCCAGCGCGTGATGCCGGTGTGCCGCAGATCGTGGAAGTGAAGTCCGGCCATACCGGCGGCCGCGGTAGCTCCCGCCCAAGCCCTTTTGAAATCGCCGACGTTGAACACCAAGGAATTCGGCTTAGCCGAGTTTTGCCGTAGTTCTGCCAAGACTTTATTCAATCTCGAAGGCATTGGCACCAGCCGCGTCGTTTCGACGTTGCGAGTCTTGTTCTTGACGCGGATCCATCGGGCCTCAAAATTCAGGTCGAACCACTTCACGGCTTCGATCTCGCCTTTGCGAGCTGCTGTATCGATAGCGAAAACGACGATTGGCAGAATATGGGCACGAACGCCCGAGCACGCAGCAATAAGCTTTTCCTCTTCCTCAACAGATAAGACCGTTGTGCGTTCCTTCTCGTGCGAATCGGCTATCAACCCTTTGCCGCGAAGGAACGGATTAACATTGATCCAGCCTTGTTCCACTGCGACGTTGAGCAGTCGCCGAAGTCTGCGAAGGTTCTGATTCACGTCGGCAATCGAGCGTCTTTTCGGATTGTATTTGTGTTTCGTTGGAGTATCGAGAAGATGCTTTTTGTAGTCGAGGAGATCCGCGAACTTGATCTCGTCGACCCATGCGTCGCCGAAGTATTTCTTCGCATAATCGAGATAGCCTTCAATGATCTTTGGATCCTGTTTAAAACCACTCACCTTCCGGCCGTCAACGATCTTAGCGGCATGGACGTATTCTTTCCTGTAGAACGCGTCTACGTATTCGAATGTCTTTCGATCGCTCAGTTCCTTCTCGATCTCATCCCGGATCTCGCCGAGTTTTTTCTTCGCTCTCTCGTGGGTTTCGCAGGTGCGCTTCTTCTCACCGGCCGAACCGTCAAGCTTCGTATAACGTAGCCGAGCAATCCAACGTTTTCCATCGGAGTGTTTGATTAGCGAGCCTTCGTCACGCCTTGGTTTTCGATTCATATTTGAAGACATTGATTCGAGTTGAGATCAGTCCGCCGATCTCTTTGTCGTTCTTATAAATTCCGGATTGCAGTGTGTTCTCCATCTCGTGCATCGGGAGCATCAGCCACGCTGCAACTGCTTCCGCTTCGCACTCATTACGTTTGCGGTAGTGTTCCAGGCCGTACATTTCGACGGCAAAACTCGATTGCGTGGGAACGTGGAAAAGGTAGTGCCCGATCTCGTGACACAGCCGGTGCAGTAACCGCCAGCCATTCAATTTGTGGTTGACGAAAATGAATGATTCACCGTCGTATGTAACGTAGGACGCGTCCGTGATGTGCGGCGAAAAGACGATCTCTATTCCGTGATCAGCGCAGAATGAGAACACATCATCCTCCGTGATTCCACGTTCGCCGACGAACGGAAAGGCTTTTTTTAGTTTTTTGTAAAGTTGCTTCATTGTCGTAGGAGATTTTCAACAAAACTATTTCTTTTTCAATTTCTTCTGAGCAACCATCGCCCTTATGACCGCCTGGATCTCTTGCCAATCATTTTTGCTTAGATCCTGGCCGCCAAAACTTTCCGCCATAATTTCGATCAGCGTATTCGAGGATGGCGGAA
>JBDSLC010000033.1:0-6133 GCA_039916585.1 Pyrinomonadaceae bacterium | reverse complement strand
AAGAAAGCCTTGGCGTTGGATACTGACGACGCGATCTTCAAACGATTGCGAATGATGCCGGGATTCTCGAGCAGCTTGGCGCATTTCGCATCTGAATACTTCGCAACCTTCGCCGCGTCAAAATTATCGAACGCCTTTCGATAATTCTCACGCTTAGCGAGGATCGTGTCCCAACTCAGGCCCGCCTGCGCGCCCTCAAGTATCAGGAACTCGAACAAACCGCGATCGTCGTGCAGGGGCAAGCCCCACTCGGTATCGTGATAATGGATCGCGAGATCATTCCTCGCCCAGCTACAACGCTTAATGCTCATCAGTATATTTTCGGACAATCTCACCAGGATCAAGCCCCTCGAAATCAGCGTGCGCTTCGACCACACCTTCCGCCCGCATTATCTCTTCGTACGAATTAACCGTCGTGATACCTATCGCTTTCATCCCGGCTCGTTTCGCGGCCTCAAATCCAAAGAATGCATCCTCGAATACGATCGAATGTCGCGGCTCTACTCCGACATTCGCCGCCGACATCAAAAAGATCTCAGGATCGGGCTTACCCCGCTTCACATCCGCGGCTGTTGTTATCGCCCCGAAGTACTTTCGCAACTCAAGTCCATCCAGTATGAACGCCATGTTCGCCGGAGAGGCCGCCGTCGAAACCGCCAATTTTATCCCAAGGCCGTGAGCCGAATCCAGAAACTCTATTAAGCCGTCAACAGGTTTCCGGTGATGAATATAGACCTCGCGATAAAGCATTTCCTTCCTCAGCGCCAGTTCGTTGAGCCGATCGTTCGACACCGCGCCGAAAACACTCGGGATAATTTCCCGATTCGTCTGGCCCGCAGTCTCGACGAGAAACTTGCGCTCCTCAAACTCGTGTCCGTTCTCTTCGATCAGCGTCCGCCACGCCTCGGTGTGGAAACGCATGTTGTCAACGAGCGTCCCGTCCATATCAAAGATGAACGCCCGGCTTTCGTAATTCATTCACTTCCCTTACCGAAGACTTTAGGCATTCGCTGATTCGGCCGCTGCCGGAAATCCTTCGGCCTCCATCACGCGCTTCGCCTGGCGAATGTGCCGCTTTGAATGTTCGACCAGCACGGTGTAAGCATCCTCGAGCGTGTAAGTGAGGATCGCCAAAAAGGGAGACGTAACGACGGTCTTCTTCCGGTCGGCATCCGCAACCGCCTCGATCTTCTTATTCACCTCGGCAATATGCTCGGCAAACTTATCGACGATCCCCGCGTCAATATCGCTCGGCGGGACGATCGCTTTCGACGGCGCCTTTGCCTTTTTCGAATCTTCCGAAACCGCTTTAACCAAAAATCGCCCACCCCAGGCGGTAAGCGGCGAAACGTTCTCCCAAAATGAGTTCTTCCGCTCTCCCGACGCCAGCTTTGCGAATTCCGGATAGAACTGCTCGTTCGACTTGATAATGTGATCGAGACATTGAGCGACGCTCCAACTCTTTTCCCCGGGCTTCCAATTAAGCTGGTCAGGCCTCAACTCGCCGAATGTAGACTTCACATCATCCGCGACTTTTCGCATCTCAGAGGTGATGTAATCTATTCGTTCATCCATATCATCCTGCCTTTGTATTTTTCACTATTCACTATTCGTTTATTAGTTTCTGAGCGGTTTACCCGTTTTCAACATCGCGGCGATCCGATCCTGCGTCTTCCGCTCCCCGCAGAGCGAAACGAAGGCCTCGCGTTCGAGGTCGAGCAGGTATTGCTCGCTCACAAACGCAGAATGGTTGATCGCACCGCCGCTCATGATGTGCGCGAGTTTGTTGCCGATCAGTTGGTCGTGGTCGGAGATGAATCCGCCCTGCTTCATCATATGGAGCGCGAGCTTCATCGCCGCGAGGCCTGATTCGCCCATCACGAAGATGTCTTCACGCGGAACCGGAGCTACGAATCCGCTTGCCGCCAGATTCAGCACTTCCTGCTTCGCATCCGCGATCAGCCGGTCGCCGTTCATCGAGATCGAATCTACATCGCGGAAAAATCCCCATGACCTTGCCTCTTGGGCCGACGTCGCGACCTTGCCCATGCCGATCATCTCGAACGTCTTCTTCAGAAATGTCAGCGGATCTGCCTCCGGAGCCTTCTGAGCCGCGTCCATCGCCCGCATCGTCATCTCTTTCGTACCGCCGCCAGCCGGAATAACGCCCACTCCGACTTCGACGAGCCCGATGTATGTTTCACCCGCCGCCCGAGCCCGGTTCCCGTGGATGGCGATCTCGCATCCGCCGCCGAGCGTCAGGCCGTAAGGAGCAGTCACAACCGGCTTCGGCGAATATCGCAGCCGCATCACCGACCTCTGCAGGCTCGAGACGATCATATTGATGTCGTCCCACTCTTCTTCCTGCGCCGCCAGCAGGAGCATCATGATGTTGGCTCCGGCCGAGAAATTCCCACCCTGATTTCCCACCACCATACCGACAAAGTTCTTCTCAACTTCATCGAGAGCGGCATTCATCATCTGGATCGTGTCGCCGCCGATCGAATTCATTTTCGAGTGGAACTCAAGACACGCAACGCCGTCACCAAGGTCGATCAGTGATGCTCCCGGATTGGTCTTGATCACGCCGGTGCGTTCCTTGACCGACTTCAACACCGTCACACCCGGCCGCTCCGGCCTCGGCTTGTATTCGCCGCCGACAAGGTCGTAGTAGAAATAATTGCCGCTCTCGTTCTTATAGAAGCTGGTCGCACCACTCGCAAGCATCTTTTCGACGCTTGCCGGAACCACTTGACCTTCTTTGCGCATCCTCTCGACCGATTCTGCAACACCGATCGCGTCCCACGCTTCGAACACGCCGATCTCCCAGCCAAATCCCCACTTGATCGCGTTGTCGATCTCAACGATCGTATCGGCGATCTCAGGAATTCGGTTCGCCGCGTATCGCGATACACGCGAGGTCGTCTTCCAAAGGAATTCGCCGACGCGGTCGTCGCCCCAAACCAGAGCCTTCACGCGCTTAGCTTTATCCTCGATCGCCTTTGCCGCATCCAGCGACGCGAACTTCGTTTTTACCTGGGGCTTGTATTCGAAATTGTTCAGATCGAGTTCGAGAATGACCCGCTTCCCTTCGGCGTCGTTCGACTTCTTAAAGAATCCGCCCTTCGTCTTATCGCCAAGAAGTTTCTTGTCGAGCAAAGTCTGTATCAATTCGGGCAGCACGAATACGTCGCGATCTTCATCATCCGGAACCGCAGGGTAGAGATTGTTGGTAACGTGAGCCGTCACGTCCAAGCCAACCAGATCCGACGTGCGAAACGTTGCAGATGACGCATGGCCGATCGCCTTGCCTGTCATCTGATCGACCTCGGTCGGCGTCCAACCGCCAGCGATCATCTCGTGGATCGTCGCCATCATTCCAAAAACGCCGATGCGGTTCGCAATAAAGTTCGGCCGGTCCTTCGCGGGCACGACACCCTTACCAAGCCGCTGATCCAAAAATCCGCTGATCTTGCACGCGATCTCGCCGCTCGTCCGCGATCCGGGGATCACCTCGACCAGTTTCATATACCGCGGCGGGTTGAAGAAGTGCACGCCGACAAAATGCTGTTTGAAATCCTCCGAGAATGGCTCGGCAATAGCGTCGATCGGAATGCCGCTCGTATTGCTCGCGACAACACCGCCGGGCTTGCGATGCTTCTCTACTTCAGCAAAAAGCTTATGCTTGATCTCTAGGTTTTCAACAACCGCCTCGATCACGAGGTCGCAGTCCTTGATCTTCGCGAGGTCGTCCGCAAAGTTTCCGATCTTGATTAGCTTCGCGTTCTCCGCAAGCATGAACGGCGCCGGCTTGAGCTTTTTCGCAGCCTCAAACAGAGAGTTCACAATGCGGTTCCTGACCTGCGGCGATTCGAGCGTCAAGCCCTTCTTTTCCTCGTCGGCTGTGAGTTCACTCGGAGCGATGTCGAGCAGCAGCGTCGGAATGCCCGCGTTCGCCAAATGTGCAGCGATTCCCGCTCCCATCGTACCCGCGCCTAGCACGGCCGCCTTTGCGACTCTCATCGTTGCCGGCGGCGGCAGTGTCTTCTCATTGTCTAAAGCCGGTTTAGCAGTATTTGCCATTGTTTGATTCCCTCGGTGTGGATTATCTGAGTGCCCGAATTATAACTGAATGAACATTCATTCAGCAAGCAAATGTTGACACTATTATGTGTTTTGTCGGATACTTCCTTGTCAAATCATAGCCCAATCCCCCACTCCCTGAAAATCCTCAGCGACGCTGGAACAACGGGCTAAAAACCGAAACTTAGATCTATCGTAGGAGAACCGATGAAGAGACTCTTGTACTTATTCCTCACACTCGCACTGTTTTCGATAGGTGCTTCGGCCCAAATCAGCGCCGATCGCGAACCGAACACCAAAGCTACGCCAGCTCCGGCGCCAGTCAAAAAAAAAGGTCCGATCTTTCGTCCAAATAAGGACCAGATCACACAGGTCCAAACAAAACTCAAGTCGGCCAGTCTGTATTCCGGTGAGCCGACCGGAAAGCTCAGCGACCCGACCCGTGATGCGATCAAGACGTGGCAGGGTTCGAACGGCTTGAAAAAAACCGGCACCCTCAACCGCGCAACGCTTGAGAAAATGGGAGTCGAGCTTACTGACACGCAGAAGGCCATCCCCGTTGATCCCAATTCGTTTGCGAGAGCAGAGGACGACAAGAAACCATCGAAGACCTCGAAGACGACAACAACTAAGTCGACTGCCGCAAAGTCTGCAGATGGAGCCAAACGTCCTGCCCCATTCCGAGCGAGTGCCGATCAGATCAAGGCTGCCCAGAAAATACTCCGCGACGGCAAGATGCTGACCGGCGGCGATGACGGCAAACTCGACGACACGACCCGCGATGGACTTGGCAAATATCAGGACGCCAACTCGCTGAAAGTTACAAAAACGCTCAACGCCGTCACACTTCAAAAGATGGGCATTGCCTTGACCGACAAGCAGAAAGAACAGGTCGCCGCCCAAGCTGCTTACGATGCCGCAAAGACCTCAAATTAACGAGCGTCAAAAGAAAGAAGAAGCTGTCAGGGAACGCTCGTACCTGGCAGCTCTTTTCTATTGCGGACCGAACTCCCAAATATTACGAAATAGTTCTTGACGCTCTGTTTCATACATGGCATTATGATTGACCCGGCAAACGTGCCGGCAGATCTTTGAGAGACCAGGTTCGAACCACAGCGGGGAACTAGTCCGTAAACTGTGGAAAGTTTGCGTAGATCTTAGACCTGTTCCGAATGGAGCAAAATGACCCTCGCGAAATGGAACGGAACAAACATACATTGCCCGTAAGTTGTTGAAATTGCTCGCGAACTCTTAGACCTTGAGTCAATTGGTTCAAAATGACCCCTAGCGAAATGTTTCGACTCAAACGACTTACGCCTCACGCTTTTGCTCGCGAACCATCATGGCGTATATTTATCGCGAAAATGCAGGACACGAACATCTACACATACCTGACGCCGATCGCTCTTTTCTTCGTTCTGCTCGAAGTCGGCGGGTGCATCCTTTATAAACGCGATTATCTTTCCTTTCCCGAAGCGATCGCGAACTTCGGCACCGCGCTCGGGAATCAGACTGTGAACGTACTGGTCGCGGCTGGAGTTTACGTTGTTTACGGATATCTATGGGAAAACTTTCGTCTGTTCACGATCGAGTTGAATTGGTGGACGTTTATCCTGCTGCTGCTAGGCGTTGATTTCATCTTCTATTGGGTCCATCGTTGGGGCCACGCGATCAACATAATGTGGGCGGCCCATTCGCCGCATCACTCGGCTGAGGAGATGAACTTCATGGTCGCCCTGCGTGCGAGCGTGACGCAGCGGTTTTGTTCGTTCCTATTCTTCTGGCCGCTCGCGTTGATCGGATTTCAGCCGCTCCACATTTATATGATGGCCGGAATTCACCTCTTTATCGCGTTCCTGCATCACACTGAGTTCATCGGCAAGCTCGGATGGTTTGAGAAATATTTCACGACGCCATCGCATCATCGCGTCCATCACGGCGTCAACTTTCCTTATCTCGACAAGAACTTCGGCGAGTTTCTGATCATCTGGGACAAGATGTTCGGCTCGTTCGCGGAAGAGAAAGAAAAGGTCGTCTACGGCATTTACGA